>DASXGQ010000139.1:0-14525 GCA_036488995.1 Caulobacteraceae bacterium
GGAATAGGCTCACGACCTCGCTGGCTTCGTTCAGGCGCATCAGGCCCGTGTCGACAAAGACGCAGGTGAGCTGGTCGCCGATCGCCTCGTGAAGCAGGACCGCCGTCACCGAAGAGTCGACCCCGCCCGAGAGGCCGCAGATCACCCTGCCCTTCCCCACCTGGGCGCGAATCCGCTCTTTGGCCTCGCTTCGGAAGGCCGCCATCGTCCAGTCGCCGGAGAGGCCGGCGATGCGATGAGTGAAGTTGCGCAGGATCAGGGCGCCACGCGGCGTGTGGGCGACCTCGGGATGGAACTGCACGCCGTAAATGCGCCGGCCTTCGTCGGCGATGGCCGCGAACGGGGAGCCTTCCGATGCGGCGATGACCTCGAAACCCGGAGGGATCGCGGTGACCACATCGCCATGGCTCATCCACACGGTCTCGCGCGCGCCCAGCGCGCCCAGTCCGGCCAGCAAGGGCGATTCCCGCACGATGGTGATATCGGCGCGCCCGAACTCCCGGGCGTGGCCTCCCTCCACCGCCCCGCCGAGCTGGGCGCAGAGCGTCATCTCTCCGTAGCAGATGCCGAGGATGGGCACGCCTAGCTCAAACAGCCGCGCGGATGCGGCTGGGCTGGCAGTTTCATGGGCGCTGGCGGGCCCACCCGACAAAATCACCGCCGCCGGGGAGAAGGCGTCCAGGATGGCTTCGACGCGATCGAACGGATGAATCTCGCAATAGACGCCGCTCTCGCGCAGGCGCCGCGCGATCAGCTGCGTCACCTGGCTGCCGAAGTCGACGATCAGGATACGCTGGTGACGGGGCTCGCTCATGGGTGTCCGTTAGGTGAAATTGGCTGCAAGGTCACGATACGGGCGGTCACGCCGACCGCTCGAGTGTGGCCACGAAGAATCCATCGGTCCCCTGCGAGAGAGGCGTGAGTCGAACATATCCTGCGTCGTTCACAGGGATCGCCGCCGGTGCGGCGACTGGGACGATGCGGAATGCGGGGAAGCGCGAAATGAAGGCGCCTAGCCGGTCCTCGTTCTCCTCGGCGAACACTGAACAGGTCGCATAGAGGAGCCGTCCCCCGGGACGGACATAGGCGGCTGCGGCGGCGAGGACCTCGTCCTGCTCGACCATGCGACGCTCCATCTGCTCCTTCCGCAGGCGCCACTTGGTGTCGGGGTGCCGGCGCCATGTGCCCGAGCCGGTGCAGGGCGCGTCGACGAAGACCAGATCCATGCGGCTCTCGAGGCCGGCAAGGGGCTCAGGGCGCACGGGCGAGCGGACCTGCAGATTGCGCACTTCCGCGCGTCGGCTGCGGCGGACGGTGTCGGTCAGGCGTCGCGCATCGGCGTCATAGGCGAAGATCTGTCCCTTGTTCTTCATGGCCGCAGCCAGCGCGAGCGTCTTGCCCCCGCCGCCGGCGCAGAAGTCGAGCACCTGGCGTCCTGCCAGATCCCCGGCGCACGCCGCCGCAATCTGAGAGCCGAGATCCTGAACCTCGAACCATCCCTTCTCGAACTCGGGAGCGGCCTCAACCGGCGCGGCCCGTTCCGCGGCGGCTGGCGCAGCCACGCGCAGAGCGGTGTCCAGGAATGGAGCCGGCTCGGCGCCCAGCGGCGCGAGGGCCCGCCTTGCCCGAGGCACATCCGTGCGCAGCGTGTTGATGCGCAGATCAGTGGGGGCGCGTTCCGCCAGGGCGGCGCCCTCGGCCGCCCTCGCCTCACCGAACACACGCTCCAGATAGGGGTCCATCCAGTCAGCATAGTCCCCGCGGACCGGGGCCGGGGCGTCGGCCAGATCGCGCGGCGCCTCGAGCCGGGCCCGTTCCGCTGCAGCCGCCGGGCCGGGACCATGAGGCTCCTCGAGCGCCTGCACGAGATGCGCCGCCTCCCATCCCCAGGCATGGCGGAGCACGCCGAGGGCAAGCGCGCGCGGGCTCTCCTCGTCCATGCGCCAGGCGGTCGAGCGCCGGCGACGCAGGGCGTCCAGGGTGAGCCCCGAGACGAAGGCGCGATCCTTCGCCCCCGCGTAGCGCGCCCCGTCTCCCCACGCCTTCAGCGCGAGGTGGGCGGGACGCCCGCGGCCGAGGATCTCCTCGATGACTTCGATCGCCGCCGAGATCCGGCCGCCGTCGCGCAAGGCCCTCAGACTCGCGTCGGGTAGTTCGGCGCCTCGCGAGTGATCATGACGTCGTGCACGTGGCTCTCGCGAACGCCAGCCCCGCTGATGCGCACGAACCGCGCGCGCGTCTGGAACTCGGCAATGTCCGGCGCGCCAAGATAGCCCATCGCCGCCCGAAGGCCGCCGACCAGCTGGTGGATCACCGGCGCGATCGGACCCTTGTACGGCGTCTGGCCCTCGATGCCCTCGGGCACCAACTTCATCGCGTCCTCCACCTCCTTCTGGAAGTAGCGGTCCGCCGACCCGCGCGCCATCGCGCCCAGCGAGCCCATGCCGCGGTACGATTTGTAGCTCCGTCCCTGGTAGAGGAAGACCTCGCCCGGAGACTCGTCGGTTCCCGCGAACATGGAGCCCATCATCGCCGTCGACGCTCCGGCCCCGATCGCCTTGGCGAGATCGCCCGAATAGCGGATGCCGCCGTCGGCGATGATCGGGACGTTGGCGTCCCTCGCGGCGCGCACGGCCTCGGCAATGGCGGTGAACTGTGGCACGCCCACCCCAGCGACGATCCGGGTGGTGCAGATCGAGCCCGGCCCGATGCCCACCTTGATCGCATCGGCGCCCGCGTCCACCAGCGCCCGGGCCCCGTCATAGGTGGCGACATTGCCGGCGACGATCTGGACACGGTTGGTCTCGCGGGCCAGGCGGCGAACCGCGTCCCCCACCGACTTCGAATGGCCGTGAGCGGTGTCGATCACGACCACGTCGACGCCGGCGTCGATCAGGGCCATCGACCGCTCGAAGCCCGCGTCGCCGACCGTGGAAGCCGCGCCGACGAGCAGGCGCCCGCGCGAATCCTTGGCCGCATGCGGGTGGGCCTCGGCCTTCTCCATGTCCTTGACGGTAATGAGACCCACGGCACGGTAGTCGTCGTCGACCACGATCAGGCGCTCGATCTTGTGCCGCTTCAGCAGGTCCCGGGCGATTTCCTGGCTTACGCCCTCGCGGACGGTGACGAGGTTCTCGGTCGTCATCAACTTTGAAGCCGGCACATCAGAGCCGCCTTCAAAGCGCATGTCGCGGTTGGTGAGGATGCCGACCAGCTTTCCCGTGCCACGCTCGACGACCGGGAAGCCGGAGATGCGGCGTTGCGCCTTGATCTCGCGGATCTCGCGCAAGGTCGTGTCGGGATGGATGGTGAGGGGGTTGATCACCATCCCGCTCTCGAAGCGCTTCACCTCGCGAACCTGATCGGCCTGCTCATCCACCGTCAGGTTGCGATGAAGCACGCCCATGCCGCCGGCCTGGGCCATGGCTATGGCCAGCCGGCTCTCGGTGACGGTGTCCATCGCCGCCGACACGAGCGGGATGTTGAGGCTGATCTGCCGGGTGAACCGGCTCGCCGTGCTCACCTTGGTAGGCAAGACCTCGGACGGTCCGGGTTCGAGCAAAACATCGTCGAAGGTGAGCCCTTCGCGAATCTCCATGAGACTCTCCGTTTTGCGCGGCGGAGATAGCTGCGCTCTCCCGCCATCGCAAGGGGGCGTCGCATCGCAGGCCTGTTCGAGAGGCAGTCCCGCGAACCCAATGACACCGTCCAAACGACCCGAACGCGTCTCTGCGCGAAGGGCTTGGGGTGAGCGGCGCCCGGGGTTACAGCGTCTCATGGCGTTCTTCGGTAACGACCGCGTCAACTGGTTGAACCTGCACTACGCGATCAACGCCCTCGCCCGGACGGGCGGGGACGCCTTCTTCTGCGCGTTCCTGCTGCAGAAGGGTCTGCCGATCCCGACGGTGCTCGCCGCTCTTGCAGCCGTGCTGGCCGGACGATTCCTGGTGCGGCCCGCCGTCCTGCCGCTGGCGATCCGGTTCGGCCTGAGACCCCTGCTGATCGTTGGATCGGTCTTGGTGGGCGCTCAGTATCCGCTCCTGGCGATGGTCACGAGCGTGGGACCCCCGCTCTATACCCTCGTCGTCGTGTCGGCGGTCGCGGACGCCGTCTACTGGACCTGCTACCACGCCTACTTCGCCTCCCTGGGCGACGAGGCGCATCGCGGCCACCAGATTGGGGCTCGCGAGGCGATCGCGGCCCTGACTGGCGTCGTCGGGCCTCTGGCGACCGGGTGGTGCCTCAATGTCTTCGGCCCCATGGTCGCGTTCGGAGCGACGGGCGTGGTCTTGGCGGCGTCGGCCCTGCCCCTGCTGCGTACTCCCGACGCCGCGGTGGTCCGGGAGCCTGCGGCCGGATCCACGCGAACGCTTCTTCGCGGCGCGTGGTTCTTCGCCGTCGATGGCTGGATCGGCGCGGGCTCATACACCCTGTGGCAGATCGCGCTCTTCCTCTCCCTTCATCAGAGCTACACCGCCTTCGGCGGCGCCCTGGCCCTGGCCGCGCTCGTTGGTGCGGTCAGCGGCATGGCGCTCGGCAGATGGATCGATCGCGGCCACGGACGGCGCGCGGTTGGGGTGGCGCTTGGACTATCCGCCGCGGTCATGACATTCCGGGCGGCGGCGTTCGGCCATCCGGTGCTGGCCGTGTTCGGAAGCGCGGCAGGAGCCGTCGGCGCCGCCCTCTACATTCCCACCCTCATGACGGCCGTCTACAACCAGGCCAAGCTCTCTCCGTGTCCCTTCCGGTTCCACATGGCCGCCGAAGGCGGATACGACGTGGGCTGCGCCAGTGGATGCCTGCTGGCGGCGGCCATGCTATGGGGCGGAGCGCCGATGAGCGCAGCCCTGCTCGCCCCGCTTGCGGGCCTGGCGGCGATGTCAATCATGCTCTCGCGCTATTACCGCAGGCCCACCGTCCCGGCAGCTGCGCCGACTTAGAAGCGCTCGCCGGGGCGCAGGTTAGATCACAGTCGAACAGGGACCGGCCTTGCGGCTGCGCGTCGCCTGATCGCCCAGCCGAGTCCTGAGACTCCGATCAACATCAGAGCCCATGACGAGGGTTCCGGCACATCGTTGACCGTCACGAACTTGAAGGCGAAGGCCCCGTAGGCCGGGTTACCTCCATTCAGGCTCGGCGGATAAAGGAAGTTGACCGGTGGGTTCAGGCATGTCGCCGGGATGGCGAGACATCCGGTCAGAGCCGCAAACGTCGCCGGATCCTGCACCGTCGATTGCTGGCCGTCGATGATTAGGGCCCCTCCGTTCGTTCCAAGGTAGACCGTCGGAGTGTTGGGTGCGTTCTTTATGACGCTGTACTCGGTGGAGAAGCTGAAGTCGGTCACGCCGAAGTCAGTCCCGTCGAATGCGCTGTCGCCCATCTGAACGGTATATTTGAATGTGGCCGTGGCGCCTGGCGCGATCGTGGCGGGAAACGACACCACCGTCGGAAACGAGATCACGTCCGTGGGATCGCCGCTGACGGGAATCGTCGTTACGAGAGCGAAGTCGAGAACGATTGGGTCCACCTTGTTGGGGTTCGTCACATCGATCGAATAGGTCGCGAGGCCGGGACCCTCGACCAACGAACCCTTCCCCATGATGGCCGAGTGCGGCATCGAGTTCAGGAACGGATCGGCCATCACGGGACCGGCCGCAAGGGCGGCGGCGCACGCCAGTACACACACGGAAGCGGCGGATTTCATATCTTCCTCCCTCGGCCATCGGTCCGAACGACCGACGTGCGCTGCGCCTCGGCGCGCACTCCCCGCCGAGCGGGATTTGTGCGGTTTGTGACTTTTCTGTGAAAATGTCAAGATAACGGCGGCGTCTTACCACTTCATTTCGCAATGTTCGAGCGTATGTCGAAATCAAGACGGTCTCGCTTCGAGGCGTTGCGACCCAGTGGGCGCGCCAACCCAAGCTTTCGTGTTCCCAAAACCGCCGCACAGCAAAGCTCTTGCAGAAAACGCTTCACTGAAATGTTCAAAGCCGTTGAAACAGCTTAGCTCTCACTGCCCTTGTAGCCCGTCGCCACGATGTAGACCTCGGAACTCTCCGAGCGGCTCGCCTTGGGCTTCACGTTGCGCACGACGGAGAACCTGCGCTTGAGCGATTCGAGGGCCTGGCCGGTCTCTCCGCCCTGGAACGCCTTGGTGACGAAGCTTCCCCCGGGCCGCAGCGAGGCGGCGGCGAAATCGGCCGCGGCCTCGATCAGGGCGATGATCCGCAGGTGGTCAGTCTGACGGTGGCCGGTCGTGTTGGGCGCCATGTCCGAGAGCACGAGATCCGGCGCGCCGCCCAGCGCCTCGAGAAGGCGCGGGCCCATAGCCGGATCCGTGAAGTCGCCCTGGAGAATCACAGCCGGAGGAAGGGGGTCCATCGGCAGGAGGTCAACGCCCACCACAGTAGCGGCCCGCCGCTCGAGCGCCACCTGGATCCAGCCTCCCGGAGCGCAGCCGAGATCGACGATCCGCGAGCCTCGGCGGATCAATCCGAAGCGATCATCGATCTCCGAAAGCTTGAAGGCGGCCCGCGACCGATAGCCAAGGGCGCGCGCCTCCGCGGCGAAGGGATCGTTGATTTGCCGCTCCAGCCACGCCTGCGACGACGCTGTCCGACTTTTGGCGGTCTTCAGGCGCGCCGGAGTTGCGCGACCCGACGGATCCCCGCCGATCGGCGGCCGGACCATTCTCTTGCGGGGCGGCTCGCTCATCGGGACCGTCTCCGTCGCCTGCGCGTCCTGTGGGAGGCCACAAGGCTGAGCAGGAGCCCCTCCCGAAGCCCACGGTCCGCAACCCGTACGCGAGCAGACGGCCACAACTCCTGCACCGCCTGCAGAATGGCCGCGCCCGCGAGCACCAGATCGGCCCGATCCGGGCCGATGCAGGGTTGTGCGGCTCGCGCCTCGACCGACAGCGCCGCAAGGCGGTCGGCGGCGCTTTCACAGGCTTCGCGGGTCATCCAGATCCCGTCGACCCTGCGACGTTCGTAGCGCTTGAGGTCCAGATGGACGCCCGCGAGGCTGGTGATCGCTCCCGAAGTCCCCACGATATGTCCGCGCCCGGACTCGAACAGATCCCGCAGGCCGTCCGCGCCGTCGAACTTTCCCAACTCGGCCTTGAACGCCTCGATCATGGCGCGCCGCCAGTTCGCGTCGCCGTGGGTCTCGGGGAACCGTTCGGCGAGGGTCACCACGCCGATGGGCGCCGAATACCACGCAGCGATCGGAGGAGGACCGCGAGACCGACCACCCGCGAACTCGGACAGTCCGGGGGCGCGCATGTCGACCCAGGACAGTTCCGTCGAGCCGCCGCCCACGTCCAGCACAAGACCCGCCTCGGCCTTGCGGTCGAGAAGGTCAAGGCAGCCGATCACCGCCAGTTCGGCCTCTTCGCGCGGCGAGATCATCTGCAATTGCAACCCCGTACGCACGGCGACCTGCTCGAGGAATTCAGGACCGTTAACCGCGACCCGGCAAGCTTGCGTCGCCACCGCCCGCAGCTGGGAAACACCACGGCGTGCGATCCTCTCGGCGCAGACCTCGAGCGCCTCGAGCGCTCGCGCCATCGCCGGCTCCGCCAGACGGCCGGTGCGCGTGAGTCCCTCCCCCAGGCGGACGATGCGCGAAAATGCATCCACGATCCGGAATCCGCGCAAGCTGGGCTTTGCGATCAGCAGACGGCAATTGTTCGTGCCAAGATCCAGGGCGGCGAACACAGGCGACCGAGGAGCCAAAGTCATGAGGCCACGCGGAAACTCGAGCGCCGTCGTCGCCTCGTCCATCCTCAACCGTTCCACGTGGCGAAACAGTCTGCGGTCCCCGCACCACAATCCGTCGCCTTCCAGTCGCAAGGTAGCAACGCTCAACCCCGGGAGAAAGGCAGGCCTTGTCGAGCGCGCCGAACCCTCTACGTTCATCGCCCGTTCAAAGTGAAGCCGCCAGGCTGCATCCTGCTATGACCACGAGAATCGCAAAATACGCCCTTGGCCAAGTGGTCAAACACCGGGTCCTCCACTTTCGCGGCGTCATCTTCGACGTCGATCCGGTGTTCGCCAACACCGAGGAATGGTGGCTGTCGATTCCCGAGGAGGTGCGGCCAAGGAAGGACCAGCCCTTCTATCACCTGCTCGCGGAGAACGATAAGTCGAGCTACGTCGCCTATGTCTCGGAGCAGAACCTGCTGCCTGACGACAGCTGCGAACCTGTCGGACACCCCCACACCGCACTTATATTCTCGGAGTTCGCCGAGGGTCGGTACCGCCTTCGGCCTCGCATCACCCACTAGGGTGGGCTGGGGCGCAACAGGCTGTGGTCCAGGAGCGTTGAGAAGTTCATGAGCGTAGCGACCGCCCTGAGCGAGGCCCCCTCGCCCGATTGGGTCGTGGATCAAGGCTGGGCGGCCTATGACGCCGCCGACCATCAGGTTTGGGTGACGCTGTACGAGCGGCAGAAGCACCTGCTCCCCGGCCGCGCCTGCGACGCCTACCTCCGCGGTCTGGAGGCCCTCGACCTTCATCGCGGAGGCATCCCCGATTTCGCACGCATCAATCCCGAGCTCCAACGGCTGACCGGCTGGAACGTCGTTGCGGTGCCCGGGCTTGTCCCAGACGAGGTGTTCTTCCAGCACCTGGCCAATCGCCGGTTCCCGGCGGGACGCTTCATCCGCCGCCCCGACCAGCTCGACTACCTCAGCGAGCCGGACATCTTCCATGACGTCTTCGGCCATGTGCCGATGCTCACCGATCCGGTGTTCGCCGACTACATGCAGGCCTATGGCGAAGGCGGCCTCCGCGCCGGGCGGCTCGAGCACCTGCACCACCTCGCGCGGCTCTATTGGTACACGGTAGAGTTCGGCCTGATGGAGACCACCAAGGGTCTGCGCATCTACGGGGCAGGGATCGTCTCGTCCAAGGCCGAGTCCGTTTTCGCCCTGGAAGACCCCTCCCCGAACCGGCTGGGGTTCGACCTCGAGCGGCTGATGCGGACCCCCTACCGCATCGACGATTTCCAGCAGACCTACTTCGTCATTCCCTCGCTGGAGGCTCTGCGGGAAAGCACGCTTCAGGACTTCGGGCCCATCTACAAGCGCCTTGCCGGGGCGCCCGACATCGAGATCGAAGACGTCCTTCCCACCGACCGAGTCTTCACCTGCGGAACCCAGGCCTATGCGAGGGCGCGGGACGCCGGGCAGGCGCCCGCCGGCCAGACCTGACACCGTTGCGACCGGCCCGGCCGGCGCACTACCAACCTATCGATGCAGGACCAGGCGCCCCAGGAGGTGCTGCAGCAGGGCAATGACGCCCACTGCGGAGAAGTACCACGCGTAGAGGATCGCGAGGTCACGGGCGCACTCGCGGACCTCTTGCAGAAAGCGGCTCAGGCGTCCGCTTTTGGCAGACGGGGCGCGCGGCTGCACGACGGCCGGTTGCGGCTCGGGCGACGGGGAGACTGGAGTGGGGATGTCGGCGTCGTCCTCCGGCGCTGGGGGCGCGGGAGCCCGACGCGGCGCGGAGATCCTTTCCATGAGACGCTGGGCGTCTTCCAACTCCTGAGTGGTGCGCAGAACGCGCTCGAAGTCCTCGTCGGCCCAGAACTCGTCCGGCCGCGACTGCTCCAACCGCAGGGCGCGCGGCCGCAGCCGATCGGGGCCGCACCGCTCGAGCCCGGGACGCGGCGTTCCCTTCCGACGGGGCGAGCTGGCCGTCTTCCAGCGGTGGATCGGATCGCCCAAAGGCCAGGTTGGCGCCGCTTCGAGCAAGACATGGACGTGATTTGGCAGCACGCGCACGCCCAGCAGCCGGTAGTCCTTGCCGTCCCGCGCGCGTAGCGCATCCTCGACGGACTTTGCATTCCATGGATATGCAAGAGCCCCGCTTCCCTCGAACCTGCGCAGGGCAGCCAGGGTTTCGGCGAAAGTCACCTTCTCAGGCGCACGCTCCATGCGGACAAGAAGGTCCTCGCCAAGGGCGTCATTGAGGAAGAAAACGATGTGTCGGACCTCGACGGAGGCGTCCACGCGCGGTCTGGGAGGGCGCGGACGAGCGGCCAGAGCGGGTTGGGCGGCGGGTTCGATTTCGGCAAGCTGCATTCGCAAACTGTAAACATACAATTTGCAAACGGTAAAGCTCGCAACGCAGCGGCAAGCGCGGAGCCGGCGCGGTCAGTCGTAAACGGGGCTGTTGCGCCAGCAGACGAAATCCTCGCCCCGCGAGTGCGAAACGCGTTCCCATGCGATTCCAGAAACGGCGCCCTTTGCGGCGGCTTTCAACCGGGCGAAAGTCGCGTCGAGTGCGACCTGTGCAGGCGACCCGGCGCCGGCGGGCAACTCCACCACCGCCACGCTGCACCGAAGAAGCGGAAAGCGCCGCACCGTCCCGAACCGGTCCTCGGACTCGATCCACCCGCGGACGCGCTCCGGTTCGTCGTACAACCCCGCCACGGTGCCGGAAAACTCGAAGAGAAGATTGCGAAGGAGGCGGCGCAGGCCATCCGAGTCCTGGTCGGACAATGTGCAGACGAAGTCATCTCCGCCGAGATGGCCAACGAAGGACCCCGCGAGCGCGCCCAGATGTCGCTGCATCGCTTCGGCGAACAGCATGATCGCACGGTCACCCAGCCGGAAGCCCTTGCAGTCGTTGAACGGCTTGAAGTGGTCGAAATCGAAGTAGCAGATGTGCCGGACCGGCTGCGGCGCGCCGCCATCGGCCACGATGTCCGAGATCCGCGAAGCCACGGCGGTATTGCCGGGCAGTCGGGTCAGCGGATTTCGATTCAGCGCCTCAGTCAGGCGCCGCTCGTTGACCATCGCCAGCAGCGCCTCGGCTGTCAGCAGACCGACATACTTGCCCGCCTCCGTGACGATTACGCCGCGCGCGCCCGGATGGGCCATGAAGACGTCGAGCACCTCGCCGGCCGTCCGTTGGATTTCAACGCTCGGACAGGACCTGATGAAGCGCGCAAGGGACCGCTGCTGCCCCTCGTTGCGCAGCAGGTCGCGGCCATAGCGGTTGTAAGCGAAGGGTCGCAGGCTCAGCTGCGAGATCAGTCCGCGCGGCTCCCTCGCCTCGTCGACGACAGCGCAGTGATCCATCTCCGGATATTGCCGGAAGTACTCGAACACGGCCTCCATCGGGTCGGTGTCGCGGACCGGCTCATTGGTGATCATGGCGCCGGCGATCGGGCTCTCACGGCCGGACTTCGCGCGCTGGAGCCGGAGCTTCATGCCGATATCGGCGATGTGCGGATAGGCTGGGGGGATCGTCCGCAGGTCGACCTGTGGGAAGTCCACGAACCAGCCCTGCACGAGATCACATCCCAGATCTCGGCAGACCTCGAACTCCGCCTCCGTCTCTACCCCTTCAGCAATCACACGCACGCCCAGCAGATGGGTGAAGCGACAGACACTTGACAGGAAGACTTTCTGGCGTTCCGAATCGCGAATTCCCTTGATGAAATACTTGTCTATCTTCACGAAGTCGATAGCGCCGTCATACATCAATTTCAATTCTGCATGACCGAGACCGAAATCGTCCGCAGCAAATCGGATACCACGGCTCCGAAGATTTTGAAGACGCGCCTCCACGTGTTTCGCAGCGTACCGCTCGCTGCGCTCGGACAGCTCCACGCAGATCCGGGCTGGCGCCAGTCCCTTGGCGGAGAACATCTCGATCGTCCGTTCCAGGACGTCGTGGCCTTTGTCGAGCAAGGCTCGGCCGTCGATGTTCAGGAAAAGCCGGACTTCGTCATCCGGGGCGTGTGCGGCGAAGGCGTCAATGGCTCTTTGATGAAGGAGTTCTTCAAGAGCCACGACCGACTCGACATAGACGAACCGATCGAAGAGCTCGAGAGGGTCCGCGCAGCCGAGCTCCTCATAGCCTCGCGCCAGCGCTTCGACGCCGTAGACCACGCCATTGTGCACGTCCACGATCGGCTGGAAGGCGCAATGCAGGACGCCCTCGGCGCGCGCAAACAGGCTGGCGCTCCCGTCTCCGCCACGCGGCGGACTTCGCTCGCCCGCGGCCGAGACAGTCACGACCGACCGCGCCTTGGCGGCGGCGGCGGCATCACGGTCCATGAGCCGGATTTGTCGCAGCGTTCGACGACTGCAGGCAATTTAGGCGCGCCCTGAAACTTTCGAAGCGATAGGTCGCGCGCTGTCATCCAACTTCGCGCAGTTGGATTTTGATAGACGACAATTGAAACAGCAATGCGTCACAATGGGACAATATTTAAAGTTTGATGCGACAACCTTTCTCGTAGCCAGTGCGTGACACTCGGCAGGACGGCGCGCGCGGGTGGTAGGCCGGGTGGGGATCGAACCCACGACCACTCGATTAAAAGTCGGGTGCTCTACCTCTGAGCTACCGGCCCATACCCTCACGGCGGCGGGACCATAGTCAAACTCGCGCCCGCGGCAAGTCGCGCGCCTTGCGTTATAGACACCGAATCCCCCCAATCTCGCTCAGGATCATGCCCCGCACGCTCGTCACCCTCGCCTCGCTCGTCGTCGCCGGAGCCGCTTTCGCCGGCCCCGGACTCGCCCAGAGCGCGCCCCCGAACACCCCTCCCCCAGGCTCCGCAAGCGGCGCCGAGGGAGAACTCCAGACACCCGATCGCGCGCAGACCTCGAGCATCGGGGCCGCGGCCACTGCTCCGCTGCACGACCTGAACATCACCCGTCAGGGCATCCCGCCGGTGTTGCTGGCGGCGATCACAAATCCCTATGATGCGCCCCGGCCGCTCAACTGCGCGGTCGTCGGTCGCGAGGTCGCCCAACTCGACACGATCCTCGGCGCCGATTTCGATCAGCCGGACACGCCGCAGCAGCCGAGCCTGACGCTGCACAATGGTCGCGTGGCGCTGGCGCTGGTGAAGGGAGCCTCGGAAATGCTCCTGCCTTTCGCCGGCTTCGTCCGCACGCTGTCGGGCGCTGGGCACCACGACCAGCTCGTCATAGAGGCGATCACCGCCGGGAGCGTGAGGCGCGGCTACCTGAAGGGGTTAGGGGAGTCCCTCCATTGCCCTCCGCCTAGCAGCCCCGTCCACTTCCGCGCGCCCCCGCCGCCGGCGCGGGAGGACGGTCCGGAGCCCAAGTACCCGATCTGGTGACGGAATCATGCCCTCCACGCCAGCTCGAGGATCTCCACGATATCCGAAGCGCCGGTGACTGGTCGTGGATTGGACCTCACCCCACGATCATGCAGCGTATGCTCGGCGATTGCGGAGAAGTCCTCTCGGGACACGCCCACCTCGGAGAGGCTCGTGGGGAGGTCAAGCGACGCGATGAGGCCAACCAGCGCATCCGCGGCCGCGCGGCCTGGAGCGCCGAGACACTCCGCCACCACGGCCTGACGGTCGGCCGACGCCGGGAGATTCCAGCGCAGCACCGCGGGTAGGATGACGCATGACGTGATCCCGTGCGGGACGCCGTAGGTTCCTCCGAGTGTGTGGCCAATGGCGTGGCTCACGCCCAGGCCGTGGCCGGCGCTCGCCCCCGCCATCGCAAGCCACATCCCGATCTGGCACTCGAGCCGCGCTTCGAGCTCGTCCTGCAGCTTCTTGGAGGCTGGAAGACCGGTCGCGAGGCGTGCGAGGCCCGCTTCGGTCAGAGCGTCAGCGAAGGGCGCCCGCACGGGAGCGCAGAGTTGCTCGATCGCGTGATCGATCGCCTTGACGCCGGTGGAAGCCCAAAGACTCGAAGGCGTCTGAACGGTCATGCGGGGATCGAGCACGACCGCCCTTGGAGCGAGGGATGGATGGGCGTAGCCCTCCTTCGCCTTTCGGGCGGCGTCCGTCACGCCGGCGAAGGCGGTGAACTCTGCCGCCGACAGCGTAGTTGGGACGGCGATCATCCTCACGCCGGGAGCTAGCGTCGCCACGCTCGGTGCGCCGGCGCGCACCGCATCGAGGCCATCGGGCCGATCGACGCCCGCCCACAGCGCCAACTGCATGACCTTGGCGGCGTCGATAACCGAGCCGCCGCCCAGAGCCACCAGGAGGTCAGCGTCCTGGCGGCGCGCCTCCGCCGCGCCAGCGATGACGCTCTCGCGCGGTGAGTGCGCTGAGACGCCGCTGAATACGCCCACGCACGCCGATCCAAGCCCATCGGCGAGGCCCCGTGCGAGCCCGCCCGTACTCGCCAGCGAGGCGGTGGTGACGATCAGGAGGCGAGAGGCGCCAAGGCGTCGCGCGAGGTCCCGGACGGCTTCCAGGGCCGGAAGGCCATAGATGACCTGTTCCTGAACCGGATTGCGATGGGTTCCGCTGAGCATGGCGATCTCTCCCAGAACCAGCACGCCTTCACGCCGCGGCGGCGGTCTCGTCAACGACGGTCTTGCGAAACGCGGCGAGGCGTCCCTCGGCGATCGCGGCCCGCAGGTCGCGCATCAAGGCCTGGTATACGGCCAGGTTATGCCACGACAGGAGGACCTGGCCCAGGATCTCGCCGGCCTTGACCAGGTGATGGAGGTAGGCGCGTGAGTAGTCGCGGCTGGCAGGGCAATCGAGCGAGGCGTCCAGCGGCT
>DASXGQ010000241.1:0-4134 GCA_036488995.1 Caulobacteraceae bacterium
CTGCGGACGCTCGCACAGCCGATCGAGGGGTCGCCGGGACTTTCGCCCGGCGATGACGGAGTTTTAGGGGGTCCAAAACGGGGGGCCAGGAAGGCCCGAACCTGTCAGCCATGTCCCCAAACACCTGTCGGGGATCTCTCCGGTCCATACAACTGGCGGCCGGCGATGACGGAGATTTAGAGAGGGAAGCGCTTCGAAACGGGCCTTAGCGCCGCGCGCGCTGCTCGGCGACGGCCATCGGCGCCAGGCGAGGCTGGCAGACGGCGGCGGCGAGGGTGCACAGGCCGAGCATGACGAACGCCAGGGTCGCCGGCTCGGAAGCCGCCCAGGCGACGGTCCTGCCGGCGCTCGCGGCCGTCACGAGGCCGAAGAGGGAGGCGGACGAGATGATCAAAGACCAGAACCGCATTGGCTCACCTGTAATCCTCTGACGGCGGGGGCGACGCCATTTGCGCCCATCGCCACGCTACGACCTGAGCAGAACCACAGATCGAACCAAAGCGTCAAACGTTTCGCTCAAACTTTCACAATTCTTAACTGAATAGCGGGATGAATTGGTTAGAAAGTCGGAAATCAATGCTCAATATTGATACCGTTTTATGTCGTATTTGCGCCATCTTTATTTAAATGTGCCGGATGCGGCGCCCGAGATGGACCACGAACCTCACGAACCTCACGAACGGGGGCTCCGGGGGCGCGGTCGGCATGCGAGTTTTGAGGGCGCGCCCAAGGCGCGCATTTAAGGCGTCGGCGTCCGACGCCTTTCCCCGCTCTTGTTCGTGGGGTTCGTGAGGTTCGTGGTCCTACAGGCGTGGCCGTGGCCATCCGTGTATGGCAAAGCTCTGTGGCTACGCCCGCGGCTCGACGGTAGAAATGGACCACGAACCTCACGAACCCCACGAACAGGGGCTAATTGATGCGGAGGAGGTGTTCGCGATCCAGGGGGCGATCTTTGAAGTCAATCGCCATATGGGCGCCGGTTTCCTGGAAGCAGTTTACCAGGAGTGCCTGTCGATGGAGTTCAAAGCGCGCAACGTCCCATTCGTTGCGTCACCGTCATTGGAGCTCGCGTACAAAGGGGTCACCCTGCGCCAGCGCTACCAACCCGATTTCGTCTGCTTCGAGCGGATCATCGTTGAGTTGAAAGCCGTCCGGGAGCTTGCGCCCGATCATCGCGCGCAGGTCCTTAACTATCTACGGGCCACGGGTCTGAAGCTCGGCTTGCTGGTGAATTTCGGAAGCGCGCCAAAGGCGCGCATTGAACGCCTCGTCGTCTGACAACCGCCTCCCCCTCGTTCGTGTGGTTCGTGAGGTTCGTGGTTCTTTCTACGAAATGGAGGCCAACGCCCGCCTACCCGCGGGGTCGGACGATTGCGCCGCCGGGCATGGGGGTCGGGACGCCGGTGGTGCCGGGGTAGGAGATCGGCAGGGCGCGGGCGGTGCGGGCGGCGAGGTAGGCGAAGGCCTCGGCTTCGATGGAATCGCCGCGCCAGCCGAGGTCTTCGGCCGTCCGCACCGGACACTCGACGAGGTCCGCGATCGCCTGGCGCAGCACGGGGTTGAGCCGCCCTCCCCCCGTCAGGATCAGTTCCCGCGGCTCCTCCGAGAGCGCCGACAGCCCCAGGTCGACGGCCTCGGCGGCGAAGGCGGTGAGCGTCGCCGCTCCGTCCTCGAGCGAGAGGTCCGAGACGGGATCGAGGGAGAAGTCGTAGCGGTCGAGGGACTTGGGTCCGCGCACGGCGAAGTAGTCGTGGGCGAGATAGGCGGCGAGCACGTCGTCGCTCACCCGCCCCGCCGCCGCCAGCGCGCCGTCGAGATCGCATCGCGCGCCGGTGCGCGCCTGGACGAAGAGGTCGATCATCCCGTTGGCCGGGCCCGTGTCGTAGGCCTCCAACTCGCCGTCGGACCGCACGAGCGTGACATTGCCCACGCCGCCCAGGTTGAGCACGGCTGCGGGAAGCGCCAGGCCGGACCACCGGGCCAGGGCGCAATGGTAGATCGGCGCAAGGGGCGCGCCCTGCCCGCCCGCCGCGACGTCAGCGGTGCGGAAGTCGAAGGCGACCGGCAGGCCGAGCCCGTCCGCGACCCTTCGGGCGTCGATGAGCTGGATCGTGCGGCCCCTGGCGCGTACGGCGTTGGGCGGCTCGTGCAGCACCGTCTGGCCATGGACGCCGACCAGGTCGAGGTCGCTCGCGGCGATACCCTCGCGCGCCATGAACTCCCGGGCGGCGATGAGATGCTGCTCGGCGATCGCGTGTTCGGCTTCGCGGAGGATCTCCGGCCGCGGCGTATCCCACGGCCAGGCGAGCGCTGCGCGCGTGGCCGCCTCGATCACCGAACGCGCCGCCGGATCGAGCTTGCGCTCGCCGGCCGGGCCGAAACCGGCGATCGTCTCGCCGTCCGTTTCCAGCACCGCCATGTCCACCGCGTCCAGGGAGGTGCCGGTCATGAAGCCGAGGACTCGCATCGCCGCC
Organism: Caulobacteraceae bacterium; assembly: GCA_036488995.1. Classification (GTDB taxonomy): domain Bacteria; phylum Pseudomonadota; class Alphaproteobacteria; order Caulobacterales; family Caulobacteraceae; genus Acaudatibacter. The sequence continues at coordinate 2,475 of DASXGQ010000241.1, forward strand.
TTGACTGCCACGCGTCCGCCCCGGTAGCTAGCGGCGCGATGACCGAACACGCCGCCAGCCGCGCCTATTACCGCTCGCCCATCTAGCGAGCGGCCGGTCAATCACGCCCGCCGCACACGGTCGGCGGCTCTTCCAGACGGAGACGGTCCCCGGCCAACCCCGAAGGAGCCGCCCATGTCCGAACCCGCCGAGTTCGTCCCCAAATCCGACTTCCTGCGCATCATGCGCGAGCGCGGATTCATCCATCAGTGCACCGACCTGGAGGCGCTGGACGCCGCCGCTCTGGCCGGGCCGGTGACGACCTATGTCGGCTACGACGCGACGGCGGACTCCCTGCACATCGGCCACCTGATCTCGATCATGATGCTGCGCTGGCTGCAGAAGACCGGCCACCGGCCGATCGTGCTGATGGGCGGGGGCACGACCAAGGTCGGCGATCCCACCGACAAGGACCAGCAGCGTCCCCTGCTCAGCGACGAGACGATCGCGTCCAACATCGCCTCGATCCGCGAGACCTTTGCGAAGTTCCTCACCTTCGGGGAAGGGCCGACCGGCGCGATCATGTCCAACAACGCCGAGTGGCTGGAGAAGCTCGGCTACGTCGAGTTCCTGCGCGAGTACGGCGTCCACTTCTCCGTCAACCGCATGCTCTCGTTCGACAGCGTGAAGCTGCGGCTGGAGCGCGAGCAGCCGCTGAGCTTCCTCGAGTTCAACTACATGCTGATGCAGGCGACGGACTTCCTGGAGCTGCACCGCCGCCATGGCTGCGTCCTGCAGATGGGCGGCTCGGACCAGTGGGGGAACATCGTCAACGGCGTCGAGCTCGTCCGGCGCGTGGCGCAGAAGGCCGCCTTCGGCCTCACCACGCCCCTGCTCACCACCAGCTCCGGCCAGAAGATGGGCAAGACGCTGGGCGGGGCGGTGTGGCTGAACGCCGATCGCCTAAGCCCCTACGACTACTGGCAGATGTGGCGGAACACCGAGGACGCCGACGTGGGCCGGTTCCTCAAGCTGTTCACCGACTTATCCCTGGACGAGATCGCGCGACTGGAGGCGCTGAAGGACGCGGAGATCAACGAGGCCAAGAAGGTGCTGGCCAACGAGGCCACGACCTTGCTGCACGGCGCCGCGGCGGCCGCGGCGGCCGCTGGAGCGGCGAAGGCGGCATTCGAGGAAGGACGTCTGTCTACGGATCTGCCAACGCATGAGACGGCGCGCGCGGAGCTGGAGGCGGGCGTTCCCCTCGCCGCCCTGGCGGCGGACGCGGGACTCGCGTCTTCGAGGTCGGAGGCCCGGCGCCTGGCGCAGGGCGGCGGCCTTCGCCTCAACGACGCGCCGGAAACCGACGGCCAGCGCATGGTCACCCTCGCCGATTGCAACAGCGAAGGCTTGATCAAGCTGGCCGCCGGACGAAAGAAGATCGTCCTGGTCAAGCCTGTCTGAGGAGAACGCGAATGAGCCTGAACGCTGGCGATCCCGCACCCGACTTCCGCATGCCCGGCGACGCCGGCGAGGTTGCCCTGGCGGACCTGAAGGGCAAGACGGTCGTCCTCTACTTCTACCCCAAGGACGACACGAGCGGCTGCACCGCCGAGGCGCAGGGCTTCACCGCCGCGGCGGACGACTTCGCCAAGGCGGGCGCGGTGGTGGTCGGCGTCTC
>DASXGQ010000242.1:0-9558 GCA_036488995.1 Caulobacteraceae bacterium
ACTCCTTCGACGTCCGCAGTGGGGGCGTGACATGGGAAGTGGGTGTGGACGCTGTGACGGGTCGGTTGCTCGAGACCTCACGCGAAGGAAAGCAGCCGGATTGAGGACCCAGGAGATCTGGACCTGCCCTCTGCGCCGGGAGTCGGGGCGATGAAGCTGCTGGTGGTGGAGGATGACCGGGAGACCGGCTCCTACCTGAAGAGGGGATTGTCCGAGGCCGGCCACACCGTGGACTTGGCCGACAGCGGACGCGAGGGCCTGTTCCTCGCGGCAGGCGAGGCCTATGACGTCGTCGTCCTCGACCGCATGCTCCCTCAGACCGACGGGATGACCGTCCTGCGTACGCTTCGCGCTTCGGGCGTGCGCACGCCCGTGCTCCTGCTCACCGCCCTTGGCGGTATCGACGACCGCGTGGAAGGCCTGGAAGCCGGCGCAGACGACTACCTCGTCAAACCGTTCGCGATGGCCGAACTCCTGGCGCGGCTCAACGCCCTGGCTCGCCGTCCGCCCACCCAGGATATTCCGGCGGTGCTCCAGGTGGCGGACCTGAGGCTTGATCGTCTCACGCGCAGCGTCACCAGAGGCGGCGCGCGCGTGGATCTGCAGCCGCGCGAGTACCAGCTCCTCGAATATCTGATGCGCAACGCCGGCCGCGTGGTGACGCGAACCATGCTGCTCGAGAGCGTCTGGGATTTCCATTTCGACCCCAGGACGAACATCGTCGAGACACACATGAGCCGGCTCCGCGCGAAGATCGACCGCGGTCGCGCGAACGAGTTGATCCACACGGTGCGCGGCGCCGGATACTGCCTGCGCGAGCCGGACTGATGTTCCGCTCGACCAGCGTCCGACTGGCGGCCCTGTACACCGTGGCCTTCGCCGTCGCCGTGGTGGTCTTGGGCGCCTCGATCCTGTTCACCACGCGCGCTCATCTTCGAGAGCAATTTGACGCCAGGCTGCGGGTCGAGGCTTCGGCGCTGGCCCAGGAATTCCGCGCGGAAGGACTTTCGGGCGTCGCCCAGGCAGTTGTGGAGCGGGACCGTATGGCCGGCGCCCTCGACTACGGGCTTTGCACTGCGGACGGGCGACCCGTCGCGGGACGCCTGGCCGGGTCACATCCGCCGCTCGGCTGGTCGAGGATGAGAATCGTGCAGCCGGATGGCGACGTGGGGTTCATCCGCGTCCTGTCTACCCGGCTGCCGCAGGGCTACCGCCTGGTCGTAGGAACCGATGACGGGCAGAACGACGCCCTCGAGAGAACCATGATCCAGGGGTTCGCCTGGGCCTTCGCCGGCGTCGTCATCCTCGGCGGACTGGGCGGCTACGCCCTGAGCCATGGCGTTCACCGCAGGCTCGCCGCCATGACCGGCGCTGCGGAGGCGATCATCGATGGCGACCTCGCTCGGCGAATCCCTCTGAGCGGTTCGGACGACGACCTGGACGCGCTGGCGTCCACCTTCAATCGGATGCTCGAGCGCATCGCCGCCCTCATGGAAAGCCTGCGCCAGGTCTCAAACGATGTCGCCCACGACCTGCGAACGCCGCTCTCCCGGCTGCGCCAGCGCCTGGAGGCAAACCGCCTCGCTCCCACCGGGGAGGAGCGGAGCGAAGCGATTGCCGGGGCGATCGAGGACGTAGACGCCATACTGGAGACGTTCGCCGCCCTTCTGCGGATCGCGCAGATCGAAGGCGGCGCGCGGCGCGCGGGCTTTCGGCCCCTGGACCTGTCTGTCGTTGTCGGAAACGTGGTCGACGCCTTCGCGCCCTCGGCGGAGGATGCAGGTCAGCGACTGACGCATTTCGCGGAGCCCGGCGTCCTGATCGAAGGCGACGCCGAGCTGCTTACCCAGATGACGGCCAATCTGGTGGAGAACGCGCTGCGCCATGCGGGGGACGGGGCGCAGATCCTCGTGGAAATCCGTCGCACAGGACCCAACGCCGAAGTCGTGGTCGCCGACAACGGCCCGGGCGTGCCGGACGCTGAACGCGAGCGAATCCTGGACAGGTTCTACCGCCTCGAACGCAGCCGCTCGACGCCGGGAAACGGCCTTGGCCTCGCCCTGGTGGCCGCGGTCGTGCGGCTGCATGGCGCGACGCTGCGTCTGGAGGACGCGGCGCCGGGCCTGCGGGTAAGGGTGTCGTTCGCTGCGCCGGCGGAGGGGGTGACATTGGCGTTTTCCAACCTTGCAGACATCTCTCGCTCACGCGTCGACGGCTAAGCCCTGGCTGATGTCGGCTGCCACTTCGATTTCGGATCGCGACTGCGCCAGGGGTCGCCAGGCCATCGCAACTCGTCGACGCCGCCAGCTCCACGGAGTGCTCGCCGCGAGCGTTTTTGCCCTGGCGGGCTGTTCGGCTTACCGCCCATTGCCGTTGCCGACCGGCCCGGACCTCGGCGCGAGCGTGGACTCCATGCGGATGGACCTCTCGCGCCTGGAGCTGACGCCGCTGAAGCCAGTACAGATTGACCCGAGCCGTGGCTTCACGCCACTCGGGGTCGCGGTCCTGGCGGTCCTTAACAATCCGGATCTGCGGGCAAAGCGCGCGGCTCTTGGGGTTTCCAGCGCAGAGGTGTTCGCCGCCGGGCTGCTGCCCGATCCGCAGCTCGGGCCCAACGTGGCAAAGCCGATCGCGGGCGTCGACAAGTATACAGGGTACGGAGTTTCACCCACAATCGACCTGGCGGGGCTGCTCGCCGTTGCGGATAACAAGCGGGCGGCGCAGTTCACCGCCCGCCAGGCGCATCTGGATGTGCTGTGGGCGGAGTGGTCGACCGCGCAGCAGGCTCGCATCCTCGCCGAGACCGCTCTGGCCAACGAGGCGCGCGCGAGGCTGCTCGATCGCATCCTGCAGGCGGCTCGCGAGCGTGCTGAAAATTCAACCCAGGCCGCCGGCCGTGGGGAATTGGCTGGACCGATGGCCGCAGCCGATCTGGCCGCGCAGCTCGACGTGCAGACCCAGCTCGCCGCCGCACAGCTCGCGGCCGCCCAGGCGCGCCGGGACCTCAACGCCCTGCTTGGTCTCGAAGCCTCGGTAAAGCTTCCCCTGGTGGAGGAGCCGCAACCGCACGGCTATGACCAGGCAGAAGTGACCCGGCGGCTATCGGCGCTTCCCACCGTGCGTCCCGATCTCCTCGCCCTCCAGGCCGGCTATGGCGCTCAGGACGTCGGTCTGCGCAAGGCGATCCTGGCGCAGTTCCCGCTGACGTCGATCGCTTTGGCCTATGCGACCGACCCGACGCCGACCACCACCATCGGGCTGGCGGCGCTGCTCTCATTGCCGATCTTCAACGGCAATCGAGGCCAGGTGCGGGTGCAGGAGGCGACGCGCGCCCAGCTTCAGGCCGAGTATCAGGCGCGGCTGGACCAGACGAACGCAGAAGTCGCCTCGGCCTTCGCCAACCTCGCCGCAGCGCGCGCCCAGGCTCAGGTTCTCCGCGCCGATCTCCCGAGGCTCGAGTCCCTGCTCGGTTCCGCGCCCGACGCGTTCGCGCGGCAAGACATCGACAGCCAGACCTATCTGACCCTGCTGCAGTCGGCAGTCTCGCGCGAGAGCGACCTGCAGGACCGCGAACTGGCCGTGCGAGTCGCCGAGATCCAGCTCGAGACGACCCTCTTTCTTCCCCCATCCGACCAGAGGGCCGCGCCATGACCCGCCAGCGCCAGATTCTGTACGCGGGCGGAGCCCTACTGATCGCGGCGCTCATCGTGCTCGTGGTCATGCAGCGCCTCAAGGGCGGCGGCGAGGAGGACGCGGCGGACGTCACGCCCACCGCCACGATCACCGCCGTACCCGTTCGTCACGAACCGCTGCAGGAGCTCGCCAGCGTCTATGGGCTGGTGCAGGCCGATCCGGCGGGGGTCTTCACTATCGCCGCGCCGCGGCCGCTGATCGTCCTGCGTGTGCTGGTCCGACCTGGCCAGGTCGTCGCCGCCGGCCAGCCCCTGGCGGAAGTGGCGAACGCGCCTGCAGCGGAGCTCTCCTGGCGCCAGGCTACCGACGCCGTGACCTTCGCCCAGAAGGACCTCGACCGGGTGCAGCGGCTGTATGACCAGCACCTTGTCGCCTCGGACCAGCTCGACGCGGCGCGCAAGACCCTCGCCGACGCCCAGGCGGCGCTGAATGCGCAGCGAAAGCAGGGCGCCGACGCACAGCATCAGACACTTGCGGCTCCGGCCGCGGCCATCGTCACCAGCGTGCCGGCGAACCCCGGAGATCACGTCGCACAGGACGCCCCGATGATCGTGCTCGCGCGCCAGGGCGCGGTGACGGCGAGACTGACCCTGGAGCCCTCGGCGACGCAGTTCGCGTCCGGCCAGGCGGTGACCCTGAGGCCGGTGTGGGGCGGTCCCACGATCGCCTCGCACCTGACGCAGGTGGCGCACGCGGCCGATCCGACCAGCAAGACCCTGGACGCGGTAGCGCCGATCGGCGGCACGGCCCCGCCCATAGGCTCGGCCGTGGAAGCGGAGGTGGTGACTGGGGTCCACGACGCCCTCGTGGTCCCGCGCAGTTCGGTCGTGTTCGACGAGACCGGGACCCACGTCTTCACCATCGGCGGCGGCAAGGCCCACAGGGTTTTCGTGAAGGTCGGGCGGGACCATGGGGACGACGTGGAGGTCGAGGGGCCGCTCACGGCTGGACAACCTGTGGCGGTTCAGGGCGCCTATGAGCTGCAGGACGGCATGGACGTGAGGCTCGCCGCCCGATGAACCTCGCCGTTGCGGCGTCGAAGCGCCGGCGCTCGCTTCTCACCCTGCTGGGCGTCCTTGTCGCCGGCGGCATTCTGACCGCGTTCCTGATGCCCGTGGGACTGTTTCCCACGGTGCTGTTTCCCCGCATCGCGGTGACGATCGACGCGGGAGATCGCCCGCCCGACCAGACGGAGGTCGTGGTCACGCGGCCGGTGGAGCAGGCCCTGCGCGCCATCCCCGGCGTGCAGAACGTGCGTTCCACCACGAGCCGAGGTTCGACTGAGATCTCGATCAACTTCGCCTGGGGATCCAATATGGATCTTGCCCTGCAGAGGGCCGAGGCGGCGCTGACTCGCGCTCAGCAGACGCTGCCTCCCGGGGTCACCTTCTTCACCCGGCGCATGGACCCGACGGTCTTTCCGGTCGCCGCCTACAGCCTGACCTCGGCCCGGGCTACGCCGGTCGAGCTTCGGCGCTTCGCCGACTTCACCCTCGCGCCGGTCCTCTCGACCGTCGAGGGGGTCGCGAAGGTCGAATCACAGGGCGGCGCGCCGGGAGAATTTCGCATCACCGCCGATCCGGCGAAGTTGTGGGCCTACGGGCTCTCGCTCTCCGATGTCGCCACGGCGGTCTCCGGCGCCAATGTGCTGACGTCGGTCGGACGGGTGCAGGACCGGGGCCAACTCCTGCTCGCTCTCACCGTGTCCACCCTTTCCGATCCCCGCGTGATCGAGAATGTGGTGGTCAAGACCGCCAACGGCGGGGTGGTCCGCGTGGGCGACGTCGCCACCGTCACCGCTGCGCCCGCGCCGCAATGGATCCGCGTCACCGCCGACGGCCGTGACGCGGTCCTGGTGAACATCTACCAGCAGCCGGGCGGCAACACGGTCAAGATCACCCAGGAGATCAAGGCCGCGCTGGCGAAAGTGAAAGGGCAGGGGCCGGCCGATCTGCACATCAAGGCCTGGTACGACCAGAGCACGCTGATCCTCGACTCCGCCTCCGCCCTGCGCAACGCCATTGTCATCGGCGTCGTCCTGGCCGCCCTCGTCCTCCTGGTGTTCCTGCGCAATTGGCGCGTGACCCTCGCCGCCGTCGTCGCCGTGCCGATGGTCCTGGCGGCGACGACCCTGGTGCTGAAGGCGCTGGGTCAGAGCTTCAACATCATGACCCTGGGCGGGATGGCGGCGGCCATCGGCCTGATCATCGACGACGCCATCGTCATGATCGAACACATCGACCGGCGTTTCGCAGAGGCGAAGACCCGTGATCGCGTCACGATGGAGAGGGCGGTCTCGGAGTTCATGAAGCCGCTCGTCGGCTCCTCGGCGGCCACGATCGTCATCTTCATCCCCCTGGCCTTCCTGACCGGTGTGACGGGCGCCTTCTTCAAGGCCCTGTCGATCACCATGGCGACTTCGCTGACGTTGTCCTTCTTCGTCGCCTGGTGGCTGGTGCCGGTGCTCGTTGAGCAGCTCGGCGGACGACAGGCCAAGGTGGCCGAACTCGATCCCAACGGCCGGGTGCTCTCGCGATACCGCAGGATGTTGGAAGGGGGAGTGGCGCGTCCGCTGATCCCGCTGACGATCGTCTGCGCGGTCGTCGGCCTTGGAGTGCTTGCACTGGTGAACCTCGGGTCGGGCTTCATTCCCAAGATCGACGAGGGGGGCTTCATCCTCGACTACGTCGCGCCACCGGGCATGTCGCTCACCGAGACCGATCGCCTGATTCGGCAGGTTGAGGCGATAGTCCAGGCCACGCCCGACGTGGCGACCTATGCGCGGCGGACCGGCACCCAGCTCGGCGGCGGCCTCACCGAGCCCAACACCGGCGACTTCTTCATCCTCCTGAAGGCGCACGGCCGCCGGCCCATCGAGGAAGTGATGAACGAGGTCGCCGGCAAGGTGCAGGCGAACATCCCGGGGCTGCAGATCGAGACGGCTCAGCTGATGGAGGACCTGATCGGCGACCTCACCGCCGTGCCCGAGCCGATCGAGGTCAAGCTGTTCAGCGCCGACTCCAAACAGCTCGAGGCCATGGGGCCGAAGGTCCAGGAGGCAATCCAGAAGATCCACGGGATCACCGAGACCAAGAGCGGGGTGGTGATCGCCGGCGACGGGCTGAATATCGAGGTGGATCCCGTCCGTGCGGAACTCGAGGGCATCGACGCCGGGGAAGCCTCGCGCGAGATCTCCGACCAGCTGACGGGCAATGTGGCGACCCAGGTGCAGTCGGGCGTCAATCTGGTGAACCTGCGGGTTTGGACCCCGGTCGCCGACAGGATCCGCGTCGACCAGATCGGCGCACTGATGCTCAAGTCCCCGGGGGATGGCCACCTCTTCCCGATCTCCCGCATCGCCTCGATCAAGCTGGTCACGGGGCAGGCGGAGATCGCCCGCGAGAACATGCGCCGCATGGATGCGGTGACGGCGCGCGTCGTCGGCCGCGACGTCGGTTCGACCGCGGCCGAAGTCAGCAAGCTCGTCGCGCGGCCGGGCTTCCTGCCCGCGGGGATGACCTTCGAGATGGGGGGCCTTTACGCCGAGCAGCTGGCCGCCTTCGAGGGCATGGCGGTGGTATTCGCAGCAGCAGTCGCGGCCGTCTTCGTGCTGCTGTTGGTGATCTACGAGAGCTTCCGCATCGCCGCGAGCATCGTGATCATGCCGATCGCGGCGGCGACGGCGGTGGCCATCGGGCTTTGGCTCGCGAACGTCGAGCTGAACATCATGGCGCTCATGGGCATGACCATGATACTGGGGATCACCACCGAAGTGGCGATCTTCTATTTCACCGAATACGAGGCCCTGCTCGCCGAAGGGGAAGCGCCAAGCCGGGCCCTGGTGGACGCCGGCGTCAACCGACTTCGGCCTATCGCCATGACGACCCTCGCAGCGATCCTGGCCCTGGCCCCGCTCGCCCTTGCGCTTGGCGGCAGCGCGTCGATGGAGCGGCCCCTGGCCATCGCGATCATCGCGGGCCTTTTCGCCCAGGGACCACTTGTCCTGCTCGGCATGCCGGCAATCTATCGCCTCATCGGCGGCCAGAGGGCGGACGAGGCCCGCGCTCAGGCGGCGCGGGAGGCGACCTAGGCGACCAGGTCGCTTATCTGCGACGGATCGGCCCATGCGAGCTCCCGAGAGATAGTTCTCGGGGCGCACCCCGAGACTAACGGCGCTATCAGCAGGGGATATCGAGCGCGGCCGGGCGATCGTCGCTCTCGCCCGCGCCTCGGCGCGCGTGAAGTCATGCCCCCTCTGACCTGGTTGTGCGGGGTCCAGCGTAGCCTTCGATTGGGAATAATCAATCTGGCGGTGGGCGATAATCAATGTGTCCGCCGAGACACTGTCATTTGCGAGGGCTAGACCAAGCGGGACCTCGCCGCCGTGGCCCCCTGCATTCGGACGCTCAAGCGGCCGACCGCAGAGAGGCCGAGGTGCGCGTGGCAGGTGTTCGAGTGTGCGCCCGAGGCCGAATCCGGCCCGGCCATCCAGGAGAGGTTCCTACGTGAAACGCCAGATCGCCGCGCGCGCCGCCGCGCTCATGATGCTCCCCTCCGTCGCCCTTGCGGCGCCGGCCTACACCCTCGTCAAGACCGTGCCGCTTGGGGCGCCCGACCGCTGGGACTACGTCGTCTTCGACCACGGCTCGGACCGCGTTTACGTGGCCCACGGCGACCGCCTCGCGGTCATCGACTCCCGGTCTGGCAAAGTGATCGGCGAAGTCACCGGCATCCCCGGCGGGACCCACGGGATCGGCATCTCCCACAACACGGGCAAGGGGTACACGGACGACGGCAAGGCCGGCCAGGCCGTCGCCTTTGACCTGAAGACCCTGAAGGTGACCAAACAGATCCCCGCGGCCGACGACGCTGACGCCATCGCGATGGAGCCGGTGACGGGCCACGTCTTCGTGATGAACGGCGATTCGAAGAAGGTCACCGTCGTCGACCCTCATACCGACAATGTCGCGGCCACCATCGATGGCGGCGAGAAGCTCGAGTACGGCGCGGCCGACGGCAAGGGTTTCTTCTATATCTCCGGCGCGGGCAGCCGGGACCTGATCAAGATCGACGCGCGGACCAACACGGTCGTGGCGCACTATCCGACCCCCGACTGCGCCAGCCCGCATGGCCTGGCGCTGGACGTGGCCAACAACCGCGCATTCATGGGCTGCATCAACAGCCAGCTGATGGTGCTGGACACCAACAGCGGGAACATCGTCGCCAAGTTGCCGATCGGCCGTGGCAGCGACGCCGTCGCCTTCGACGCCAAGCGCAAACGCGTGTTCAGCTCGAACGGCATCGATGGGACGATCTCGGTCTATCAACAAACCTCGCCCGACAAGTACGAGCTGCTCGACACCGTGAAGTCGGAGATCTCCGGCCGTACGATGTCTGTCGATCCCGCGAGCGGTCGCCTGTTCGTCGCGGCGGTCGAGGTGAGCCCGCCTGCGACGCCCGGTGGGGCGCCACAGCGCAAGCCGGGCACGTTCCACCTGCTGATGTTCGATCCGGCACGGTGATTTGACGGACGGCCCGGGCGCGGACTCCATCGCGCGCGAGCCGTCGCATTTACGGGCGGGGGGGCTGCACCGCCTTAGCCATGGGCCGTTTCAGGCTGCATCCCCTTGGTGCGGCCTGCGAAGCCGTACCTGAGATCAGGTTGCACCGGGTCATGAATTGAATTCGTGCAGGACTATATTGCGTAGGGGTTGCATAACGGTCCGAATATGAACGCATTGAGAAGTTGTCGTAAAACATCCATATGAAGTTCACGCGCGTGTCATCTAACTGAGGTCTTAGGGCGTTCGGCGGGGGACGCATAGCTGCGAGGGTGAATCGCGCGAGGTCCCCGAACGAGGGACC
>DASXGQ010000006.1:0-27126 GCA_036488995.1 Caulobacteraceae bacterium
CCGATCCGCCAGATCGCCGAGAACGCCGGCGTGGAAGGCTCGATCGTGGTCGGCAAGATCCTGGAGAACAAGTCGGCCACCTTCGGCTTCAACGCCCAGACCGAAGAGTACGTCGACCTGATCACCGCCGGCATCATCGACCCGGCCAAGGTGGTCCGCACGGCCCTGCAGGACGCCGCTTCGGTGGCGGGCCTGATGATCACGACGGAAGCCGCGATCGTCGAAGCCCCCAAGAAGGCCTCGGCCGGCGGCGGCGCGCCAGGCGGCATGGGCGGAATGGGCGGCATGGGCGACATGGACTTCTAAGTCCGGTCGACCAACGTTTCTTAATTACGAGGGGGCGGGGCCGAAAGGCTCCGCCCTTTTCGTTTGCGGTGTGGGTTGGTGTGTGGGCGTGTGGATTAATGCCCACGCATTGGGGGGCGGATAGCTGGGCTTTAACCACGGAGGACACGGAGGACGCGGAGGAGCACGGAGGGGATAACCGGCGCGCTCGTGGAGCTGCTGCCTTGGGATTTTTACCACCAAGCTCACCAAGGACACGAAGGTCAGCGGCGACTCATCGATTCCCCTTCGAAGTGGAGGATGCGGCGCGAGAATATGATTGCGCCTTCGGCGCGGCGCAGCGGCCCCGTCCGTTGGCTATGACCCGCGATCTCTGAGCCGAAAATGCGCCGAAGGCGCGCTAAACCAATTTGAAGCTTCCACCAGACTTCAGGATCGGCCACGGCCGACGATCGCCAGCGGGCTCTCCCCGCGATCACCCTCCGTGCTCCTCCGTGTCCTCCGTGTCCTCCGTGGTTAAAGACGGCGCCTGCCGCACCAACGGGGGTAAGGGAGGATCACGCGTGGGGGTGGGCGCGGCGGTGGCGGAGGAGGGCGCCGGGGATGGAGACGACGGCGAAGACGAGGGCCCAGGCTTCAGGGCGGGGGGTGGCCAGTCTGACGAGGGTGAGGGAGACGGCGTGGACGAGCGGCGTGGCGAGCGCCGGTATCATGGCTTCCATGTCTCAAGTCCCCTTTCAGCATCTTCGCGGGATCGTCGCGAAGTCCCCAACCGTTCTATGACCTCGTGGCGTATGGACGGCTTTCCATGAGGTCAACGCTCAGTCCGCAAACGCCCCACAACTGGTACGAAACTGTCCACAGATTCGGTGACGCAGTTCGAGCGCGTTCTTGTCGCAGAACCCGTACCTACTTTTGCGGAACGCGCTCCTGGCCCGTCATCCCCGCAACTGGTTGAAGGCCTGGGCGATGACCGCCCCGGCCCACACGGCCAGCATGCAGGCGACCACCGAGACCACGACATTGCCGATGGCTCCGGCGAAATCCCCCGCACGCAGCAGATTGAGGGTTTGCAGGCTGAAGGATGAAAAAGTGGTGTATCCGCCGCAGATTCCGATCATCAGGAACTGGCGGAAGTCTGGCGCGACGACGACGCGTGCGTCCGGGCCGGTGATGATTGCTATCACCCCGATGACGAAGCAGCCGGAGATGTTCACGATCACCGTGCCCCAGGGAAAGGTCTCGCCGACCAGGCCGGCGATGGCGCTGGAGAGGAGATAGCGGGCGATCGTGCCGAGGAAGCCCCCGACGCCCATCCACAGCACGCTGATCATTCGGTGATCGAACCCGAGTCGTGCAGAACCTCGACCTTCTCCAGGGTCACCAGGCCGATGTCGCCCATGGCGGCGACGCCGGCGGCGAAGGCGCGGAGGCGGTCTTCGGTGTCGATGATCTCGATCACCAGGGGGAGGTTGCCCGAGAGGTCGAGGATGTTGGCGTTGTGCAGCCGGTGCGAGCGGCCAAAGCCCAGCGGGCCGCGCAGGACAGTGGCGCCGGAGAGCCCGGCCTCGCGCGCGGAGAGCACGATCGCCTCGTAGAGGGGCCTGGAGCCGGCCTTGGCCCTCTCCTCGGTATAGATCCGCAACAGGCTGCAGGCCCTGGTCATGTGCGCGACCAAGGCCTTGCGCTTAGTTCAGGTCAAGAGCCGATCCTGCGCGCTCTGATCTCGCTATCGGATTCACACATCGTTGGGCGTTTTGGAGCGTGGCCGTTTTCATCGCCCTTCTCCCCTTGCGGGAGAAGGTGGCCTCGCGAAGCGAGGTCGGATGAGGGGTCGACGCACCTGTCGGGCGTAGCGCGGCGCCGATCTGCGGAGGGTTAGGGGGGACCCCTCATCCGTCCGCCTTCGGCGGCCACCTTCTCCCGCAAGGGGAGAAGGGAGTCCTGTTGTGCGCCCTCGATGGGGACGGGGACTAGAGGGGATCGGAGGCCGAGACAGCCGTATCGATCGTTGCGCGGCGCCAGGCGCGTTGGCGCGTCTGCGGGGTGTGGCCGCGCAGGCCCTCGGCGGGCCACCAGATGAGCTGGCGATCTCCCGCCCAGAGCTCCGCCGCGCGGCCCTTGGCGTGGTCGAGCATGGTGTTGATGGCCTCGGCTTCCGAAGCGCAATCAAGCTCTTCCCACGTGTCCTCGCGGCCGGCGCCGTCGAAGTAATGTACGGAGTAGAGCATCTCTAATTTTCCCGCCTTTTTAAGCGAATAAGCGTCGTTTACCCCGAAATTGCGACTCGTCTCCCGTGCGTGACAAAGCTTGACCTTAAGCAGAATGTCGCAGGCGCCGCGCCAGATCATCGCTGGAGAGGCGGGCGGTTGAGCGGTGGGCTCTCGACACGGAGGGCACGGAGGATGCGGAGCGCACGGAGGGGGTCGGGGGCGAGACCGACGGGCGTCCGGGCTTTGGTAATTTACCACCAAGCTCACCAAGGACACGAAGGCGCCAGTTCTTCGAAGCAGAGGGTGCGGCGTGGGGATTTATTGCGCCTTCGGCGCGGCGCTGCGTCCCGCTTTAAAGATCCCCAATATTGGGGAGGAAGGTTTCAGGGAGACGGAACCCGGGATGCTCCGGCATGCTGACGCACATGACTCAAATTTGTCTCGAATTGTTACGAACGTTGCCATTCCATTTCGTTCGGTATAGTACAGCCGCGGACGCGTATTTTTTGTCCCCTTTCATACCAATCGAACGCCCTCAACCCAGGGGAATGGTCATGCAATTTTCCAAGACGGCGGCGATGTGCGCCGCGCTTGCGGTTGGCGGTATCGCCAGCTCAGCCTCGGCCGCCAACTTCCTGTTCAGTTATTCCAGCAACGACGGGACCCAAGGCGCCTTTGGCCAGCTCGACGCGACCGCCAACGGGGATGGAACCTGGACGGCGACAAGCGGGACGATCCAGGTCTTCGGCAATATCCGGACCGGGCTCGGGACGCTGGTTCCCGATCCGATCGCGCCGCTGCCAATCGCCTCGCCGTCAGGCGCCTTCCTCTATGACGACCAGCTGCTTCCCGGACAAAATCCGCTGATCACCGTTTACGGGCTGCTGTTCGACGTCGGCAGCGTCGAGGCGAACATCTTCTCGAACGGTCCGGGGCCGGGAACCTACGAGTTCGCCGTCTGGAACGGCTCTTCCTACGGCACTGACCTCGGCAACTTCACGCTCACCTATGTGCCGGAGCCTGCGAGCTGGGCCTGCATGCTCGTCGGCCTTGGCCTGATGGGCGCGATGCTGCGGAGGCGCAAAGAGGTTACGGTTTAAGGGGACAGTCGTCGGTGAGAAGAGCGACCACGGACCTCACGGACCACACGGACGAAGATAGAGTTAAGAGGACGCCTTCGGCGCGATCTATTCGTCCCGACAGATGCTGAATTTCGTCAGGCGTCCGTGTAGTCCGTGAGGTCCGTGGTCAATTCCCCCGAAGTGTATCCGTCATCGTCGGGCCAACTTCACTCGCGCGGCCTCGGCCCTGCAGTCGTAGGGCAATCCGGGCTGGTTCGAGCAGAAGTCGGGCCAGCGGCCGGTCGAGCGCCAGTAGTCCACCAGGCCAATACGCGCCGCCAGCGCCATGAAGCGCGGATCGCGGCGCATGGCCGCCGTAGCGGGACCGAAGAGGACCCCGGTCCCGCCGGTGGCGCCGTACCACAAGCCGACAGCCGGGCTCAGCGTGGCGGGCGTGAACGCCAGGTCGGCCTCGCGAAAGGCGCCGTCGAGATCGCCCAGGCCCGCCAGCCAGGCGAGGGCGTCGCGGTGGATCAGCGTCCCGTCCCGCGCGGCGGTCGAAACGCGATCCGCGGCGGCCTTCTTCTTCGCCGCGTCGCCCGAGGCCGCGGCTTCCAGCGCCTGCTGGTAGATCGCGATGACTTCCGGTTTGAGCCTGCGCGTCACGCCTGGATCCCTGAGCAGGGCCTCTGCGGCGGCGTACTGCGCGGTTCCCGCCAGGATGCTGAACTGGGAGATCGGCACCTCCCAGTAGTCCGGCGCCAGGCGCCTCGCCCGCGCGATGGTCAAACGGGCTTCATCGCTGCGAAGGGCGTTCTCCAGCTCCGAGGCGAGGGATTGCAGGGATGGGACCCAGTCGGGTTGATCGTGCTTCTGCAGAACGACGGCCTCCCACGTGCGCCCGACATCGTAGAGCTGGAACCAGGCGTCGGTCCCGGAGACGAGGTGATTGTCCGGTTCGGCGGCCAGGCCCTTTGCGATCAGCCTTTCGCGCTCGTTCCAGGCCCAGAGCGGGGTGTCCAGGGCGAGGATCGCCCAGGCGTCGGCGCTCTTTGGGTCCAGCTTTAGCGCGGTCTTGGCTTCCTTGACCGACTCCGCCACCGCCTGCGGCTGCGCGCCGGGCGGGGCGTCCTCGGGAGGACGCGTGATGTCGATCAGGGACGCCGCAAGCAGCAGATGGCCGGCCGCGAATTTGGGCGCCCGCGCGACGATCTTGCGGGCGATCTCGAGGTCCTGCCCGCCGCCCTCGTTCATGTGCTCGTCCTGGCCTTCGAGGTACGAGGCGATCAGCGAGGGGTTTTTCCATTGGCCTCGCAGCTCCGGTGACACCGCCCACCTCGCCACGGCGGCGGCGCGGGTGGCGACCCTCTCCTGCAAGGCCTGCAGTTCGCTTTCCGGCCCGCTGAGTTCCTTCGACCAGAGGGTCACGTGGTCGCGCACGTCATCCAGGTGCATGCGGACCCGGTACGAAGGGCCGTCGTCCTCCACGTCCCCGTCAAGCAGCAGGCCGGCGCCAAGCCGATCAAGCCGCGCGGCCGCGTCGGGACCCCGCAAAGCGACGCTGTCCGTGCGCGAGACCGCCTCGACCTGGTTCGCAGACATCGCCGCGACGAGATCGTCGAGGAGCCCGCTGGCGAAGGCTTTGGCAGCCGCTCCGCCGCGCACCACGTCGAAGGGGACCACCGCGATCCGGCGCGGCGCGTGGGCCGCTGTCCCTCGCCCGTTCGCCAGCCACAGACCGACGCCCGCCAGCGCGACGAGCGCGCTCAGACCGGCGACCCACGGCAGGAGCGGGCGGCTGCGAAAGAGGACGGCGGCCGCGCTGCGGCGCGGTCCTGTCGCCGGAACGGGCTCCGCCTCAACCTCTGTCTCTCTGGGCGGCGGACCGGCGCCGCGGGCCAGCACCGCGACGCTGGCGACGACCTTCCGCCAACCCTGATGGTCCTGCGACCCCGTCCAATCGGAGAGGTCGGCGCACTGTATGCGGTCGAACGGCATGGGCAGGCGCGAGCGATCGATCCTGACCTGGACGAGCTTGCGCTCCGCCCGGGCGTGGTTCGCCTCCGACTGCACCCAATCGGACTGCACGGCTTCGGCCGACCAGATGACGATCACGGCCTTGGCCCCGATCAGGCGCTCCCGGATGACATGCGCAAACGATTGATGTGGCAGCAGCTGGTCATCGCGCCAGACGCCAAAGCCCAGCGCCCTGAGCGCCGCAGCGATCCTCTGCGCATCCTTTGCCGTCGATCGGGCGTAGGAGATGAAGATCTCGGACACGCGGCCGGAGGATAGTTGCGCAGCCTGGCAGACGGCATCCGGCCAAGACCTCAGGGGACCAACCGGCGGCGCTGGTGATGGGACTTTCCTCCTCTGTGCGGCCTCGTGGGGCCGAGGCGATCACCGAGGTCCTGCGAATTCGGCTCGGGCGGATCAATTTTGTCTAAAATTCGTCCCGCATGTTGCCCTTCAGTCGCGCCCGATATAGTACAGCGCCGGGCGGGGGCTGACATCTCGCCCGCGCAAGCTCCCGACTCGACGAGCTCAACCGGTCACCGCGCGTTTGCAGCAGGAGCCGGCCGTTGCATAGCGACGCCGATCGTCGTCAGTTGATCGCCTAGATGCGCCACATCGAATACTGTTGACGGTTTACCATATTTCATGGTTTACTATAACCTGACATGTTCGGCGCCGAATGTTGACCTGGGACGTCTCATCGACGCTCAGGACGGTGGCGTGGGCCCGTGCATCACGCAACGCGAACATCGGACTGCGGCAAATCGAGGAGCAGAACTGCGCTTCCGGCGCATTGCAGAGCCCAAGGAGGACTCCAGTCTTCGATCGAAATAGACAGAGGACGATCGAGGATAAAAGAACACTGACGAGATATCACGCGCGCCATAGCCTGTAACGTTCCTCGGAAACTCGGGAGAACCTGACATGCCACGTTGGATTCGGGCGACGCATCTGGGTCAAGTCCTCGAGGCTGAGG
This sequence comes from Caulobacteraceae bacterium, assembly GCA_036488995.1. Classification (GTDB taxonomy): domain Bacteria; phylum Pseudomonadota; class Alphaproteobacteria; order Caulobacterales; family Caulobacteraceae; genus Acaudatibacter. The sequence continues at coordinate 6,552 of DASXGQ010000006.1, forward strand.
GCCGAGCCCTCACCGCGCAGGTGACACCGCCATGGGTGACATTCAACGGGACGGCGACCCAGGTCGGCGTCAGCCCAAGCGGCCGGGTGACCGTGTTCTATGACGCCACGCTCGGTGCGAGCGGGCTGAAAAACGCTCAGGATCTGGTGGCCGACGCCGATCGCGTCATGCAGGCCAATGACGCTCTGTTCGGTATAACGAGCGGAAATGTCCAGGTCCTGGTGTGGGCCATGAGCGGCAGGACGGACGGCGCCGGGGGCGCCGTGCACGCCTCATGCAACTTCACGACAGGTCAGAACATCGAGGTCGACGCCTCCTTTGGCAGCTCCAACCGCTGTTCGGCTCTGTTCGAGGCAGAACTGAGCGAGTGTTGCATGGGCGGCACCCTGTGCCTCAGCAATACCGGCGAAGCCTTGTCCCGGTGGTGCGCCTCCAACACGTCCAACGACGCCCTGACCGACTATGAATCCGCCACCGCCTGGGTTGGGGCGGGCAAGCCGGACTGGGTGACCAAGACCGATCCGCACGACACCGACATGGTGACGACCGGATGCGGAATGGTGTTCATCTCGTGGCTGATCAGCCTGGGGAACTCTCTCAACTCTATCGCGCCCGCGATGGTCTCCCTGGGCTCGTCGGGCACATTCGCGCAACTCTATGCGAAACTCACAGGCGATTCCGCATCCAACGCGCTGACGAAATTCATGGCCGCCGTCAACGCGCTGGCGAACCCCATCACCACGGACGATCCGTTCAAGGGCGTCAGCCCGGCGCCGTCTCCCTCGCCGACGCCGGCGCCGTCACCCACGCCGAGCCCGTCTCCGGTCACCCCGGGCACCGGGCCCGCCACAGGCGCAATGCAATTCGCCGCCTGGCAGCCCCCGCCCGGTTACCCGCTTCTGTATCCGCCGGCGGGACTGCTGCCGCCACCTCCGGCCGCGGAGCCGACGGCGCCTGGCGCGGTCGGTCTGTCGGAACTTCAGAAGCTGGCTGCGGCCGCCTTAGGGACCGCAGGGCGTTCGAAGTCGCTGGGCATGGTGGCGATCTCAGGCCTGGTGATCATGGGCATCATCGGGATAACGGCCCTCTCCGATGGCCAGGACGGCGGGTCGAAATGATCCCGCGGCGACGCGCCCACCGCGTCGCCTCCTGACGCCGTGAAGCCGACCGCGATCAGCGCCCTCATTCCCGTGCGCAATGAGGGCGAAGAGATCATCGAGACGATCCGGTCCATGGTGCGCGGGAGGTCGGAGCCTTTTCCGCTGGAGGTTGTCGTCGTGGACGACGCCTCCTCCGACGGTTCCTGCGACCGGCTCGACCGGGCCTTCGAGGGCTCGCGGGATGCGCGACTGATCGTTCGTCGGCTGGAAAACTGGTCCGGCATCCCGTGTGCGCGCAATCGGGCGGCCGAGGCGGCCAGCTATCCGATCTATCTGATCTGCGACGGCGCCGCCCGCTTCCCGTCTGGATGGGACCTCGCGATCTGGCGCCATCACCGGCCCGACACCCTTCTGGCGGCGACGATCTTCGATCTACACTCGCCCTTCGAGGGTCATGGATGCACCCTTGTGCTGCCCTCCATGGGGGCGGCCTGGCTACGGTGGGACGGAGGCGGCGCGCCCCACGCAGTTCCGGTGGCGGCCTGCACGGGGACGGTCGTGGATCGCGATGCGTTCACCCGGCTGGGCGGCTACGACGAGACCTTGCCGCTCTACGGCGCCGCCGAACCGGAGTTGAGCGTCCGCGCCTGGCTGAGCGGATACGCCGTCATCAGCACGCCCGATCTGCGCATCGGCCACCGTTTCCGTCCACCCGCCGTTCATGGCGGGTTCTGGCAGGCGAACCGTCCCCGCATGATCAGCAACTATCTGCGGTTCGCGATCTACTACCTGCCCGAGCCGTGGCTGGCCCTCGCCTGGGATCACTACCTGCGCTCAGACCCTGAAACCGTCAGGACCTTCGAAGCGTCGGAAGAATACCCCTCGGCGCTGGCGCGGAGGCGCACGCTCGCCGGGATCCTACCGCGTGACTTCGGCTGGTACGCCACCGCTTTTGGTCTTTGGAATACCAGGGAATGAGCGCCGTTGGCGGTGGTTCAGATATAATCCGTCGCGACGCCCGGTCTGGAGCGGCGAAGCGCCCATGCTGACCATCGTTACCCTCAACTACGCCAGGCCTCGGTACCTCCTGGAAAACGTACGGGCCTATGCGCGCTACCGCCTCGTCGATCGCATCATCTGTTTCAACAATGGCGCGCCCCTCGACCCAGCGCAGGCGCCCGCGAAATGCCTGCTGGTACAGTCATCGCAAAATCTTGGCGTTTATCCGCGATATTCGATGGGCGCGCTAGCGTCGACACACGCCATACTTCATACCGACGACGACATACTGCTACCCGAAGACACGCTTCAGACGCTGTTCACATGCTGGCGGTCGGCGCCGGACAGCTGCCACGGTTTGCATGGCAGGATTGTTCGTCCGACCTATCAGCTCGGAGATGTGTTCGGTCAGGTCGAGGTTGTTCTGACGCGGGCGCTTCTTTGTAGCCGCCTCGTCAATAACGCCGCGCTCGCGGCAACCATCCATTTCGACGACCTGAAGGGTGTCCCAAGGGGGAATGGCGAAGACATCATCCTTTCGTTCGCGGGAATGGCGACATCGCGACAATTGAATTTCGCATACCCTCTGCGGGCGAAGGACCATCCCGTGGAGCGTGGCGCCTCTATACACAGCTGGCCTGGGCACCTGGAGCATCGCCGGGCTGTGGTCGACCGGTGTCGGCAGGTGTTCCGTCTGCCATGACAGGGAAACTACACTCCAGCGACGCGTCGTTCATCGAGAATGCGGTCGCGCCAAATCTGGGGCTCGGACGAGGTATGAACGCCCGGCCGAACTTTCGCGGTTGGGTGACCGCCTGCATCCCGCACTATAGTTGCCGACGATACCTGCCGCGCGCGGTCGATAGCCTCCTTGCCCAGACGTATCCCTGGGTGCGGATCATCGTCGTCAACGACGGCGATCCCAATCCGCCATGGACGGAGCTGGCCCACATCCGTGATCCGCGTCTGACGCGATTTGATTTGCCCAGCCGCATGGGCCCTTATTTTGCCCTGGAGGTCGCACGGGAGGCGACGCCCGATCCGTTTTTCCTGATCCAGGATGCGGATGACTGGAGCGCACCCGACCGAGTGCGGCGCCTTTTGGATCTTCTCGTGGAGGAAAACGCTGACTTCGCCGTTTCGGCGCAGCCTCAGTTCCGCGAGGGACCGTATGGAGAAAGCCAAGTCTTGTCGGTGCGATGGGATGGCTATGTAACTGGACGATGCGCCTCCCCTTTCAAAATCGATCTCTGGATGACCCCGGAATATCGACTCAGACTCCCACACCACGGACTCTTTCGAAGCGGGATACTTGGACGGTTGGGGGGTTATTATGGGGGTCACTATGTCGGTTTGGACAAGTTTTTACTCAACCTGGTTATCATGACTGGCCATGTAGCTTGGACTCCCTTACCGCTGTATTATAGGCTTATACGAGACTCATCACTCACCTATTCCAGAGAGACCGGCTACCGCTCGGCTTACCATGCCTGCGTGGAGCGGGAACTCGCCCACGACTATCAAATCGCCTTTAGTCAGTATGCGGCTTTTCGCGCCGGCGTCATCGGCCAATCCGAGTTCGAGGTTCGTTTGGGCGAACTGCGTCGGCGCAAAGTGGACGATCGGACCCGCCATCTCATTACCGCGCAGGTCGGTCGCCTCCGCGGCGTCCTCAAAGGCGCGCAGGCGTGAGTGAGCGAACGCCATGGATCACGGCCTGCATCCCCACCTTTCGCGCGCACAGGTATCTTCGGCAGTCGGTCCTCAGCCTGCTTGGCCAAACTCATTGGAAAGTCAGGGTTGTCGTCATCAACGACGGTGACGGGTCGTCCCCGTGGCCGATGCTCTCGGATATCGGCGATCCAAGGCTCGTGCGGTTCGACATCGCGCCAAATCGCGGTCCGTATTTCTGCCGCGCCATCGCGGCTGCGGCGACGGTCGACGACTGGCTGTTCGTACAGGATGCGGATGATTGGAGCGCCCCCGAACACCTCGCTCATTTGCTCTCGGCCTGCCTGGACACCAGAGCAGATTTCGCTTTTGCGACTCAATCACAATACGTCGAAAGCCCTGGCGGATTGGCGTTTCACAGTCGTGCCTTTCCGGCCGGCCCCCGACCGGTCGACAGGGCGCTGCTCTACCGTGCGCCTCATCATGGCCTGTTCCGGCGAAGGTTCCTGCAGGAGATTGGCGGGCTCTTTTGCGGCTATCGCTTCGGGTACGACCTGCTGCTCATGAACCTTGTTCTGATGGCGGGTACGATCGCGTGGGTGAACGCACCTCTCTGCTGTCGTCGGCTGCGCGCGGGCTCTCTCACGGAAGCTTCAGAAACCGGTTACGGTTCTCTCGGGCGGCAGGCGGTCGACGCACAGCTTGCCCGCATCTACTCGTCAGTATTCGAGGCCTACGGCGTCTACCGCCAAGGCCGCATCACGATCGACGGCCTTCGGTCGCGTATCCGGGCGCTCGTGGATTACAATGCAGCTGGCGATGACCGCGCCGCCATCGCAGCCTTGGCGTCACGCCTGCGCAGCGGCCTGCAGTTTCAATCGCGCCTCATGACGGTCGACGAGGCGCTCACCGACGTCTGGTGAGAGCCTTGTCGTAGACTGAACACTTCTTCCTGCTTACTTACCTGACGGTCGCCGACTGGGAGGCGATCAACTTCGGACCGTCAATCCCGAGGTGGTACACACGCAGATAGCGGAATCGGTGGGTATGGCCAGGGTAAACAAGCTCGGCCAAGCCGGTGGAGACGATCGTGTCGCCAAACCGCCGGATCAGCCGGTCCGCCTGCGAGACTTGCGCGTCCTGTCGCGCGGAAGTTCGAATGCCTTCCAGGAAGTCCGCCTTGCCTATGCGGAGGCCCGCTGACGTCCCTCCAACGTAGGTGTCATCCACGAGAGTCGAACTGATCTCGACGACTCCACGATGACGCTGAAGAATCCAATCATCCTCCAACCGGCGTAGCTCCGCTTCGTCAAATCGCCGTGACGTACGCGGTTTCGCGACCACCACCCATCTCCCATTCTGGTTACCCGGCCATCCGGACCTCGCGTTCCGCCTACTCCATGTCGCTCTTGCCTGCGCTCGGCCATCCGGATTTCTACTGGCGCTCAACGCAATTTTGCGTGACCCCAAGCGTCGACAACGGTGACCATGGGCGCGCGGGCTTCGCGCAATGGCGTGCAGTCGAACTGTCAAGGTTCGCCAGCCCGCTTCTCCACGCGCCACCTCGGCGCTCAGAGCAGCGCTTGTTCCAAGATAAGACAACGAATCAATAACTTGCCGGCAGTTACGAGTTGTCGGCGCAACTATTGCGCGTAGTCGCGTCAATTGTTTTGTGCCTTTACTCTTTGCAGATAACGTGTCCACTGTGTCGTTTCTAAGCTGGGTGGAGACGGGGGCCGTGCGTATCGCGATCTTCTGCTATGCTCAGGAGCCTCCAGCCTGGACGCCTCTGGCCGCAGGGGTCGGTGTCGGCGGAAGCGAGGAAGCGGTCATCCACGTGAGCCGCCGGCTCGCCGCCCGGGGACATGAAGTCCATGTCGTCAACCGCACGGTCGGCTCCCCGCAGGTGTTCGAGGGGGTCCGCTGGACGAGCTACGAGGCTGCTCCCGTCCGTCTAGACGTTGGCGTGGTATGGCGCCGTCCCGGTATCGCCCACCGCATCACGGACAAACCGGCTCGCGGGTTGTACCTGTGGCTGCATGACTGGTTGCCCCAGGGCCGGGTCCTCCAGCACCTCAGCGCCTACCGCAAGGTGATGGTGCTCTCACGCTTCCACCGCACCCGGTACCCGTCGGTCCCGCCGGAGCGGGTATTCCAAACCGCTAACGGAATCGACCCTCACGAGCTGGCGCTCAATATCCCGCGCGATCCGCGCCTCGTCGTTTACGGCTCCTGTCCCACCCGAGGCCTGAGAACGCTGCTTCAGAACTGGGGCGCGATCCGCCGCGCCGTTCCCGGCGCCCGCCTGAATTATTTCTATGGCTGGGAGAACGTCCGCTCGAACCGGCCCGGCCACTATGCCCGCGTCAAGCCGCAGTTCGACAGGCTGACCGCGCAGGATGGCGTCAGGGACCTCGGAAGGATTTCGCACGCGGAGGTCGCCCGGCAGTACGCCGCCGCTGGCATATGGGCCTATCCGTGTACGTTTCCCGAAACGAGCTGCATCTCGGCCATGAAGGCCCAGGCCGCCGGAGCCGTCCCGGCGGTCATCCCCACCGGCGCGCTCGCCGAGACCGTGGGGCACGGCTTCGCGACCATGCGCAGCTACACCGACTACGATCCCGCGCAGCTTCCGCGGCGGGTGATCGAAGAATGGCTGGGCGGCCTGATCGACCTGCTGCGCTCGCCCGAGCGCCAGGCGAGCATTCGCGCCGGCATGCGCGCCGAGAGTCTGCGCCGCTATTCGTGGGAGAACGTGGTGTCTGCCTGGGAGGGCGAATTCGCGACGGCGTAGGCGACGATGACAGCTCGAGGCGGACGGTGCGCAGCCCGGCCGGACGTCGCGGGAGAAAAGAGAGACCATGGCGTTCGAGACGATCACTCAGCTGGTCAGGAGCCTCGCCGGGGATGAGTCCCGGTCGGGCCAGCTGCGGGAGGATCCGGTCGGACTGGCGGCCCGCCATGGACTGGGGCGGCCCGGCGTCGCCGCGCTGGTCGACGTCGACCGGTTCTTCGAGACCGAAAAGCCGATCCTGCAGGCCTCGGTGCGGACCGGCGCGCGCGCCCTCAGCCCTCCGCCCCGGTTGGTGATCGCGGTCGAAGCCGGGACCAAGTCAACACTGATCGCGTCGTCCGACACCGGGACCCTGCTGCCCGGACCCAACACCGGCTCCTTCAGCGCCACCGGCACCGTTTCGCACACCGCGCTGAAGCCCGCCCCCACGGGGCCTGCCCCCGCGGGTCCCGCCGCCCCGGCCGCTCCTTCGGCCCCGGGCGGGCCGATGGCCCCAGGCGTCCCCGCGGCGCCGGCCGGCCCGGTCCCGTTCGCGCCGGGTGGTCCCAGTCCCTGGGGCCCGATCCCTCCCGCCGGGCCGATCCCCATGGGACCCAGCCCGTTCGCCCCCGGAGGGCCGGCGCCGCAGGGACCGCCCGCGCCTTTCGGACCCCAGGGGCCAATCCCCTACGGCGGCGGTCCGGGACCGGCAGGCGCGATGGCGGCCCAGATCGCGGCCGCCGGCTGCGGATGCGAGGCCGCGGTCGTGGCGATCAACGCCCTTGTCGCCGCCACCAGCCAAGCAAGCCTGACAGCCATCGCGGCCATCGCCGCACAATCGAGGCGCTCCCATGGCTAGCCCCCCACGCACCCCCCGCCGCCCTCTCGGCCGGGCGGACTCAACCCTCACTCTCACCGGAGGCGCCGTCGTGAGCGACAATTTGCGCAGAGCCCTGGACAGCGGCGGGACCAGCTCCAGCGACGGGACCACCGCGACCACCACCAGCCAGCCGCCCAGCACGATGACGGTCGGGACACAGACGGCGTCCAACACCGCCACCCACACCTCGACCAGCTCGAGCACGAGCACGCAGTCGGCGACCGCCACCGCTTCACACACCGGCTCCGGCAGCGGAAGCCACACAGGCACCGCCACAGGGACCCACTCGGGGACGGGGACGGGGACAGGGACGGGGACCGGCACGCACTCGGGGACGGGATCCGGCAGCCACTCGGGCACCGGGAGCGGCACCGGGACAGGGACCGGCACTGGAACGCACAAGGGCCCCTCCGGTCCACGTGGTCCTGGAGGACCCGCGCCGCACGGCGGGCCGACCCCCCAGGGACCCGCGCCGCACGCCGGACCGACGCCGCAAGGGCCTGCGCCGCACGCCGGACCCACCCCGCAGGGGCCTGCGCCGCATGCCGGGCCCACCCCGCAAGGGCCCGCTCCGCACGCCGGGCCCACCCCGCAAGGGCCCGCGCCGCACGCCGGACCGACCCCGCAAGGGCCTGCGCCGCACGTCGGGCCGACCCCGCAAGGGCCTGCGCCGCAAGTCGGGCCGACGCCGCAGGGGCCCGCGCCAATGATCGGTCCGGCGCCCCAGATCGGGCCGGCGCCGACCCAGGGCCCGACGCCGTTCCCGGGCTATCCGCCGACGCCCTATGGGCCGCAGACGCCCTATACGCCTCAGACCCCGTACGGACCGCAGGTTCCGTATGGACCGCAGGGACCGTGGGTCGGGCCGGGCCCTGGACCGGGCGGATTCCCCGGGGGGCCGCCGTTCGGCATGGCTGGCGGGGACGGCTGCTGTTGCTGCGCCGCGATCGTGGCCATCGTCGGCACGGTGACGGCGACGGCGAACACCGCCATCACCGCGATCACCGCCATCGCCAGCATGCCACCCCGCTGACGGGCGGCGCCGTGTCCCCCGACATCAGCATCGTCATACCGGCGCGCAACGAAGGCGCGCGCCTGGCGGACACGATCCTCTCGATCTCACGCGCGCGCGCCACCGACGCGCGCGTGCAGTTCGTCATCGCGGACGATGACTCGGAAGACGACACCCCCGGCCAACTGATGGCGCGGCGCGACGAACTCCTCGCCGAACCTGGCATCGACATCCACATCGAGCGCCTGACCGAACGCCATGGCGTGCCCAGGGCCCGCAACCTGGCGGCGTCCCTGGCCCGCGCGCCTCTGCTCTTCAACACCGACGCCCATGTGCGCTTCTCGGACGGCTGGGACGACCTCGCCTTCGAGAACCAGGCCCCCGATCGGATCATCGCCGGGGCGATCACCGAGGCGAACACCAACTTCATCGGTTACGGCTGCCGGCTGGTGGTGCCGTTCATGGGCACCTACTGGAATCGCGAAGCCCCTCCCGGTCCGGTCCCGGTGCAGATCGCCGCCTGTCCGGCGACCGTCATCCCCAAGGCCCTGTTCGATCGCCTCGGCGGCTATGACCCAGGCATGCTCCTCTACGGCGCCGCAGAGCCGGAGTTCAGCGTCCGCGCCTGGCTAAGTGGCGCGGAGATCCTGATCCACCCGGACCTCCAGGTAGCCCACCGCTTCAAGCCACGCGCCGAGCGCGAGGCGTTCATCCGCGAGGTGCGGCCCTACATGATCCACAACGCCCTGCGCTTCGGTCTTTCGTACCTGAGCGAAGCGGGCTGCCTTCAGCTGCTCCGCTACCAGGCGCGGAAATTTCCCAATCTGTTCGACGAGGCCATCGCCATGGTGGAGGCGAGCGACGTGTGGTCTCGCCGCGAAGAGCTGAGCCGCAGCCTGCCGCGCAGCTTCGACTGGTTTGTCCAGCGGTTCGACCTGAAGGATCAGGTCGGGGGAGACATCCTGTGACCCATCTCAACGGCCACGGACGACGCCGGGTCCTCATTCTGGGCGGCGACGGCTATTGCGGCTGGCCGACCGCCCTTCACCTGGCCGCACGAGGCTGGAGCGTCGGGATCGTCGACAGCCTGGTCCGCCACCGCTGGGACCAGGAGCTTGGCGTGGCGACCCTCACGCCCATCCGCCCGCTCGAGGAGCGGCTCGCCGCCTGGCGTCGGCTTGGCGGCGCGCCGATCCCCTGCTGGATCGGCGATGTCACCGACTACGCGTTCCTGGCCGGCGTAATCGACAGCTTCCGGCCCGACGGGGTCGTCCATTTCGCCCAGCAGCGCTCCGCGCCGTTCTCGATGATCGACCGGGCCCACGCCATCGCCACCCAGGCGCCGAACCTCGTAGGCACGCTGAACCTCCTCTTCGCCCTCAAGGAGCGGGCGCCTCGCTGCCATCTCGTCAAGCTCGGCACCATGGGCGAGTACGGAACCCCGAACATCGACATCGAGGAAGGTTTCATCGAGATAGTGCACAACGGCCGCAAGGATACATTGCCATATCCAAAGCAACCCGGATCATTCTACCATTTGTCCAAGGTACATGACAGCCACAACATCATGTTCTGTTGCAAGATCTGGGGCCTCAGCGCGACGGATCTCAACCAAGGGGTGGTCTATGGGGTGCGCACCGAGGAGACGGACCTCGACGAAGCGCTGATCAACCGCCTGGACTATGACGAGATCTTCGGAACGGCGCTCAACCGTTTCTGTGTCCAGGCGGCCTGCGGCGAACCGCTCACCGTCTATGGCGCCGGCGGCCAGACCCGGGGATTCCTCGACATCCGCGACACCGTCCGCTGCGTCGAGCTGGCTCTGGCCCATCCGGCCGCGCCGGGCGAATATCGGGTCTTCAATCAGTTCACCGAACAATTCACGGTGGCGCAACTGGCAGCGATGGCGGCCGCCGCGGCGGTCGGCGCCGGGCTCGAACCGCACATCGAGACACTCCCCGACCCCCGGGTGGAGGCCGAGACCCACTACTACAACGCCCGGCATTCGAGGCTTGAGGCTTTGGGGCTCCAGCCCCACCGGCTCGGCGAGGGACTGCTCGGCTCCATCCTCGGCGTGGCCCTCGCCTACAAGGAGCGGATCGACACCAGCGTGCTGGCGCCGCGGGTCGACTGGCGCCGAACCTCCAACCCGCGGGAGCATCCCGACCGGACGCCCCCGCCCCATCCCACGGTGGAGCGGGTCGATGTCGCTCCAGTTTGAAATCCTCCGACCGGACGACCTCGTCAGCCTGAGCGTCGAGGCGATCAACCTGAAGCTCGACCACTCCAAGCCGGGCCGTCCGCGCCTCGTCGTCGCCGACGCCAAACAGGAGGCGCGGCTCGTCTTCACCTTCCAGCCTCAAACCCTCCTGGAGCAGGCGTTCTTCGAGACCCAGTCGGCCGTGGCGGACACCTCCACGTCCGATCCGACCACGAACGACCCCCTGCCCCTGCCCGGCGGCGCCGGCGCGCGGCTCGGGGGCGCCAGCCGGCTGGCCCTCCGCCTCCCGCACGGGGTGACTGAGATCGACTACAGCATCGAGGGCCTCCTGGACTGGTCGCGGCTCGAGCTCGTGCTCTCGCCGGTGGCCGCCATTCCCGATGGCGGTCCGCCGCCGATGCCGGTTCCGTCGATCGCAGAGCCCGGCGCATCTGAGACGGCCGTCGAGATCCCCTACCGGCTCACCCTGTCGCCCACCGCCTTGCAGGGAGGGGCGAGCCCCGCGTTCACCCATGCGCGTTCGCCGGTCGTCAACGCCGGCCGTGCGGAGCTCTGGCACACGCGGCTCGTGCACGCCCGCGCCGGAAAGGGCGCGGCAAAGCCGACCCTGAGCGAGACCAGCGAACACCACCCCCTGCCGCTGCGCGCCGTCTGGTCTCCCGATTTCGTCTCGGGCGGTCCATTACCTCTGCATTCGACGGACGACATCCCGTTCCGCGCGCCGATGACCGCGCGGGACCGCGATCAGATCGTCATCCTGACGTCCGGTTTCGCGGGCTACAGTGTCGCGACCACCGGCGGCGACATTCCCTACGTCCCCCAACCGGTGGAGGCCAGCAAGCTCTACCTTTCCGCCCTGGGCGGCTGGCTGTCGTCGAACGGCGCCTGGCCGGACAACGTTTTCTACCAATACTTCCCGTTCCACCCCATTCCGATCGGGGCCGGCGGCGCGGTCGCCCGCGGGCCGGGCGTCGCCGACACCCCGATTGTAGACCCGCGGGGCCGCCTGCCCTTCACCACGGTGACGCTCGATCTCGTGGCCTGGAAGCACGTCGCGACCCAAGGGCGCGACCACTACGTGAAGATCGTCTACGACGGATACCTGTACCCGTTTGGGCACAAGGCTTCGCTCGTAAAGGTCACCGAGCGGCAGTTCGTCGGCCCCGCCCCGGGCCGCGACACGCCCGTCGCCTACCTGCGCCAGCGGATGTTCGTCGTCGTGCGCGAGCTCCTGAAGGACTATACGGGCGCGGCTTTCTCCTATGGCGGGCGGGAGATGCCGCTTACCCAGGTGAAGATCGACACCAAGACTTCTCCCGACATCAACTCACCAATCTACATCGGTTCGGATTCGTTCTGGATCGACGTCGGGGCGGGACACTTCCCCTACAAGGTCACCGCCACGGATCTTGCCGGCAAGCAGGTCGATTTCCACGCGCCGCTGATCTTCGTTGGGCTGAGCGAGACCAACCTGGCGGCCGTCAAGGCGGCCTATGTCGCAGATGACCTGCAACGCCGCTGCGACGTTAAGGGACGCAACATCGCTTACGCCGACCCCAACGCCGGCGACACCACCTTCAAGACCACCGCGCTCTATTTCGACACCGAGGTCCTGCAGCCTGAAGGTCCCTGGCCGACGGCGCCGTTCCTGCCCAGCCTCGACCGGGCCTCCGTGACCGTGCCGACCATATCCAACCTGCTCGGCCGGCAGGTGGCCGTGCTGGTCGGCTACTATCAGCCGTATCTGCAGGTGGGGATGGACCCGCACGCGGGTGTCTTCCTCGACATCGTCGGCAATCCGCCTGGTGTCGGCTTCACAGCCGATAAGGCCGGAGGCCTTGCCACGCCGAACCTTACCCTCGACGCCCTGTCCGCCCGCAAGGGCCTGGTGTCCGGCTCGGCCGATCACGCTGCGCAAGGGGTGATCTCGCCTTCGGAATACTTCGGCCCCATGGACGCCAAGCTCTTCGGCACCATCCCGCTGGGTGATCTGATTCCGATCGATCCCAGCACTCTGGTCGCCGACGCCACCAACAACTCGCCCGAGGTCCGCTGCAAGTTCGATCCCAACCGCACCGACCCGGTCACCTCGACAACCCATATCGTCTGGAAGCCTGACCTCACCGACTACAAGCCGCCCGGCTCGGTCGTGTTCTGCGAGTTCAACCAGGACTCGCAGTCTTCCGAACTCATCCTCAAGGTCGAGATCGTCCGCAAGTTCGACGGAACGCCCACGACCACCACCGCCCATGGTCGGCTCTCCAACTTCCGGCTCACTCTGCTCGGGATCGTGGGGATCAAGGTCCAGGCGATCGACTTCACATCGCAGGACCACCAGAAGACCATCGTCGTCGCCGACCTGGCCGCGAACCATGCGATCGTCTTCGAAGGCGCGCTGTCGTTCATCCAAACCCTCTCCGACATCCTGCCACCAGGCCTGTTCGGGGGATCGGGCCCGAACATCCAGGTCACGCCCAAGGCCCTGAGGGTCACCTACACGCTCGGCCTGCCGCCGATCACCGCCGGCGCTTTCTCGCTGCAGAACATCGCCATCCTGGCCGGGGTCGACCTGCCCTGGCTGGACGGCAAGCCGGGTTTCGAGTTCGGCTTCGCCTCGCGCAGCCGTCCCTTCCTGGTCACGGTGGAGATTTTCGGCGGCGGCGGGTTCGTACATCTGCTGATCGACGCCGACGGCGTCCAGATGGTCGAAGCGTCGATCGAGTTCGGCGGCAACTTCGCGTTCGACGTCGGCGTCGCCAGCGGCGGGGTCCACGCCATGGCCGGCGTGTACATCCAGCTCGCCACCAATTCGACGACGCTGACCGGCTTCGTGGACATCGGCGGCGAGGTCTCCGTCCTGGGGATCATCTCGATTTCCCTCGACCTCAACCTGTCGCTGTCCTGGATCGAAAATCCGCAGGGCAAATTCATCGACGGCAAGGCGACGATGAGCATTTCGGTGCACATCATCTTCTTCTCGATTTCCGTGTCCGTCACGGTTGAGCGCAAGTTCCAGGCCGGCAGCGGCGATCCGCAGGTCTGGCAGCTGATGAACGACAACCAATGGTTGCAATTCGCCGAGGCGTTTGCGTGAGGGGGCCCCGGAGATGAGCGCCGCCCAAACTCTTCTGTTCGTCGCCCTGCCCAACGGTCTTCGAGGATCGAACCGTCTGGGGGTCTCGGTCTTCATGGCCCCCCGGCTGTCGGGCGCGGCGGTGCTCTCGGATTTCCCCGACCTGCTCGACTGGACCGACCTGATCCATCGGCATGGGCTCAAACTGACGCTGACCAGCGGCGGCGCGTCCCAGGAAGTGGCCGTGGACCAGGCGGGGCTCAGGCCCGACGTCTGGAAAGAGGTCTTCAAGCCCGCCACGTTCGTCGAGCGCATTCGCCGCTCGGACCTCGATCAGCGGCTCCTGGTCTCCTACCCGCACCGGACGGCTCACGACTTCCTCAGATGGGGCTACCAGACGGCCGGGCTGGGCCAGGCCGGCGAGCAGCGGCTGCTTGATATGATCCTCTCCGACCTGGTGTTCCGGGACGACAAGGGCCAACGCAACATCGACCAGGTGTTGAGCGATCGCCGGATCACGATGTGGCAGGAGCAGAATCCCAGCCCGGTCCCGCAGCTCTCGACACGGGCGGTCGCACCCGGTCCCACACTGCCGCAGAAGCCGGCGGCGACCCGCGAGATGGTCGAGCGGCTTGCGCTCTTCCACCGCATGCCGCCGGCGCCGGGCGGCCCGCCGCTTCCCAGCACGCCGGCTGAGTTCGCCAAGTTGCTCGACTTCCACAAGGCGATCTCGGCGCTGGGCGCCTACCCAAGCCTCATGCGCGCGCTAGGCCTGGTCTTCGACCTCGAGATCCCCGCGCCGGTGGCGCCGCCTTCGCCGGTCGCGGCTGCGTATGGCGAGATCTGGGTCTCGGCCGTTGCGCCGGGCTGGAAGTGGCACGTGACACCCAAGACCAGCCTCCCTCACACGGCCTATGTCCGCGACGCCAAGGACTTCCGGCCCGCCCCGGCGGCCACGCCCGCCGAGGCCGCCGCCGGCGCCTACGCTCCCGCCGACGTTGCAGAAGGCTTCCTGACCCTCAACTCCAGCGACTTCGAACTGGTCAACGTCGAGCTCGACGGCGCCATGCTCAAGGCTCTGGTCCTCGCCGAGGCCACCGCCAGCGTCGACGATCAAACCCGGATCGAGCAGGTTCTGCCGTCTCTGCGGTCGGGCGGGATCTCGATCATCGCCGACGACCGGGCGAAGGAGGTCCTGCGCGCCATCTCCGACAACACCGCGTTCCAGGACGCCGAGGACGGCGGCGCGGCGTTCCCTCGCGCCTTCGACGCGCGGGACGTGACACGCGGCTACAGGCTCGATGTGTGGAGCAGTCAGGACGGCGCGTGGCGCAGCCTGCACCGCCGCGATGGAACCTACAGCTTCGGCCCCGACGCCGGCCTCGTCTTCTCGACGAACGACGAGGAGGGCTTCACACAACTCGGCGTGGCTCAGCCGGCGCCGGATCCCACACGTCCGTCGGACCCCGCCTCGACCGCGGCGGGCGCCCCCCAACCGGGGACCGACCTCTTCGTTCACGAGCGGATCGCCCGCTGGCACGGCTGGAGCCTCAGCGCGCCGCGGCCGGGACGGCCATTCAACCGCTCGGGCGACCCCGCCCACGCGGCCGACGACGACCCCACGGCCGAAGACCTCCCCACGCCGTTCAAGATGAAGGCGAGATATGTCGCGCGGGCCGGCTCCCTGCCGCGACTCCGCTTCGGAGCGCGCTACCGGATGCGCGTGCGGGCGGTGGACCTGGCCGGCAACAGCCCTCCCCTTGCCGAGGCGACGCCTCCGGCCTTCGTCCTGCCGCCGGGACCGCCAGCGCCCTACTTCCGCTTCGAACCGGCGCCCCCGCCGGTGGTCGTGCCGCTCAGCCCGCCCAAGGACGGCGCCTCGCTGCTTCGGCTGGTGATCCGCAGCCACAACTCCTCGCCCGACTTAGACTTCACAGCCACCGCCGAGATCGACGATCGGCACCTCGTCCCCCCGAAGGCGGACGTAATGACCGTCGAGCATCACGGCGGTTTCGACGACGCCACCGGGCATGTGAAGTCAGACAAGGCGACCTACGATCTCATCGTGGCACGCGACATGGGCGCCTTCGCCAAGATCGGGAACACGCCGGTCGAGGCGAAGGATCAAGCCCCGACGCCCTGGTTCCCCGACCCCATCGCGCGCGGGGTGGCGCTGCGCGACCTTCCCGGGACGCCTAACGACACCGCGGCCGTGGCCACCGCCGCCAGCCTTGCGTACACGACCCTCCCCGATGTCGAGCCGCGGCCCGGCTCGGTGACGCATGTGCCGTTCGGCGAGCCGTGGCCGGACCGGCGGGCGTTCCGACTGATCCTCGCCGAGGGCCGTTCGGCCCCTCGATGGAACGCAGCCGCGCGCACGCTGTCCGTCTTCCTGCCCAAGGCCAGCGAGACCGACATCCCGGTGAGTTGCTACCTCTCGCCGCCCGACCTCGAACTGATGGGCGTGTGGGACTGGATGCGCGCCTGGTTCGACATCGCCGAACTGGTCGCCATGCAGGAAGACGGCGCGCAGGTCGTCATGACCGCCGACGCCCGCGGAAGGCTCACGCGCCTGGTTCTCGAAGGCGGTCACGAGATGATCACCCCGGCCCAGACGCTGAGCCTGGTGCACGCGGTCCAGCAGCCCATCGGACGGCCGGCCTGGACCGTGCTTCCCGTGCAACACGACCCGGGGCAGCCGAAGATCGCCGCGGCGCTGAAGAACGCGTTCTCGCCGATCACCGCCTGGCGCTCGCTCGGCTCCCACCACGCGGTGTTGCTCGGGGGTCTGAAGATCCACGGGGCCAGTACGGTGAAGATCACCCTTCAGGCCCGATGGACGGAGTTCATCGACGATGTTTCGAAGCCGGGCCCGACCACTCGCCCCGCCTCCGACCATGTGGAGATGATCGAGATTCGCAGCCTCGCTGGCGGCATGCTGGCCGCCGACGGCGCCGGCGAACGCTACGTAGCCAGCTACATCCCCCAGGTGGACACGCTGTGGTTCGCGGCGCCGTTCGACGTATTGCCGGGCGTGAACAGCCCGAGCCAGGTCGCCGCTCCAGTGCACCAGTTCGGCGACACCAAGCATCGTCGTGTCCGCTACTATGCCGTCGGCGCGTCCCGGTTCCAGGAGTACTTCCCGGAGCCGGGCCTGGACTACACGCGCACTTCCGACCCGCTCATGGTGTCCGTCCCCAGCTGCGCCCGGCCAGCGGCGCCGGACGTCCTCTATGTCGTGCCGACGTTTGGATGGGAGCGGCAGGAAACCACGAATGTGAAGACGGAGGTGCGTCAGGGCGGAGGACTTCGCGTCTATCTGGGCCGGCCTTGGTATTCCTCCGGCCAGAACGAGTTGTTGGGCGTCGTCCTCTGGCCGCTGGCCCGCGGAACGCCCCTCCAGGCGGACAGGGACACGTACAAGAACTGGTTCACCCAGTGGGGCTCGGATCCAATCTGGGACACTGACGGCATATTCGCCATTCCCACGATCAGCGCTTTCCCGGAAGCGGTGGCGACCGACAACAGCCGCACCATCGAGGGAACCGATCTCCAGGTCGATGTCGCCGGCCACGTGGCGCAGTACGACGCCGAGCGCCAACTCTGGTTCAGCGACGTCGTCGTCGACACCGCCGACGCCTACGGGGTCTTCGTTCGCCTGGCGCTGGCTCGCTACCAGCCCGCGTCCATCGCCGGAACGGAACTCTCGCACGTGGTCCTGGCCGATTTCGCCCAGCTTACGCCCGATCGCTCGGCGGCCCTGACGGTCGATCCGGCCGACCCCTCGCGCGGCCGGCTGTTCGTGGGCGGCGTGGGCCCAACCGCCCCGACGAAGAACCTGATCACCGTGACCGTCGAAGTGAAGGAGCCCGCGATCGGCGGCGACCTGGGATGGAAGGAAGCCTCGTCCGCACAGGGACGCGCGATCGAGGACAGCCCCGCGCCCTCGCAGCTGGCTTCGGCGCTGTGGCAGGGTCAGATCGTCTTCCCTTCGGCGCCCGCCCCAGGCTTATTCCGCGTCGTGATCCGCGAGTTCGAGCTGTTCGAGACCGACGGGATCGTCCCGTTCGAGCTGATTGGTCGTCACATCTATGGTGAGCGGCTCATCTACGCCTCCATCATCCCGTGGGACTTCACGGAGCCATGAGCCCGACGGCTGCGCCCTTGGCGGTCTTTGACGAGTTCCTGGCCCCGATGGAACTGGGTTGGGCGCACGACCTCGTCGCGCGCCAGAGAAGCGCGTTCCAGGCCAGCCAGGTCATCGGGGACAACGACCAGGGCGTCCAGGACCCGGGACACCGCCGTTCCCACGTTCTCTACGACCTGGGCGTATTCCACCAGCTGATGACCGTGCGCCTCGCCTGGTTCTTTCCGCACATCGTTTACCGGCTTGGCATTCCGGCGTTCGCCATCACCCAGGTCGAACTTCAGCTCACCTCAAGCGGAGAGGGTGAATTCTTCCGTCCGCATACGGATAATGACAACGGCCCGGTCCGTGGTCGCGCAATCACCTTCGTTCTTTTCTGTCATCGAGAGCCGCCGAGGTTCTCAGGCGGCCAGCTTCGCTTGTACGGACGAGATCCCGGGACCGGCGCCGCTCTGATGGAGGAAGCGACCGTCGTGACGCCGTTGCAGAACCGCATGGTGCTCTTCCCGAGCGACCGCCTGCATGAGGTGACGCCGGTGGCCTGCCCCAGTCACGACATCCTCGACACGCGCCTTACGCTCAACGGCTGGCTTCATAGATGACCCCGGAGTTCTTCCCGAGGGACCGGTACTTCTGCCTGCTGGACGGGCAGCCGGACTATCTGACGCCCCAGCGGCTGATCTTGCCTCGGGAGGGCCAGGGCCCGCTGATGATCAACCCCGCCTGCGCCTTCGCCTGGCAGGGACCGCCGCCGCCGGACATGGCAGCGCGCATCGGCGACACCAGCGGCCTCTACGAGACGCCCTGGATGATCTGGGTCGACAATCCCGCCACGCGGGCCCTGACGCCCTACTGGCTGGGTCCCGAACTCGCCCACATCCTCGTTGACCTTCGCCCGGGGCAGATCCTGTCGGAGCGACCGCGGGAGGACGTACTGGCCATCCTCTGGCAGGCGGAGGTGGTCGTGACCCCCGACCACTCCGCCCGGGCGCGGCTTGCCTGGATGGCGAGAGCGCAAGCCGCCGCCGCCCAGGCCCCGAAGGGATGGGCGGCGCTGGAAGGCCTACTGCCGCCGTTCCACGTAGGCGCGCTGCGCCGCTACCTGCGCGGCGCGATCCGCCAGGGGCGGCTGTCGCTGGGCGACGGCCAGAGCGACGGCCGCTACACCGCCCACAACGAGCCCGCAGTGGCCTTCTTCCACCGGCAGCTCGCCCAGGCGCTATCCGACGCCGCCGGCGCCTGGATCGTCCCGTCCTACTCCTATGTCACCGCCTACCAGGCTGGCGCCTCCCTCGCGCCGCATACGGACCGCGAACAGTGCGAGTACACTTTGAGCCTTGCCATCGACGCCACCCCCGAGCCGGCCGCGCAGGTTCCCTGGCCTCTCCAGGTTCAGACCCACGAGGGCCCGATCGCGGTCTGGCAGCACCTTGGCGACGGCCTGCTGTTCCGCGGCCGCTACCTGCCGCACTGGCGCGATCAGCTGGGGTGGGACCAGACGGCCTGCAACATCCTCTTCCACTATGTCGACGCCGGCTTCACAGGCCCGCTGAACTGAACCCGGAGACCGCCCGTGAGGGCAGTTCTGTACTCGGTCGCCATGCTCGGTTCGGCCCATTGCGAGCGGCAATGGATGACGTCGATCCGTAGCCTGCGCCGGTTCAACCCGAGCATCCACGTGCGCCTCAGCATCTTCGGGGAGCCGTCTCGCGACACCCTGGCCGAGGCGGAGCGACAACGCGTGGAAGTCGTATTCCACGGTCCCTATGAGTCCTGCTTCGCGGGGCTTCCGCCGGAGAGGGCGGGAACCCTCGCCCGTCACCCCTGCCTGCATCGCGTGCTCTCGTTCGGCGCCCTGCCCGACGGCCCGGGGCAGGTCCTCTACCTCGATTGCGACACCTATTGTTTCGGCGACATCGAGGCGATCTTCGAACGCTACGGCCACTGCCACCTGTTCGCGCGCGAGGAGCCCGGGTCGCGGCGAAGCCCTGGCGGTTACGATCCCACCTATATCGACGAGGACGCCCTGGCCGCGTTGGCCGCACAGTGCGGGGTCGCCTTCGTGCCGCCGTACAACGCCGGCGTCGTGATGATGAACGGCGGCCTGTGGAAGCGGCTGGCTGAGCTCTATACGGAGTTCCTCGATCGGGTCTGGCGCCTGTCGCCGGAGCGACCGGACGGCGCGCCCGGCTTGCCATATCCGTCAAGCAACGCCTGGATCATCGACGAGGTAGCGCTCTGGCTCACCTTGGGGCGGTTTCCGGACCTGACGCACGGGGCCTTCCACAGCGAAGATGTCGCCCAAAACGGCGAATTCCGCACTTTCTTCGCCCGCGGTCGCACGCCGCGGATCGCCCACTACTACACAGGTTGGGAAGAAAGCTTCTTCCGCGCCTTGAGGGACACCGAGCTGAGGATCAGGGGGTGATTATCAGGATTATCCCTGGTGGAGCCGAGGGGAATCGAACCCCTGACCTCCTCACAGAGTCCGACGCTTTTCCGGCGTTGGTCGGAGAGTGCTGCTGTTTCCCTATCTGGCCAAATAGTTTATTTAAAACAATGTATTCGTTATGCCGAGGCTGGATCGCGAGGGATGGCGTTGATCAGAGATTGCTTGCCTTGCTGCTTATCAGCTGCTTATCAGGCGCTATTCCCATCTCCTGACCCGGATAAGCAGCCATGGCCACATTTAAGCTCAC
>DASXGQ010000068.1:0-4425 GCA_036488995.1 Caulobacteraceae bacterium
CGCCAGGGCGAATCCCACGGGCAGCAAGGCCAAGGTTGGCCAGCGCGCCATGTGGTAGAGCCGGCTCTGCCAGCTCATCGCGAGGTCGCACAACTCGGCAAATCCCGTCGCCGCCAGGCCGCCCAGTACGGCGACGGCGATGACCCAGCTCATGCGGATGGACCGGCGCAGCCGCAGCTGCGGCGCCAGGACCTCCCGACGGGATCTTGGCCGCGGGTGTCTCAACGGGAGGACGCGCTTCACCGGCGCGGTATGCGTCCCAGGGCCGCCGGCGACAATCCCTAGCGTTTCCCGAGCCAAAGCCTGTCCTGGCGGAACACCGGCGCGCGCGGCTATCCTGTCCACCTCGAAGAGGAGCCCACGATGGTCGAAGAGACCGCCCGCGCGCGTATCGGCGCAATACTGCGGCGCAGCGGCCCCGGCTTCGCGACCGAATTTATCGTCAACTTCGCTCTCCCCTACGTCGTTTACGACCTCGCCAAGCCGCGGCTCGGGGACGTCCACGCCCTCATGGCGTCGTCAGCGCCGCCGATCATCTGGGCCATCGTCGAATTCGTGCGCCGTCGGCGTGTGGACTTCATCTCCATGTTCGTGCTGGCGGGGATAGCGCTCTCGCTGCTGGCGATGGCGGGCGGCGGCTCGGTGAAGTTCCTGCAGCTGCGCGAGCGCCTCGTAACCGCGGCGATCGGCCTGGCCTTCGTGGTCTCCGCCCTCATCCGGCGACCGCTGATCTACGAATTCGCGCGGGCGAGCATGCGCCGGAACCGGTCAGCTGAACTCTCCGATTTCGAGGCTCGCCGCAACGACGCACGGTTCCGACGCGTGATGACGATCATGACCTTGGTCTGGGGCTTTGGACTAATGGCCGAGGCGGCGGTCGCAGCCGCCCTGGTCTGGACGCTGACGATCAAGCAGTACCTGATTGCCGGACCCATCCTGGGCTATTCGACCACAGGCGCCTTGGCCTTGTGGACCTTCTATGTGCGCCAGGCGCGCCGGCGCGGCGAGGCGAGACGCGAGGCGGAAGCGGCCGCGGCGAGTGATCTGGCGGCCGGGGCGGACGCGATCGTCCCGCCCTCGAGCTGAAATGCGCGCGAATGGCGCAGCGCCGGGATGCGACTCTTTCACTTCAGCGATAACCCAGGCCTGAAGGTCTTTCACCCGCGGCCGGTGCGTATCCCATCGCCTCGGCCCGTCGGTCGGGAATGGCTGAACGAGCCGCTCGTCTGGGCGATCGAAGAGACCCGGCAGGCCATGTACCTCTTTCCCCGCGACTGTCCGCGAATCCTGGTGTGGCCGACCGAGGCCACAGTCGCAGAGGAATGCGCCGCCTGGTGGGGTGAAAGGCGCTGCGCAATGATCGCTCATATCGAGTGGGCATGGTTCGAGCGCTGGCGCCGGGGCGTGATTCATCGATACGAGCTGCCAGTCGACGATTTCGAGGATCTGCAGGACGCCGGGATGTGGGTGGCGCGTAGAAGTGTCGCGCCTATCGACATGACGACAATCGACGACCTTCCGCAGGCGCTGGCCGAGGCCGGATGCGAGCTTCGCGTGATGGAAAGCCTCACGCCGCTGAAGGGCCTGTGGACGAGTTCGCTACATGTTAGCGGGATCCGCCTGCGCAACGCAGCGGGCTGGGCGAGGTGATCTCTTCGAGCGCCACCGGGCGCCCTCGCCTTTCCGGGACCTGTCGCCCACGTTTGCTTCGCCAACCGCCATTTGGTTTGCTGAATGCGGTTCAGCGGATGTCGAGTACCCGTCCGGTGAACACCGCGGGCGGCAGGGTATGAGAGAGCGACGCTGACTACGCCAGCGCTGGGGCGGCGGACTTCCAGTTCCAGGGCAGCAGCTCGTCCAGCTTCTGGGCCGGATGCCCGGCGATGCGGGCCAGGACATCCGCGAGCCAAGCCTGAGGGTCGACGTCGTTTATCTTGGCGGTCGCGATCAGGCTGTACATGAAGGCGGCGCGTTCGCCGCCGCGATCGGAGCCGGCGAAGAGCCAGGCCTTTCGGCCGATGGCCGGTGACCGCATGGCCCGCTCGGCGGCGTTGTTGGAGATGCAGACGCGGCCGTCGTCCAGGAAGCGGCTGAACGACGCCCAACGCTTCAGCATGTAATCCATGGCCTTGGCGGTGTCGTTCCCGCGCGAGAGCCTTGCCCGCTCGGTCCTCATCCAGGTTTCCAGCTCGGCCACGAGCGGGGCGCTGTGTTCGCGGCGGGTCTCCAGGCGCTCGGCGGCGGTCTTGCCGTTGATGGCGCGCTCGATCTCGAACAGGGCGTCGATCCGGCGGACCGCCTCCAGGGCCATGGGCGCAACGACGAGCGGCGTCTTGCGATGCTTCTGGGAGGCGATGTCGGCCAGGACGAAGAACTTGCGCCGGGCATGGGCCCAGCACGCCGCCTCGAGGATTGGCCCAGGACTTCGCCCGGCGTCGTAGAGTTGACCGAAGCCGGTGTAGGCGTCGGCCTGCAGGATCCCCGACCATCGCTGCAGATGCCGCTGAGGATGCTGGCCGGTCCGGTCCCGCGAGTAATAGTAGAGGACGGCGGGCGGAGCCGGGCCGCCGAACGGCCGGTCGTCCCGGACATAGGTCCACAGCCGGGCCTTGTCGCATTTGCCCTTCGCCAGCACCTCGATGTGCGTGTCGTCCGCGTGCAGGCGCTGGGCCGCCATGACGTAGATCTCGATCAGATCGAACAGGGGCCGCAGGGCGCAGGCGCAGGCGCCCACGTGGTCAGCCAGGGTCGAGAGGCTCAGGGGCACGCCCTCTCGCGCGTAGCGCTCCGCCTGGCGGTTGAGCGGCTGATGCTGGCCGAACTTCTCGAACAGGATCATCGCCAGAAGGCTCGGGCCGGCGAGGCCGCGGGGGATGACGTGGAAGGGCGCCGGCGGCTGGGTGATGGCCTCGCAGTCGCGGCAGGCGAACTTCTCGCGCACATGCTGGATGACCTTCCACTGCCGGGGGATCACCTCCAGCGTCTCGGTGACGTCCTCGCCCAGCTTGGAGAGCCGCGAGCCGCCGCAGCACGGGCAGGCCTCGGGCGCCGGCTCGACGAGCCGCTCGCGCGGCAGGTGTTCGGGCAGGGGCTGGCGCGTGGGCCGACGCCGTTCGAACGGCGCCACCTTGGTCGTCCGCGCCGCCCGCTCGGCCGCCGCGGCGTCCTCGGCGGCGGCCGCCTCCAGCTCCTCCAGCTGGAGCTCCATCTGATCGAGCAGACGCTCGCCGCGCTCGGAGCGCTGGCCGTACAGCTCGCGCCGCAGCTTCTCGATCGCCAGCTTCATGTGCGCGATCAGGGCCTGGTCGCTGGCCCGCTCGGCTTTGACCTGGGCCGCCTCGGCCTTGGCCTGTTCGGCGTGGGCCTTGGCTTCAGTCGCCTCGGCGCGGGCCGCGATCAACGCCGCTCTCAGGGCGTCGATGTCGTCGGGCAGGGCGTGAGCGACCGCGGCCATGACCCGCATGGAATCACAGTCGAGGTGATTTGAGGCGCCCCTAAATTCCTGCGGAACGAAGTTTTTTCCTCTACCCCGCGGCCGTCGGCCGCCAGGTCGCCTGCGGGTTCCGCCAGTCGATCCCCTCCAGCATGTAGCCCAGCTGCGCCGGGGTCAGCGCCACCGGCGCCCCCACCGTGGCCGGCCAGACGAACCGCCCCCGATCCAGCCGCTTGGCGTACAGCGACAGTCCCAGCCCGTCGTGCCACAGGATCTTCACCAACGAGCCGCTGCGTCCGCGGAACACGTAGAGGTCCCCCGCGTGCGGATCGCGCTTCAGGCCCTCCTGCACCAACAGGGCCAGGCCGTTCATCCCCTTGCGCATGTCCGTCACTCCCGTGGCCAGCCACACCCGCAGGTTCGCCGGCATCGGGATCATCGCAGCGCCCTCAGCGCCGCCGTTACCAGCGCCGCCGGCGCCGAGGCCCCGATGCTCACTCGCGCCCCACCGGTCAGCTCCACCACGATCGCCACCGAACCGGTCCCCGGCCCAGTCGCCTCGACCGGCGGATCATCGACCAACATCGCCGGGACGAACCCGGCCGCTTCCCGCCGCTCGCGCCGCCAGCGGTAGATCAGGCTCGTGCAGATGTCCGCCCGACGCGCCACTTCCGAAACGACCGCCCTCGGCTCATCCGCCGCCGCCAGGATCGCCCGCTTCTGATCCGCACTCCACCGCCGACGCCGTTCCGGCCCCGCCAGCACCACCATCGAACCCATGCTGCGCTGCTATCCACGACCTTAAGGACGACGTTAGCTGCGCAGACTCTTCTCCACGCCCTCAGCGGACAAGGCGGCCTTCACCGGAGGGGTACAATCGGATGGGCATCGATCGCCAGGTGCAACGCTACGCCTCCGGCGAAATTGATAGCGCTCATATCGGCGTCGGATCGACGGAGTGCGTCGACGATCTCCTCAAGGGGCGCGAGTTC
>DASXGQ010000153.1:0-36572 GCA_036488995.1 Caulobacteraceae bacterium
GTCCTGGTGCCGATGATCAACGAGGCCATCTACACACTCTATGAAGGTGTGGGCACGGTGCGCGCGATCGATACCGCGCTCAAGCTGGGCGCCAACCATCCGATGGGACCGCTCGAGCCGGGCGATTTCATCGGTCTGGACACCGTCCTGTCGATCATGAACGTCCTCTACGAGGGCCTGGCGGACTCCAAGTATCGCCCCTGTCCCCTGCTGGTGAAGTACGTCGAGGCCGGCTGGCTGGGTCGCAAGGCGGGCCGGGGTTTCTACGACTACCGGGGCGACCGTCCCGTTCCCACCCGCTGACACCCACGCTCGGCAGTCCTTCCCGCAGATGCGTGAACTTGCCGGTCTCTCCCGGCTCGCCGGGGATTACGACGTCCTCTTCTGCGACATCTGGGGCGTGATCCACGACGGCGCCCACGCCTTCGCGGAGGCCTGCGAGGCACTCGCGTGCTGGCGCGAAACGGTCGGCCCGGTGATCCTCATCTCCAATTCTCCCCGCCCCTACGAGGGAGTCGCCGCCCAACTCGACCAACTTGGCGCGCCGCGCACCGCATGGACGGGGATCGTCACCTCGGGCGACGCCAGCCGGGCTCTGCTCGCAGAGCGCTCGCCGGGGCCGGTCTACCGGATCGGTCCGAGACGCGACGATCCCCTGTTCGAGGGCCTCGGCCTGGTCTTCACCGACCTGGAATCGGCGGCCTTTATCGCCTGCTCGGGCCCGAACGACGACGAGGTCGAGACGCCGGAAGACTACCGGGCGTTGCTGACCCGCGCTGCGGAGCGGAAGCTCCCAATGATCTGCGCCAACCCCGACATCCTGGTCCAGCGCGGTCCCCGGCTGATCTATTGCGCGGGCGCCCTGGCCCAGCTCTACGAGGGCCTCGGCGGTGAGGTGATCACGCCTGGCAAGCCCCATGCGCCGATCTACGCCATGGCCCGCGACGCCGCCGATCTTGGTCTTGGGCGACCGGCTGATGACCGGCGGATCCTGGTCATTGGAGATGGCCTGGTGACGGACATCGTCGGCGCAAATCGCCAGGGACTGGATGCGCTGTTCATCGGCTCGGGGATTCACGGGGCGGAACTGGTCGACCACGCCGGGCGGCTGGACCTTGCCGCGGCTGCCGGACTGCTTGAAGAGAAGGGGCTCGCGGCAAGCTGGGCGATGTCGAGACTCGCCTGGTGAGGTCTCGCCAAGACGTGCGCTCTGGCTCATAGGGTCGAGCGCTTCTCGCCCCTGCACAAAAGGAGGCTCGCGGCGATCGTGCCCGGACTGTTTCTCGAAGACCTCGCCATCGGCCGCCAGGCCGAGCGCCGCCGCGTCGTGACCGCGGTCGAGATCGACGCCTTCGCCGCCGTCACCGGAGATGAGAACCCCGTCCACCTGGACGAAGTGTTCGCGGCCAAGACGCAGTTCGGCGGGCGCATCGCCCACGGAATGCTGGCCGCGGGCTTCATTTCGGCCGTGCTTGGCAACGACCTGCCCGGCCCGGGGGCGGTCTATCTTTCGCAGACCCTGAGGTTTCGCCGGCCGGTGCGGATCGGCGACGAGGTCGTCGCGACGGTGGAGGTGACGGAAATCAACGAGACACGTGCGCGGGTGAGCCTGAAGACAGTCTGCACGGTTGCCGGAGAGGTCGTGGTGGACGGGGAGGCGGTCGTCCTGGCGCCGCGCCGGGGCGCATGAGTCCGCCGCTGAGGGTGACCCACGGCTGGAAGGGACTTGGCCTGGCCGACCGCGGCGCGGCCGTCGCTTTCGGCCATTTCGACGGCGTGCACCTGGGACATAGGAGCGTCATCGACGACGCCCGCGCCGCCGCCGCACGCATTGGCGCGCCGCTCGGGGTGATCAGCTTCGAGCCCCACGCCCGAATGCATTTCCAGCCGGACGCCCCGCCATTCCGCCTGATGACGCCCCACCAGTTGGGAAAGACGGTGGAGAGCATGGGCGCGGAACGGCTCTACCTCCTGCCCTTCGGCGTGGAGATGGCCAACTTCACCGATCGCGAATTTGCCCGGGATGTGCTGGCGAACGGCCTGGGCGTGCGCCATGTCGCCGTGGGCTTCGACACGACCTTCGGCAAGGGCCGGACGGGCGATCCGGAGGCGATGCGCCGGTATGGCGAGGAGTTCGGCTTCACCGTCTCGATCGCCCCGCAGGTGGCGGACAGCGCTGGCGGCAAGATCTCCTCCACAGCGATCCGCGAGGCCCTGCACGCAGGAAGGCCCGAGGTCGCCGCGCGGCTCATCGGCCGCCCCTTCGCGATCGAGGGCATCGTGCAGAAGGGACGCCAGCTTGGCCGCAAGCTCGGCTTCCCCACGGCCAACGTCCCCCTCGGCGACTACGTGGCGCCACGCTTTGGCGTCTACGCCACGCGCACGCGCCTTCACGATGGGCGCGAGCTGGGCGGCGTGGCGAACATCGGCGTCAATCCGACCACAGGCGAAGTCGACCCGCGTCTCGAAGTCTGGATGTTCGACTTCGACGAGGACATCTACGGCGAGACGATCGAGACCGACCTGGTCGCCTTCCTGCGTCCGGAGGAGAAGTTCGCCAACATCGACCTGATGGTGGAACAGATCTGGCAGGACGCGGCCGACGCCAAGGCCGTGCTTGGCGGGATCGGCGACTAGTCGCAGCCGCCGTCGGCGGAGAGCGAAATTGTCCCTCCCCAGCCGATGGAGGTTTGCGGCCGTGTCTGGTATGCGGCGGACATGAGCAAGCGCTGTTCGGATCGGCGAATTACGCGTCCGGCGTGACGCCGCGGACTCCTTGGTCTGCGCGCCCCGCGCCGGAGACTCCTCGCCCGCGTTCCGACAAAGTCATCCGAAAAGCGACAGCCCATGGCCGACGACACCCAAGCCCCCGCCCGCGATTATCGCGAGACCATCTTTCTTCCCCAGACCGAGTTCCCGATGCGCGCGGGCCTGCCGGCGCTGGAGCCGCGCATCCTCGATGGCTGGAGGGATCTTTACGCCCGCGTGCGCGCGACGCGGCAGGCGGCCGGCGCGCCCCTGTTCGTTCTCCATGACGGGCCGCCCTACGCCAACGGCCAGATCCACATCGGCCACGCGCTGAACAAGCTGCTGAAGGACTTCGTTGTCCGCTCGCGCTTCGCCCTCGGTTTCGACGTCGACTACGTTCCTGGCTGGGACTGCCACGGCCTGCCGATCGAGTGGAAGATCGAGGAGGAGTTCCGCGCCGAAGGCCGGCGCAAGGACGAGGTCTCCAAGGAGGAGTTCCGCGCCCGCTGCCGCGACTACGCCGCCGCCTGGATCGGCGCGCAGTCGAAGGAATTCCAGAGGCTCGGAGTGCTGGGCGACTGGGAGAACCGCTACGCCACCATGGACTTCGCCAGCGAAGCGGCGATCGTCGCGGAGTTTCATCGCTTCGTTGCGTCGGGCCAGGTCTATCGGGGGTCCAAGCCGGTGATGTGGAGCCCGGTGGAGCGCACCGCGCTGGCCGATGCTGAGGTCGAGTACCACGACCACGTCTCGCCCACGATCTGGGTGCGCTTCCCGGTCGTCGGCGGGCCGAAGGCCCTGGAGGGCGCCGCGATCGTCATCTGGACCACCACGCCCTGGACCATCCCGGCCAACCGCGCCATCGCCTACAACCCGGCCATCGACTATTCCGTGTTCGAGGCGGAGGCCCTTGAAGAGGGCCTTCCGTTCGAGCCCTGGGCGAAGCCGGGCGACCGTTTCGTGCTTGCTGACGCCCTCGCGGAAACCGTGTTCGGGGCGGCGAAGGTGGCCAGGTGGCGTCGCGTCGGTCCGGCCGGCGATCTCGCCGGCGTGGTCGCCGCCCATCCCCTGACGAGCCTGGACGCCGGCTATGGGTTCGAGGTCCCGCTCCTCGCAGGCGACCACGTCACCGAGGAGGCGGGCACGGGCTTCGTGCACACCGCCCCGGGTCATGGCGCAGAGGACTACGCGGTCTGGCTGGCGAGCGGCCGGCGCGACATCCCAGAGACGGTCGATCCCGACGGCGCCTACTTCCCGCACGTGCCCCTGTTCGGCGGTCTGAAGGTCCTGGAGACCGAGGGCAAGAAGGCGGGCAAGTTCGGTCCCGCCAACGAGACGGTGACCAAGGCGATGATCGAGGCGGGAACCCTGCTGGCGCGGGGCCGCCTGGAACACAGCTATCCGCACTCCTGGCGCTCGAAGGCGCCGGTCATATTCCGCAACACGCCCCAGTGGTTCATCCGCCTGGACGAGCCCCTGAACGACGCCGTGCATGGCGGCCGGACCCTGCGCGAGACGGCGCTCGAGGCGATCGACGCCACTCACTTCTATCCCGAGGCCGGACGCAACCGCATCCGCGGCATGGTCGAGAGCCGACCGGACTGGCTGATCAGTCGCCAGCGCGCCTGGGGATCGCCGCTCGCGATGTTCGTCGACAAATCGACCGGCGCGCCTCTCGACGACGCGGCCGTCAACGGTCGGATCGCCGAGATCATCGCGCGCGAAGGCGCCGATGCGTGGTTCACGCGCCCGGCGGCGGACTTCCTGGGCAACGCCTACGATCCGGAGGCCTATGAAAAGGTCGAGGACATCGTCGACGTCTGGTTCGATTCCGGATCGACCCATACGTTCGTCCTCGAAGGCCGTGAGCGCACGCGATGGCCCGCGGATCTCTATCTCGAAGGGTCCGACCAGCACCGCGGCTGGTTCCAGTCCTCCCTTCTCGAAGCTTGCGCCACGCGCGGCCGGGCGCCCTATCTGGGCGTGCTCACCCATGGCTTCACCCTCGACGAGAAGGGGGAGAAGATGAGCAAGTCGTTGGGCAACGCGGTGGATCCCAACGAGGTCACCAGGGCCCAGGGCGCCGAAATCTTGCGCCTGTGGGTCGCCCTCACGGACTATGCCGAGGACCAGCGGGTGGGGCCGACCATCCTGCAGAGCACGGTCGACGCCTACCGGAAGCTTCGTAACACGATGCGCTATCTGTTGGGCGCCCTGGCGGGCTTTGGCGAATCCGAGCGCCTCCCGCTCGAGGACATGCCCCCGCTCGAGCGCTTCATCCTGCACCGCCTGTGGGAGCTCGACCGCCAGGTCCGCCAGGCTTATGGCGTCTACCGTTTTGCCGAGGCGATCCGACCGCTGGCCGACTTCTGTTCCAACGACCTTTCGGCCCTGTTCTTCGACGTCCGCCGCGACAGCCTCTACTGCGACCGGCCCGACGAGCTGCGCCGGCGCGCATGCCGGACCGTGATGGACCTGGTGTTCGACCGGCTGACCATCTGGCTGGCGCCCGTGCTGGCGTTCACGATGGAGGAGGCCTGGACTTCGCGGTTCCCCGAAGCCGGCTCCAATGTCCTTCGGGTGTTCCCTGCGACGCCGGAAGCCTGGCGCAACGATTCCGAAGCCGAGCGGTGGGACCTCGTCCAGCGGGTCACCCGGGTAGTGACCGGCGCGCTCGAGGTCGAGCGGCGCGAGAAACGCATCGGGGCGGCCCTCGAGGCGGCGCCCGTCGTCCACATCGCGCAAGCCGATCTCCTGACCGCATTCAACGGTCTCGACGCCGCCGAGGTGTTCCGCACCAGCCAGGCCACCCTCGTCGCTGGAGACGGGCCGCAAGACGCCTTCCGTCTCGATGGGACAACCGGCGTCGCGGTCGAGCCGCGACGGGCGGAGGGACGCAAGTGCGCGCGGTCCTGGCGCGTCCTGCCAGAGGTGGGCGCTGATCCCCGTTATCCCGAGCTCTCGCTGCGCGACGCCCAGGCGGTGGCCTGGTGGGACGAGACCCACCGGTGAAAGCGCAGTCGCGCCTGGGAATCTGGGCCTTCCTCGTCGCCGCCCTGGTCCTGGCCGCCGATCAGGCCGCGAAAGCCTGGATCGTCCGTGTCGCCGGCGCGACCGGCTCGGGGCCCCCGATCCCCGGTCCTTTGCGCCTGACCCTCGTGGATAATACCGGGATCAGCTACGGCCTCCTCCAGGGCGGGGACCTCACACGCTGGGCCCTGGCCGCGTTCGCCCTTGCGGTGAGCGCCGCCCTGGCTGTCTGGGCGTGGCGCGCGGAAAAGCTGGTCACCGCGATGGGGCTTGGCCTGATCCTCGGCGGAGCGCTGGGCAATGTGGCCGACCGCGTCCTGCACGGTGCGGTGGTGGATTTCATTGACGCCCGGGCGATCGGCTTTCCCTGGATCTTCAATCCGGCGGACAGCGCCATCACGGTGGGCATAATTTTACTGCTCGCCGAAGGGCTGTTCGCGCCCAAGCGGACTGCGACGTGAGCCGCGACGCGAGGCCCGTGGCGCGCGCGTTTCGGATCGGCTATCCATTGATGGGGCGCCGGGGGCGCTTTGGGGTTTAGTTGAAGAGACTATGGGGTCGATGACAGTTTCACGGGGGCTCGCGGCCCTCTCGCTGCTGGGACTGGCCGGCCTGGCCGGTTGCCAGTCGGCGTCCCACGCTCTTGGCCTGGCCAAGGTTACGCCCGACGAGTTCCGGGTCGTCAGCAAGGCTCCGCTGACCCTGCCGCCGGACTATTCGCTGCGCCCGCCGGCGCCCGGAGAGCCGCGGCCGCAGGAACTCGAGCCGGAAAGCGCGGCCCGTGAAGCCCTCATCGGCGAGCGTCAGGCCGAGGTGCGTTCGGACGGCGA
This sequence comes from Caulobacteraceae bacterium, assembly GCA_036488995.1. Lineage (GTDB taxonomy): Bacteria > Pseudomonadota > Alphaproteobacteria > Caulobacterales > Caulobacteraceae > Acaudatibacter. Next base: position 6,609 of record DASXGQ010000153.1, read on the forward strand.
GAAGCTGCTCGTGGCCAAGGCCGGTGGCGACAAGGCCGATCCTCTCATCCGCTATGTGGTGGACGACCAGTTCGGGGCCATCGCGCACAAGGACAAGGGTTTCGCCGACTTCGTGACGTTCTGGCACAAGGGCCAGCCCGCGGTGAGCGAGCAGATGACGCAGGCGGCCGACACGCCCGTCCCGATCGACCCGAACACCGAGGAGAAGCGGATCTCCAACCTAACGGGCAATCAGTCGATTGTCATCGAGCGGCAGAGCCCGGGCAAGATCAAGCTCCCCGGACTCTGATCGCCCAGTCGCTTACGCCTGCGAGGTTTCGCTGACGCCCGGCTCCGGAATTGGCGCGGGCGCCGGGGCGGCTTCCTCCACGGCGGTATCCATCAGTGGCAGGAAGGGCTCGTGCGCCGCTGTGAGCGCGTCGACGAACGAGTCCCGCCAGATCTTGACGTTCGACCGCCGGATCCCGGCCATCAGGCTCTCGTAGCGCGCTCTGCGCTCGGCCAGCGACATCGACAGGGAGAGCTTGAGGCCCTCGGCCAGCTCTTCGCGGCTGTACGGATTGACGATCACCGCCTCCGTCATCTGGCGCGCGGCGCCGGCGAAGCGGGACAGCATGAGGACGCCCGGATCGTCCGGATCCTGGGCGGCGACATACTCCTTGGCGACGAGGTTCATGCCGTCCCGCAAGGGAGTGACGAGGCAGACGCTGGCGGCGCGGTAGATGCCGGCCAGTTCATCCCTGCGATAGCCCCGGTTCACATACCGGATCGGCGCCGAGTCCATGTCAGCGTAGATGGCGTTGATCCGCCCGCACAGCGCGTCGATGCGGGCCCGAAGATCCTGATAGGCCTCCACCTCGCCTCTCGAGGTCGGGGCGACCTGCAGGTACAGCACTTCCCTGCGAAGTTCGGGATTCTGTTCCAGGAAGGCCTCGAAGCCGTAGAGACGCTCTTCGAGGCCCTTCGAGTAGTCCAGCCGGTCGACGCCGACGATCAGCGAACGAAAGACGCTGTGCGCCGCCATGCGGTCAAACGCGCGCAGGGCCACGGGCGAGCGGGCGAGCGTCTGGAACTCCTCCAGGTCCAGGCCGATCGGAAAGGCCTGGGCGCGCACCGACTGGCCAAAGGCCTGCAGCCGCCCGTCCGCGGTCCAGGCACCGCCCGCCTCGCCCAGGACATAGGATTCGAAGGCCCACAGCCACTCGTCGGTCTGGAAGCCGACGAGGTCGTAGGAGAACAGGCTCTCCACCAGCTTGCGATGACGCGGGAGGGTCGTGAGGATCTGGGGCGCCGGCCAGGGGATGTGGAGGAAGAATCCGATCGGATTCGTCACCCCGAAGAGGCGCAGTTCCCGCCCCAGCGGGATCAGGTGGTAGTCGTGCACCCAGATCAGGTCATCGGGCTCGATGAGGGGCGCCAGGGTCTCGGCGAAGCGGTGGTTGACCCGCTCATATCCCTCGCTGAAGGACCGATCGTAGGCCGTCAGGTCGATCCGATAGTGGAACAGCGGCCAGAGCGTGCCGTTCGCGAAGCCGTTGTAATATTCCTGGTAGTCGGACTCCTCGAGATCGACGGTGACGACAGTGACGTCGTTGACCCGCCGCATCTGAATCCGATTGGAGAATTCGGACGTGGTGGCGCCGCTCCAGCCGAACCAGAATCCGGAATATTCCTTCAGCGCGGCGGACAGGGCGACGGCGAGCCCGCCGGCAGGAGCCTCACCGGGCCTCTCCGGAACGGTGACCCGGTTGGAGACCACGATGAGGCGGCTCATCGGACCGAACTCCAAGGTCGGCTAAGGAGGACTGCGCAATTTATCAGGCCGACAAGGGAATAGGTCTGCGGGTAGTTCCCCCACAAGGTTCCATCGCTGAAGGAGACGTCCTCCGACAGCAGGCCGGCATGGGTCCGGCGGGCGAGCATCTCCTCGAACAGGGCGCGCGCCTGGTCGGTCTCTCCGATGAGGTAGAGGCCCTCGATGAACCAGAAGGTGCAGAAGTTGAAGGCGGTTTCGGGCTCCCCGAAGTCGTCAGGCAGGTCGTAGCGCATCAGGTTCGAGCCGCGGCGCAGCCGCTTCTCGATGGCCTTGAGAGTCCCCCGGTGCTGAGGATCCTCGGGCGTAAGGAATCTAAGATCGACCAATTGGGTGAGGCTGGCGTCGATCTCGTCGCCGCCGAAGGTCGCCGCAAAGTGACCCTCCGTCTCATTCCATGCCTGCGCCTCGATCGCGGCGCGGATGATCTCTGCCCGGCCGTTCCAGAAATCCGCTCGGGCCGGCAGTCCCAGGTGCTGGGCCGCCTTGGCCAGGCGATCGCATGCGGCCCAGCACATCGCCGCCGAATAGGTGTGGACAGCAGCGCGAGTGCGAAGCTCCCAGAGCCCGGCGTCGGGCTTGTCGTAGGCGGCGAAGGCGCGTTCGCCGACGCGTTCGAGCATCTCGAAGTCGTCGATGCTCGCTGGCCGCAGGAGTCGTTCGTCGAAGAAAGCCTGGGCGTTCGACAGGATCACCTGTCCGTAGACGTCGTTCTGGCCCTGTTCATAGGCTTGGTTTCCCACCCGCACGGGACCCATCCCCCTATAACCGGGCAGGGTCTCGACGATGCGCTCGGTGAGGATCGGCTCGAAGCCGACGCCATAGACCGGCTGGATCCGCCCGGCCCCGGCGTCCTCCACGATGTTGCGCAGGTAGGAGAGATAGTTCTCCATGATGTCGACCGCGCCCAGGCGGTTGAGCGCCTGCACCACGTAATAGGCGTCCCGGATCCAGCAGTAGCGATAATCCCAGTTGCGGCCGCTGCCGGGCGCCTCGGGAATGGAGGTGGTCAGGGCGGCGACGATCGCGCCGGTTTCCTCGTAGGCGCACAGCTTGAGGGTGATGGCGGCGCGGATCACCGCCTCCTGCCACTCCAGGGGAACGGCCAGGCTGCGAACCCAGTCGCGCCAATAGGCGCAGGTGTCCCGCAGCATGCTGTCGGCGGTCGTTCGGACCTCGCCCTGGAACGGCTCGTCCGGGCCAAGGAAGAGGGCCGTCGGGGACTCAAGGCGGAAGGTGCGCGTCTCGCGGATGTGGGAGACCGGCAGGTTGGTGGTCAGGCGCAGGGTCACGTCCGAGCCGAAATACCGGACGTGGTTGGATCCGGACGTCGTGGAGGTCAGCCCTGCGCCCCAGTCGGCGGTGGGTTTGAGCCGGATGGTGATCCGCGGCGCCCCCTTCAGAGGCCGCAGGATCCTGTAGAATGCGGTTGGCCGGTAGGTGCGCCCGTAAAGCTTGAAGCGCGGCGAAAAGTCGATGATCTCGAGCGAGGCGCCGTCCCGATCGGTGATCTGTGTCCGAAGGACGGGGGTGTTGCGAAGGTAGTCCTGCTCGAATTCCACCGCATTGACCACGTCGATCGCCCAGATGCCCTGGGTGTCGGGCGAGGCGGGATCGCCGCCGCTCACGAGGCTGGAGAAGAAGGGGTCGGAATCGACCCTGGGGGCGCAGCACCAGACGAAGCGACCCTCTCGATCGATCAGGGCGCTGATCGAGGAGTTTCCAACCGGAGCGAGGTCAAGGTCTGGGGTCATGCCTTCGGCTGCTCTGCGATGGCTGACAGGAAGTCGTGCACGGCCTCCACGTCGGACAGGGCGTACTGCGCCCGGGTTGGCCTTCGCGGGCCGACAATAATGGCCAGGCCGCCCATTCCCCGAACGGCGGCAAATCCCGACTCGTCGGTGAAATCGTCGCCGAGGAACAGCGGGTTCGTCCCCGCGAAGGGCGCCTCGCGCATGAAGGCGGCGATCGCTTCGCCCTTGTCCGGCCCGGGCGCGCGCAGCTCCACGACGTGGTCGCCTTCCTGCAGCTTCAGGCCCAGGGCGCGTGCGAGGCGGGCCGCCAGTTCGCGGCAGGCGCCTTCCGCCTGCGGCGAGCGCCGGTAGTGCAGCGCAACGGCCGCGACCTTGTCCTCCACCAGCAGCCCCGGATCCGCGCGGGCCAGGGATTCGAAGGCTTCGCGGGCCTGAGGAATCCTGCCCTCGCCTGGCGGCGCGACGATCTCGCCCCAGGCTGTCCGACGCACCAGGCCGTGGACTCCCGCCACGGCGGGCACGTCCTTCTCGAGCACCCGGTCGATGTCGTCCAGGGCGCGCCCGCTCACGATCGCCAGCCGCCCCGAGAGCGCCCCCCGCAGTCTCTGCAGGAGCGCCCGCCGTTTCGGATCCGGCCCGACAGCCTGCGGGGTTATCTGGAGCGCGGCCAGGGTGCCGTCCAGATCGACGAAGACAGCGGTGTCCTCGGCACTTGGCAACGGCGGTGGCGGGAGAGCCGCCGAGGTTAGGAGCGCGGAGCCCTCAGCCATCGAGGACAACCTTGATTCCCGGATCGGCGCGGGGGCCAGGCAGGACCGCAACACGCCCCTCGATCCGATGGACCAGCAGGTCCACGACGCCGGCGTCGGCGACCTGGACGCCTTCGATGGTCAGTCGGTCAAGCGCCGGCGGCAGTCGCGGCGCGGACACCCGCACGCAGCGCTCTGCCGCGTCGATCTCAAGGCCAAGGCAGGCCTGCAGCATCATGAACACCGAGCCCGCCGCCCACGCCTGGGGCATGCAGGCGACGGGATAGGCGATCGGCGGCTCGTGGGGCGTGCGCGAGAACCCGCAGAGAAGCTCGGGCATGCGCATGTCGAAGTTGCCGGAGGCCTCGAACATGTCCTGGAGAATCTTGGTGACGCCCTCGCGCTCGCCATAGCGCGCCATGCCCGCAAGCAGCACCGCGCAGTCGTGCGGCCAGATGGAGCCGTTGTGGTAGGACATGGGGTTGTATCGGGCGGAGCCCGTGGCGAGGGTCCGCAGGCCCCACCCGCTGTCGAACCGCTCCGAGAGCAGGGTGTCGATCACGCGCCGCGCACGCGCCGGCGAAGGAAGTCCGACGAACAGCAGGTGGCCGGGATTGGACGCCAGCGGTCGGCACAACTCGCCTTCGCCATCGATGGCGAGGGCGTAGTAGCCTTCCGACTCCATCCAGAACCGCTCCTCGACGGCCTGCCTCATGCGCTCGGCGCGCGCCTCCCAAGCCTCACCAAGGGGCTCGCCCAGGCGACGCGCCATCTCGGCCATGGCCCGCCACGCCGCGTACGCGTAACCCTGGACTTCGACCAGGGCGATGGGCCCCTTGGCCAGCCTCGCGTCGAGATGAAAGACCGAGTCGACACTGTCCTTCCAGCCCTGGTTGGACAGCCCGCTGCCGACCGCGCGGGCGTAGTCGATGAAGCCGTCGCCATTGGAATCGCCGAATGTGTCCAGCCACCCGATCGCCCAGCAGAGGCTCGGCCAGAGCCGGCGTATGAGGTCCAGATCACCGGTGCGGCGCAGGTAAGCTCCCGCCAGGGCGACGAACAACGGCGTGGTGTCGACGCCCCCATAGTAGAGGCCGAATGGCACCTCGCCGAGGGCGGCCATCTCGCCCCGCCGGGTCTCGTGCATGATCTTGCCGGGCTGGGCGTCCGCGAACGGCGCGACTTCAGTGGCCTGACGGGAGGCGAGAAATGTCAGGACCCCCCTGGCGAGGCTCGGGTCGAGCCACAGCATTTGCCAGGCGGTGAAGATTCCGTCGCGGCCGAACGGCGTGGAGAACCACGGGATGCCGGCATAGGGATACGGACCCGTCTCGAGCGGAGTCGTCAGGGCGGCGACGTCCCCGCGGCTCTGGGAGAACCAGGCCTGGAAGGCTCCGTCCGCCGCACGTACGCGCGCGCCGTTCTGACGCAGGCGGCGCACGCCCTCGTGAGCGTTGGACTCGGCGACCGCGAACCTCGCCTCCGAGGGGCGCTCAGCCTCCTCCCGGCCGACCTCGACGAAGAGGCCCATGGGTTTCTCTGGCGCCAGAGCGAACATGAAGTCGGCGCGGGTTGGCGTCATCCGCCACGGCGGGTCGGAGAAGTCGATCACGCCCGTTCGGGACACCTTGTCCAGGCCGTCATAGCCGAACAGGACGCTGCGCCCGGAGACCATGGGCTCGTGCACGACGCCCCGCGCCGCGCGCTTGAGGCCTCGCACCTCGAACATGTCCCGGAAGTCGGCGTCATAGATGAACGACACCGGCGCCATGATCGGGTCGAGCCCGAAGTTGGTCAGCCGCAGCCGCTCGAACATCCGCCCATGATGGAGGCAGCGCCGGCGTTCGATGTGGATGATGCCGCCCGGCGTCGCCCGTCCGCCTACCGGCGGCAAGTCGTGATTGGCGCCGTGGAAAATGAAGGTCGCGTTGTCGCGCGAGAGGGCGAAGCTGAGCTTCGACGGTCGCGAGTTGCCGATCAGCAGGGAGAACCGCGAAAGGATCCGGGTGTCGCCGCAGAACATCCCGTCTACGCCGCCACGCACGTCCCCCCAGGCGTCGGCGACCAGGAAAGAGTCGCCGTCCTTGAGTGAGAGCAACTGACCGGTCTCGGTGGTTGACCCCGAATCCCCAACCGCGCTCTCGGCGTTAAGACCGATATCGTCCATGTCGTTATTGAATGGTGAAGCTTCAGGGTCTAGGCGCCGTACGCCAGGGCGGTGTCCCTATGCTTCATATTTTGGTTCGGCGCGAGCCTGGAGGCTCCGGCAACGCTCAATATGTCGCGGTATATGTCAAGGTAGGCACGCGCCATGACTTCGGCGGAGAAGCGACGCTCGAAACTGAGGCGAACCTCCCGGCGGTCGAATTCCCGCACGCGAGCGACCGCCTGGATGGCCTCGGCCTCTCCCTCGACGGTCAGGCCGCTTACGCCCTCGTCGATCACCTCGGGGGCGGAGCCGTGGTTGTAGGCGACGACGGGCGTGCCGCAGGCCATGGCCTCGATCATCACCAGGCCGAACGGCTCGGGCCACTCGATCGGAAACAGCAGGGCTTCCGCGCCGCCGAGGAACTCGGGTTTGTCCCGGTCGCCGATCTCCCCGATGTACTCGATCAGGGGATGGTCCAGCAGCGGGCGGATCTGGGTCTCGAAATAGGTGCGGTCCGCCGCGTCCACCTTGGCGGCGATCTTCAGGGGTGTCCCAACCGCCTTGGCGATGGCGATCGCCCGGTCGGGACCCTTTTCGGGAGATATTCGGCCGAGGAACGCCAGATAGCCTTCCGGGCGGGAGCTGAACCGGTAGAGATCGGCGGGCATGCCGTGGTGGACGGTTCCGATCCAGTTCGCGACCGGCAGGAACACCCGTTGGGCGGCGGAGATCGACACCAGGGGGTAATCGCTCCAGCGATCATAAACCTCCGACAGGTCCTTTATGTCCAACCGGCCATGCAAGGTCGTCACCGTTCGGGACGCGGCGTGCTCGAACATGGGGAAATGGATCATGTCCGTGTGGAAGTGGATGATGTCGAACTCGTCCTGGCGGCGGCGCACCTCGTCCAGCATGACGAGGTGAGCGGCCAGATCGGATTTGAGCGGGGCCGGATCCAGGCGGATCGCCTGGTCGCGCACCGGCATGAGGCGCGCCTTCGTCCGCGCCTCGGCGCTCGCGAATAGAGTCACCTCATGGCCAAGATCGACCAGGGCGTCGGTCAGATGGGCGACCACCCGTTCGGTGCCCCCATAAAGCTTTGGCGGAACGGCTTCGTAGAGGGGGGAAACCTGGGCGATCTTCATGAAGCACTCCCACGCGCGGCCGCAGGTGAGAGATGCTCACAGTTGCGCTTTGGTTCCAGGGCTGGTCATGAATTTATGGCCTGTTCAAGTCGCGAGGCGATTGACTTCGCCACTAAGCGGAAGATGGCCCGAGAGACCCGACGCTACCGCCGCCGTCGCGAGGTGCGCTCGAGCGACTTCTCCTTTCGTTCCCGCCGCCGGCCGCCACGAGCCATCTCGATCACGGCGGTCAGGACGGCCAGGCCCGCGTCCGCCGCGAGCTTGGCCGTGTCGGAATCGATCCTGGGCGTAGCGACCGACGCGCGGCGGGACCCCCGCACCAGGTACGGGAGGATGAGGGCGATCACGCCGGCGATCGCTGCGAAGATCCCTGCGTCGATGGCCGCGGCCGCCGCGGGCGAAAGCGACAGGCGAAGGAGCGCGTAGATGGCGTAGGCCGCGGCCACGACCGCGACGCCGCTGGCCACGGCCGCGAGCATGGCTCCCACGAGGCTGGCGGTGATGCGGCGCAGGAACTGGTTCAGCATGCGTCCCCCGAAGCGGGCGAGCGGCCCGCGCTATCCATCGGCGGCGAAATCCCTCGCAAGCGCGAGCGTTCCGCCAACGGCACTGTAGACCACGCCGGCGCGGAACCGGAACGCATCAAACCTTGCCGAGACGAGAGACGGCCTCGGCGAGCGGCCGCTCGGCGTGGTCATAGTCCTTCCAGGCCGACAGGCGCGGCAGCAGGGGCGGAACGGACCGCAGCGTGTACGTCGCCGGATCGAGGCCCGCCTTCACCTGTGTCCAGGTCAGGGGAAAAGACACCGGCGCGCCCGGACGGCCGCGGGGCGAGAAGGGCGCCACCGCGGTGGCCAGGCGATCGTTGCGCAGATAGTCGAGGAAGATACGGCCGTCCCTCTGCTTCTTGGCCATGTTGATCAGGTAGCGGTCCGGAGAGTCGGCGGCCATCGCCTGGCAGAGGTCGCGGGCGAACGCCTTGGCCGTCGGCCAGTCCACACCTTCCGCAGCAACCGGGCTCACCACGTGCAGGCCCTTGCCGCCCGTGGTTTTGCAGAAGGCCGCCAGCCCCACAGACTCGAGCCGCGCCTTCACTTCCCTGGCGGCGGCGACCACCTGGTCGAACGGCACGTCGGGAGCAGGGTCCAGGTCGAACACCAGCCTGCCCGGCGTCTCCGGCGCGAAGGGGCGGCAGTTCCATGGATGGAACTCGACCGCCGCGATCTGGGCCGCCGCCACCACGGCGTCCAGGCTGTCCAGCTGAAGATAGGGCTTGTGGTCCCCCAAGACCTTGACCTCGGTGAAGAGGTTCGACGTCCCGCGCGCTGCATGGCGCTGGAAGAACCGTTCCCCGGCGATCCCGTCCGGCGTGCGGATGATCGAGCACGGCCGTCCGCGGATGTGCGGCATCAGCCGTTCGCCCACCGCCTCGTAATAGAGGGCGAGGTCGAGCTTGGTGATCGGCTTGCCCTCGCCGTCGTCGGGCCACAGGGACTTGTCTGGGTTGGAGAGGGTGACGCGGCTGGAAAGCTGACGCGCCGGGGGTTTCCGCGCGGTCGGCTCGGGCTCCTTGAGCTCCGTCGTTTTCGCTGAAGCGGGGACCTCGGCCTCGACCTCGGCGGCGGGCTTGTCCTCTCGCAGGCCCCTGAAAGACGCCTGCCGGATCGCACCGTCGGCGGTGAAGCCGGCGTACTCGATCTCAGCGACCAGTTCCGGGCGCGCCCAATGCACGCCGGCCGACTTCCTTGGCGCGTCCTTTCCGGAGAAAGGATTGCGGTCCGTCTCGAGCGTCTTGAGCCGGGGCACGAGGCGGTCGACCACGGCGCGGCCAAAGCCCGTGCCGACGCGGCCGACATGGACCAGGTCGCCGCCCCGATGCACGCCCACGATCAGCGAACGGAAGGCGTCTTTGGTGGTCGTCCAGCCGCCAATCACCACCTCATGGCCCTGGCGGCACTTGGACTTGATCCAGGTATCCGACCGCCCCGACTGATAGGGCGCCTCGAGCTGTTTGGAGATGATCCCCTCGAGCCGCATCCGACATGCGGACTCCAGCACCGCCGCGCCGGCGGTCACGAAGTGATCGACATAGCGGATGTTCGGGGGCGCCGCGTGAAGGGACTGCAGCAGCCGCGCCTTGCGCTCGACCAGAGGCAGGCTGCGCAGATCCTCGCCGGAAGAGAACATCAGGTCGAAGGCGAAATAGACCGCCTCGTCGGTCCGGCGCTCGGCGATCGCGGCCTGCAGAGCGGCGAAGTCCGGCGCGCCATCGGCGTCCAGAGCGACGACCTCGCCGTCGATGATCCCATCGGGCAGCTTCGCGGCCGCCGCGACGATGGCGGGGAAGCGGTCGGACCAGTCGAGGCCCTTGCGCGTGAGAAGCGTCGCCACGCGACCCTCGACGCGAAGCTGCATGCGGTAGCCGTCGAACTTGACCTCGTGCGCCCATTCCCGGCCAGGCGGCGGGGTTGCGGACGACTTGCAGAGCTTCGGCTCGATGAATCGCGGCATCGGGGCGGCTGGCGCGGCCCGTGGCCGTCGCACCTTGGCCGCCCTTGGCGCCGCGGCCGCCGTCGAGGCCGGGTTGGCGTGGCTTTGCCACACCTCGTCCGCCTTGCCGCCCTTGGCGCTCATGAAAGGTGACGGGGCGCGGCCCTTGCCTCCGGCGATCTGCTCCATCGAGCGATCGGACGCGATCGAGCGGTCCTCCATAGCCAGCGCGTCTCCATGACCATAAACCGCTGCGTCGTCGCGGTGTTTGATCAGCAACCAGTTGTTCCGCTTCGACTTTTCGTCGCCACGCAGGCGCACGAGCACCCAGCCGCCGTGCAGGCGCTCGCCTTCCATCACGAACTTCAACTCGCCCTTCGTCAGGGCGCGGTCGACCTTCTCGAAGCCGGGCTCGGGCGCCCAATAGCCGCGATCCCACAACATGACCGATCCACCGCCGTACTGGCCCTGAGGGATGGCCCCCTCGAAGTCGCCGTACTCGAGCGGATGGTCCTCGACCTCGACCGCCAGGCGCCGGTCATGCGGATCGAGCGAGGGGCCCCGCGTCACCGCCCACGACTTGAAGACGCCGTCCCACTCCAGGCGCAGGTCGAAGTGCAGCCGGGTGGCGGCGTGCTTCTGGATGACATAGCGGAGCCGGTTGGACGGGACGGCCCTGGCCTCGTCTCCCAACGGCTCGTCCGTCTTCGCGAAGTCGCGCTTCTGCCGGTATCTGGCGAGCTTGGTCTCGGCCATCGCTCCTGCTCGTGCTTGATTGTACCAACGATCAAGGCGGCCCGACGATCCAGGAGAGTCCATGAGCGTCCGCACCGAACCCGTGACTCTGAGGCGTCCCGCGCTCGACATACTGCCAAGCTATGTCGAAGCCCTCCGGCGCGGCTGGTCCGCCGACAACGTCCGCGGACACGTGGCGGCCGAGGCGGAACTTAAGCGGATTGGCGAGGACGCCGAGGCCTTCGTCGACTCGATGGAGGACAGGGAGGCAAAGCGAGGGTCGGTCGTCCTTCCGGACGGCTCGACGGTCCAGCGCATCCCGGGATTTCGCCGATGGGTGTGGGATGGTGACTTCTGCGGCTCGATCGGGTTCCGCTGGCTGCCCGGTACCTCGGCGCTTCCGCCGCACGTTCTCGGGCACATCGGCTATGCAATCGTGCCCTGGAAGCGCGATCGCGGCTACGCCAGCCTGGCGCTTCGCCTGCTGCTGCCGGAGGCCTGGAGCCTCGGCCTCGACCACGTCGACCTCACGACGGATCCCGAAAACATGCCTTCGCAGAAGGTCATTCTGAATAATGGCGGCTGGCTCGTGGGCCAGTTCCGCAAGCCCGACGCCTATGGCGGGGGTGAGGGCATGCTGTTTCGTATCCGCGCGCCGATCTAGGCGCCGGCCGCGCCAAGGAGTCCTTTCGCGGTGATCTGCGTTGGTTGGGCGAGGAGAGCGCCGCGATGTCCGCCGAACGCCGTTTCAAGGTCCACCCTGGCCATCTGGCAGGTTCGCACGCTCGCGTCCTGGCCGAGGTCAGCTTCGAGGCGGCCGCGGTCGCCTTCGTTGAGGATCTCGCGCCCGCGCCGGAGACAGGAACGGAAATCGCCGTCCACGTGCTCGACCTCGACAGTGGCGTCGAGCACTGTTTCCGCATCGACCTGGAGACCGGCGCGACCGCGCCCTGTTCCGACTAGAGCCCGATGCGCTCGCACGGGACAGATGCGAACGTTGAATCAGGCTCTACATTTTTGAATCTGGAGCAAATCATCCCCGTTCAGACGAAATCGTCTGAACGGGGTTTACCCCAGGGCTGGCGAACGAATCCGCCGGCCCCGTGTTGATGCCGGACGCTCCGACGACTCTCTCGCGAGGTTCCCATGGCCTATCGTCCGACATGGCAAGGCCACCTCAAGCTCTCCCTGGTGACCTGTCCGGTCGCGCTCTACACGGCCGTCAACGCGGGCGGGGACGTCCACTTCAACCTGATCAATCCCAAGACCAACAACCACATCCGCATGATCACGACCGATCCTGACGCCGGCCCGGTCGACCGGTCGGACCTCGTCAAGGGCTATGAGGTGGAGAAGGGGAAATACGTCCTGGTGACAGATGAGGAGATCAAGTCCGTCCGGCTGGAGAGCACGCGCACCATCGACATCGAGCGGTTCGTTCCGGCTGACGAGATCGACCGGGTCTACTGGGACCATCCCTACTATCTCGCGCCGGACGGCAAGCTGGCCCAGGAGGCCTTCGCCGTGATCCGTGAAGCCATGGCCCAGGCGGGACAGATCGCCCTGGGCCGCGTGGTCCTCTCGACGCGGGAGCGGCTGCTGGCCCTTGAGCCGCGCGGCAAGGGCATCGTCGCGACTTCCCTGCGCAGCGAGGCCGAGGTGCGCAAGCCGGACGAGATCTTCGGCCAGATCCCTGACGCCAAGGCGGATCCGGCGATGATCAAGATCGCCGCGCGCATCATCGAGCAGCAGGAAGGCCCGTTCGATCCCAGCCAATTCGTCGATCGCTACGAGAAGGCCCTCAAGGCGCTGATCGCCGAGAAGCAGAAAGGGCGCAAACCGGTGGCCGCGCCGGAGCCCGAGGACACCAATGTGGTGGACCTGATGAGCGCCCTGCGGGCGAGCCTGCAGGGGAAGGGTGGAACGACAACCCGCAAGCCGCCGTCGAAGGCGTCACCCAAGGTCCGCGCACGCCGTGCAGGCTGATCGGCGTCGGAAGGTTCACCCGGCAAGTGGAACAGCCTTGGGCGCTGGCGAATTGAGACCCGATCGGGCCACGGCAGGTCCGGAGAGGAACGGAGCCGGCCGCCGCCGATGACGACGACCATCTTCTTCGTCCGCCACGGCGCGCACGACCGGCTCGATCGCATCCTGTGCGGCCGGATGGCGGGCGTGACCTTGAGCGAGACCGGACTCGACCAGGCGCGTCGGGTGGCCGAACGGCTGTCCCGCGAGCCGATTGCGGCCATCTATGTGAGCCCGATGGAACGGGCGCGGCAGACCGCCGAGCCCTTGGCCGAGCGGCTTGGCGTCGATCCGATCGTGGCGGAAGACCTCAACGAGATCGACTTTGGCGACTGGACGGGCGTCTCATTCGAGGACCTTCGCGGACACCCGGCGTGGGAGCCCTGGATCCGCGAGCGAAGCCGCGGTCGGGCGCCGGGCGGCGAGAGCATGTGCGAGGCCCAGGCGCGGGTGGGGCGATGGATCTCGGCGGCCCGCGCCGCTCATCCGGACGCGGCGGTAGCGGCCATTTGCCATGCCGACGTGATCAAGGCCGCGGTCTGCGACGCCCTGGGACTCCCCCTCGATCACCACCATCGGCTGGAGATCGGCCCCGGCTCGATCAGCATATTGAGACTCGATGATCGCGGCTGGCGCCTGCGCAGCCTCAACGAGGCCCCCTGGCCATGATCGACCTCTCCAACCCGATGCGCCTTCGTGACGTCCCAAACGATCCCTAGTGGGGCGCGCGTTCCGACGGGCCCGCGGCCATCGGCTTGCGTCGACGTTGGGACGTGTCCTCAATTCAGATCACACAAGAAGAGTCGTTTGCCTGCATGGCTTCAGCGATCGATCGCCGCACACTCCTGACCGCACTGCCGTTTCTGGCAGGCGCGGCCCATGCCGCCGCAGTCGCGGATCCGGCGCTCGGCCGGCCCGCCGCCTTCGATTTCCAGCGGCTGCGGGCTGAGGCCCGCCGGCGCGCCAGACAGCCCTATTCGCCTCCGACGCCTCCGCCCGCCGACATCCTCGACCGGCTGGACTACCAGGCGTGGGGGCAGATCCACTTCGATCCGGACAAGGCCCTGTTCCGCGACACGGAACTGCCGGTCACCTTCTTTCATCTCGGCCAGTGGTTCCGCGAACCGGTGCGCATATTTGCTGTCGAAGGCGGCCAGGCGCGCGAGATCCCCTACGATTCCGCCGACTTCGACATGCCCGCGGACTCCCCCGCCCGGCGGCTCGGCCCCAGCGCAGGCTTCGCCGGATTCCGCGTGCAGGAGCCGCGCAACGGCAAGCTCGACTGGCGCACGAACGACTGGGTCGCCTTCCTTGGCGGATGCTACTTCCGTGCGATCGGAGAGCTCTACCAGTATGGGTTGTCGGCTCGCGCGGTCGCGGTGAATTCGGCCGTGTATGGCCGGGCCGAGGAGTTTCCCGACTTCACGCGGATCTACATCGAGAAGCCCGCCCCTGGCTCATACGAAATCACTGTCTGCGCCCTGCTGGAGGGACCCTCGATCGTCGGCGCGTGCCGCTTCAAGATGGCGCGGGGGCGCGGGGTGATCATCGATGTCGACCAGTCCCTGCATCTGCGGCGGGACGTAGCGCGCCTGGGGATCGCTCCCCTCACCTCGATGTACTGGTTTTCAGAGACGGTGAAGGCGAAGGGAGCGGACTGGCGGCCGGAGGTGCACGATTCGGACGGCCTGGAGATGTGGACGGGGGCGGGCGAGCGCCTGTGGCGGCCGCTGAATAACCCGCCGTCGGACGCGGTCTCGGCCTTTCAGGACGAAAATCCCCGGGGCTTTGGCCTGATGCAGCGGGACCGGAACTTCGACCACTACCTGGACGGGGTCTATTACGACCGCCGGCCGAGCCTGTGGGTCGAGCCGAAGGGGTCGTGGGGCAAGGGAACGGTCCAGCTCATCGAACTGCCGACCCGTGACGAGATCGAGGACAATATCGTGGCCGCCTGGGTTCCGCAGGCGCCTGCTCGCGCCGGCCAGGCGTTCGAGCTGAGCTACCGCCTCTACTGGCTGGCCGATCAGCCCCATCCCGCACCCCTCGCGCGTTGCGTCGCGACGCGGATGGGCCTGGGCGGCCAACCCGGCCTGCCGCGTCCGCCGGGCGTGCGAAAGTTCGTGGTCGAGTTCCTGGGCGGACCGCTTACAGACCTGCCGTTTGGGGTCCTGCCGAAGATGGAGCTGAGCACGTCACGTGGGAGATTGACCGACTATCGCTTCGTCGAGCCCGTTCCCGACGGCGTGGCGGGCCACTGGCGCGTTGAGTTCGACCTCGCCGACGTGTCCGGGCCGGAGCCGGCGGAACTGCGGTTGCAGCTCCTCGTGGGCGGGCGAGTGGCGAGCGAGACCTGGCTGTATCAGTACCACCCCTTCCTGACCGGGACGTGATCGCGGCGGCGCAAGGTTTTGCGCTGACAATCGCCCGGTCCGTTGTAAGCGTGCGCCGAGCCTCGCGCGAAGAAGGGGCGCAAGGAGGCCCATGAGCGAGGCGATCCCGGAAGCTGACATGGCGCTTGCGGCGACCGCCTTGGGCGATCCGCACGCCAAGCTGAGCCTCGGCGCGAGGTGCTGGTCGCTCTTCGAGGGCGCCCGCAACCCCTATGTGGTGCTCATCACGATCTACATCTTCATCCCCTACCTGGCCGCCACGGTGGTCGGCGACCCCGTCCGTGGACAGGAGGAAATCTCCCGCTGGAGCCAGTACTCCGGCTGGATCGTGATGCTCACCGCGCCGATCCTCGGCGCGTCGATCGACAATCTGGGCCGACGCAAGACGTGGCTTGCGGGCATCGTCGTCCTGATGGTCCCGCTGATGGCCAGCCTGTGGTTCACCAAGGCCGACCACACCGGCCTGACGGTGACCCAGACCCTGGCGATCACGACGACGATCGGCGTTCTGTTCACCTGGTCGGAGGTGCTCCACAATTCGCTCCTGGTGCGAGCCGCCGGCTTGTCCGGCGCGCACAAGGCCTCCGGTCTCGCCCTTGCGCTCGGCAACGCCTTCGCCCTGGCTGGACTGGGGTTCACCGCCTGGGCCTTCGCCCTGCCCGGGCTGCCCTCCACCGCCGACTGGGCGTGGGTGCCCCACGCGCCGCTGTTCGATCTCAGCCGCGCTCGCCACGAGCCCGAGCGGGTGGTCGCCCTCCTGTCGGCCGGCATCTTCGCCCTTGGAGCCCTGCCGTTCTTCCTGTTCACCCCTGACGCGCCGCGTGGACGGATGCCCATCCGCGAGGCCTACGCGCGCGGCGCGGCCGACCTCATCGGCATGGTGCGCACCGTGCGAAAGCACCGCGATGCGGCGGTCTACCTGCTCTCGCGCATGTTCTTCGTCGACGGCATGGTCGCCATCCTCATCTATGCGGGGGTCTACGCCGCCGGCGTGATGAAGTGGGACGCCCTGGAGATGCTGTTCTTCGGCATCATTCTCAGCGTCCTGGCGGTCCTCGGCGGATTCGTCGGCCGATGGCTCGACGGGGCCTTCGGCCCCAAGATGGCGCTTCGGATCGAGCTTTGCATGTCCCTGCTGGGAGTCATCTGCCTGCTTGGCATGGGGCCGAACCGCATCCTCTATGTCTGGCATTGGGACTCCGCGGCGCACGCGCCGATGTGGAGCGGTCCCTTCTTCCGGACCCTGCCTGACTGGGTCTTCCTGCTGATCGGATTTTCGAATGCGATCTTCATCACAGGGCAGTTCGCCTCGGCGCGGACGCTGCTGACCCGGCTGACGCCCCCGTCGCAGACTGGGGCGTTCTTCGGCGTCTACGCCCTCTCGGGCACGGCGACGAGCTGGTTGGGGCCCACGCTCGTGAACGGCGGGACCCATTTCTTCCATACCCAGCAGGGGGGGTTCGCCACCATCACCCTGCTCCTCGCGCTTGGTTTGCTGGGTCTTTTCTTCGTGCGTGGCGGCGGGAGGCTGGACGCCGGGGGGCGGACGCCGGCGAACCCGTGATCCGGCTGTTCGTCCGAGCCCCTTTGAGCGAGGGGAGCGAGGTCGCGCTGGAAGGGGATCCGGCGCACTATCTCACCCGCGTGATGCGCCTTGGCGAGGGCGACGAGGCTCGGCTCTTCAACGGCGCCGACGGAGAATGGAGCGCCCGGATCATCGAGGTCCGCAAGCGCGCCTGCCGACTGCGGGCGGAGGCGCTTGCACGGGCACAGAGCCCGTCCCCGGATCTCGAACTGCACATGGCGCTCGTAAAGCGCGCGCCTCTGGAGATGATCGTCGAGAAGGCGACCGAGCTGGGCGTCCGCCGGATCGGGCTGCTGCGAACCGAACGTACAAACGCCGACCACACAAACCTCGAGCGGTTGGCGGCGATCGCCTGCGAGGCCGCCGAGCAGTGCGGCCGGCTCGACGTTCCCGAGATCACCCCCGCAGCGCGTCTCGCCGACCGGCTGGCGGCCTGGGACGCCGACCGCGCCCTCATGTTCTGCGACGAGACCGGCGATGCGTCGGGCGCGGTGGCGGCCCTGCTCCGCAGGGGCCATGCGCCCTGGGCTGTCCTCGTCGGCCCGGAAGGCGGCTTCGCCCCCGAGGAGCGGGACGCCATACGCGCCCTCCCGGCCACGACGCCCGTCTCGCTCGGATCACGCGTTCTTCGAGCCGAAACTGCGGTCATCGCAGCGCTTTCGATCTGGCAATCGACACTCGGCGATGGGGCGGGGCTTGAGGTTGGCGCAGCATTGCCCCAAGTGCGGGGCTAAGGCGGGGCTGGTTCAAACGGAGCAAGGATGGCCGAGACGCTTAGCGACGACCGTCCCCTGACGTTCGAGGACCTGGCGGCCCATTTGGCGGCGGGGGGAAAGCCGCCTTCGGAGTTCCGCGTCGGAGCGGAACACGAGAAGTTCGTCTTCCGCCTCGGTTCGCACGAGCCGGTCTCCTACGACGGGCCCGACGGCATCCGCGCCCTGCTCGAGGGCCTGATGCGCTTTGGCTGGAGCCCAACCTGGGAGCGGGGCGCCCACGGCGGGGAGACGCTCATCGGCCTGTCCCGGGGCATGGCCAATATCAGCCTTGAGCCAGGGGGACAGTTCGAGCTCTCCGGCGCGCCGCTGCACACGATGCACGACATCTGCGAGGAGACGGGCGAGCACCTGGAGGAGGTGAAGACCGTCGCCACGGGGCTTGGCCTGGG
The DNA here is from genome assembly GCA_036488995.1 of Caulobacteraceae bacterium. GTDB lineage: Bacteria > Pseudomonadota > Alphaproteobacteria > Caulobacterales > Caulobacteraceae > Acaudatibacter. Next base: position 24,612 of record DASXGQ010000153.1, read on the forward strand.
CTTCCTGGGGCTCGGCTTCACGCCGGTCTGGCGGCGCGATCAGGTCCCGGTGATGCCCAAGGGCCGCTACGGCATCATGCGCCGGTACATGCCCACGGTCGGGGGCAAGGGCCTGGACATGATGTTCCGTACCTGCACCGTCCAGGCGAATCTGGACTTCGCCGACGAGGCGGACATGGTCGCCAAGTTCAGGGTGAGCCTCGCCCTGCAACCCATCGCCACCGCCCTTTTCGCCAACTCCCCCTTCGTCGAGGGCCGCCCGAGCGGCCTGCTGAGCTCGCGCGCCGCGGTGTGGGCCGACACGGACGCGGCGCGAACGGGACTGCTGCCCTTCGTCTTCGAACCCGGCTTCGGATTCGAGGCCTATGCGCGTTACGCGCTGAGGGTGCCGATGTATTTCGTCAAGCGGGACGGCCGCTACATAGACGTCGCCGGCCGTTCCTTCGCCGACTTCATGGAAGGCCATCTTCCGGGCCTCGAGGGGGAGCGACCCACCATCAAGGACTGGGCGGACCACCTCAGTACGATCTTCCCGGAAGTGCGACTCAAGCAGTACCTGGAGATGCGGGGCGCCGATGCGGGACCCGTCAGCCGGCTGTGCGCGCTCCCGGCCCTGTGGACCGGCATCCTCTACGACCCCGCCGCGCAGGCGGCGGCCTGGGATCTCTGCCGCGATTGGACGACCGAGGATCGCGAGCGTCTCCGCCGCGACGTCCCGCGCGTGGCGCTCAACGCCGAGGTCGCGGGACGCAAGGTGCGGGATGTCGCCCGGGACATGGTCGCCATCGCCCGCGAAGGGCTCAAGCGACGCAACCGGCTGTCCGGCGGCATGGTCGACGAGACCGGCTATCTGGGCGAGCTCGAAGACATCGCCGACAGCGGCGTGACGGCGGCCGAACGCCTGCTCGCCCTCTATCACGGTCCCTGGCAGGGCGATGTGGCCCCGGTCTTCGAAGCGTTCGCCTACTGAGGCGAGACTGGCGGCCGCTCGTGCGTCGAAGCTCCCGCAAATGACACGACACGCACTGGCCCTACGGTCGCTCGCCGGGGTCGTGGGCCTCGCCCTCGCCGTTCTTGCCGCCACGCTCGGCCCGGCCGTCTTCTTCCCGGCGGAGGGCACGCCGGTCCTGGACAACCACCCTGGCGCGCTGTGGCGCGTCGTCCACGACCTCTGCGTGGTCGACCGGCGCCTGACTGGCCTTCCCGCCCCCTGCATGGCGGTCCGGCTCCGCGAGGGGTGGGCCGTGGTCAAGGATACGCGCGAGCCGACGCACATCGTGGTGGTTCCCACGCGCCGCGTCGCCGGGATCGAAAGCCGGATCCTCCTTGAACCTGGTGCGCCGAACTACTGGCGTGACGCCTGGAAGGCGCGTCGCTATTTCGAGCGCCTGCTCGGGCGTCAGGCGCCCCGCGGGACCTTCGCTCTGGTCATCAACTCGCTCTACGGGCGAACCCAGGACCAGCTTCACATCCACATCGATTGCATCCAGCCGCAGGTGGCCGACGCCCTGAAGCAGGCCGCGCCGGATGTGGGCGCCGCGTGGGCTCCCCTCCATGTCAGCGTGGCCGGACAGCGATTCGAGGCGCGGCGCATCGATGGCGAGGACCTCGACCGGAACCTCTTCAAACTCCTGGCGTCGGGCGATCTCGATGCGCGCGCGAACATGGCCGCCTACACCCTGGCGGCCGTTCCGTGGACCTTTACCGGCGACGAGCCTGGATTCATCGTCCTGGCGCACCGGGCGGACCTCGCCCATGGCGATCCCGGCAACGGCGAGTCCCTCCTCGATTATCAGTGCTCGCTGCTGCGAGCGCCATCGAGGACCGCGGAGCTTCGCTAGCGCGTCGCCCTGGGTTCGCCCACGTTGGGCGGCCAATGGGGAGCCTGGCTCGTTCCATCGCCCGCGTCTGTATGACGCACGACTTCGCCGACGTCTGCAGAAGCCGGCGCCACGGCCTCGTCCACGGCCTGCACCTCGACGATGTTCGGATAGAAGGCGAGGCGATCGCGGATCGCCGTCATGGCCGGGTAGGGTTCCTCGTACGACCAGACGGCGTTCTCCAAGACCCGCCCGTCGATGGTGAGCGTGTAGTAGGACGCCTGGCCCTTGTAGGGGCAGTGAGTCGAACGGCTGGTGCGCGCCATGAGCGTCATGTCCACGTCGCCGCGAGGGAAATAGGCCACCGGGGGATAGTCCGCCTCCCGCAGGATGATGACGTCAGCGCTGTCGGCGATGACGTGGCCGTCGTACCGCGCCTGCATCCGGCGGGGCTCTGTCTCGAGCGTGATCGGATGGTCGGGCCCGGGGGTCTTCATCAGCGGCATGGGACTCTCCCTGCGTGTTCAGATGTGTTCAAAGGGCCAAAAGGCTCAGCGTCCGGCCACGGCGACCAAGGGTTGGCTTTGGCAGGGCCGTGAGGCGTGATGGCGACCGTTTCGCCCAGGGACCTTCATGAACAGCATCGTCGTCCTCATCGGCATCGTCATCACCGTGGCGACTGGCTTGCCGGTGGCCCTGCAGCTCGCCCGCCAGCACCCACGGGGACTGTTCGTCCTGTTCTTCGCGGAGATGTGGGAGCGCTTCTCCTATTACGGAATGCGCGGGCTGCTGATCTTCTACCTGACCCAGCACTTCCTGATGGATCAGAAGGAGGCCAGCGGCCAGTACGGCTCCTACGCCACCCTGGTCTACCTCCTGCCCCTGGTCGGCGGGGTGCTGGCGGACAGGTTCCTGGGCGCCCGCAAGGCGGTGGCGTTCGGCGCCCTTCTCCTGGTCGGTGGGCATGCCCTGATGGCGGTCGAGGGGCCGCCGGCGCAACAGGCCCTCGCGTGGCATGGCCAGCAGTTCCCAATCGAGGTCACCGGCCGCGGCGACGACCGCGTGGCGCACGTGGTTGTGGGCGGGCGGCCCTACACGTTCGACCAGTCCGCCGACGGCGCGTTCGAGATCAACGACCTGCCGCGCGGGACGTCGGTTCCGGCCGCCCTGCCCAAGGGCGAGTTCAGCGTCGTGACCACCAAGGCCACGCCGGCGATCTTCCAGGACACACTCTATCTGGCCCTGTCCCTGATCATCATGGGGGTCGGCTTCCTCAAGGCGAACATCTCCTCGATCGTCGGCCAGCTCTACGGAAAGGGCGATCCCCGGCGCGATCCCGGGTTCACCCTCTACTACTACGGCGTGAACCTGGGGGCCTTCTGGGCCGCGATCCTCTGCGGCTATCTGGGCCAGACGCTTGGTTGGTCGTGGGGCTTCGGTCTCGCCGGGGTCGGCATGGCGGCAGGCTGGGTGACCTTCGTCCTCGGGCGGCCGCTGCTCCAGGGGAAGGGCGAACCTCCTGACCCGGCGCGCCTCGCACGGCCGATCGTCGGCCCGCTTAATCTCGAGTGGTTGATCTATCTTTGCGGGATCGTGGGCCTCGGCGCCGTGTGGCTGCTCGTCCAGCACAACAGCATCGTCGGGGGCGCCCTGGCGGTCGGCTGGATCGCGGCCGCGGGCTACCTCGCCTGGTTCATCCTCAGAGAGTGCGGCAAGGTCGAGCGCGAACGGCTGTTCCTGGCTCTGGTCCTGATCGCCGGATCGATCGTCTTTTTCACCCTGTTCGAGCAGGCCGCCACCTCGCTCAACCTGTTCGCCGAGCAGAACACCAAGCTGCAGCTCGTCTCGCATCCGAGGCTGATCCGGTTCGCCGGGCTTAGTCTCTTCTTCGGCGACGAGGCGATGAAGGCCGCCGCCCATCTGGCGCCGGGGACGGTCTGGATCGACATGGGTTTCACCGCCGCCCAGACCCAGTCGTTCAATTCCGGCTTCATCCTCCTCCTGGCGCCGGCCTTCGCAGCCCTCTGGACATTCCTGGGCGCCAGACGGCGCGATCCCAACCCGATGGTGAAGTTCGGACTCGGCCTCGCCCAGGTCGGCCTGGGATTCCTGGTGATCGTGTGGGCCCGCGGCCTTGCGGACGCCAGCTTCCGGATGCCGCTGATGGTGCTTGGGGTCTCCTATCTCCTGCAGACCACCGGCGAGCTATGCCTCAGCCCGGTGGGCCTGTCGGAGGTGACGAAACTCTCGCCTCCGGTCCTGGTCTCCACCCTGATGTCGATCTGGTTCCTGGCCACCTCCGCCGCGGAATTCATCGCCGCCAGGATCGCCCAGTTCGCCGGAACCGCGACGGCCGGCGGCCAGGTCCTCGATCCCGCGGCGGCCCTGCGCGCATCTCTGAGCGTCTTCAATGCGATCGGCTGGGCCGGCGTGGGGTTTGGCGTCCTGTTCCTCGCCCTGGCGCCCCTCATCGGTCGGTGGGCGCATGGGGTGAACGAGCCGGGAGGAGGGCACGCCATGCCCGAACCCATCGCCCCGACCGTCGATGGCGAACTGCAAGGCATCAGCCCCGCCACCCTGCGCGCCGATCGCTGAACCGCGCGGGCGTCAAACCGGCTGGGGCGGCTCCTCCTCGGCGGCGCCGTGGGCGAGGGCGGCCCCTAAGGAGGCGGCCATAACGGCCGAGATGCCGGTCCACTGCAGCAGGCTCAGGTGCTGGCCCAGCAGGGTCAGGCCCGCGAGGGCGCCGACCGCCGGCTCCAGGCTCATGAGGGTGCCGAACACGCGCGTCGGGATGCGGGTGAGCGCGTACATCTCCAGCGAATAGGGAAGGGCGCTGGAGAGGAGGGCGACGCCCAGGGCGATGGGAATCGCCGCCGGCGGGAACAGGGCGTGTCCCTGCAGGGCGATCTGCGGGGGAAGGAAGACCAGCGTCGCGATGAAGACGCCGAGCCCGGTGGCGTGACCGCCATGGGCGTGCCCCGCCCGCCGACCGAAGACGATGTACGCCGCCCAGCAGGCGCCCGCCGCCAGAGCCAGCAGAACGCCGATGGGGTCCACGCTGTGCGCCTCCAGGCCGAGCGGCAGGAGCAACAGCAGGCCACCGACGGCAAGCGCGATCCAGGCGAGGTCGAGGGGGCGACGCGAGGCGGCCATGGCCACGCCGAGCGGGCCGACGAACTCCACCGCCACGGCGATGCCGAGCGGAAGCCTGGCCAGGGCCAGATAGAAGAGGGTGTTCATCGCGCCCAGCGAGACGCCATAGGCGATGAGGGCGGGCGCCGGCGGCCTGCCCGCGAGGCCCCGCCACGGACGCCTGACGACGGCCAGGATCAGGGAGGAGCCGAGCAGGCGCAGGGCCGCTGCGCCGGCCGGCCCGACCATCGGGAAAAGGCGCTCGGCGAAACTCGCGCCAAGCTGGAAGGACGCCATGGCCGCGAGCAGCCCGGCGATGGGAAGGAACCGCAAACCGTCCTCGATCTGGATGGGGCGGCGCCCGGGCCGGCCCCCGACAGCTCCACCATCGGAGCCCGACCCGACCTACAGCGTGGGCCGATCCGACGGAAGGGCGGTCCAGTCAGGACGCGGCTTGGAAGTTCTCGCCGCCCGACTGGTCGTTGGCGACAGCCTTGCCGCCCACGAAAGTGATGATGTTCGTCCCGATCGCTGTGATCGGGGCGTTTGTCGTCTTGTCGTTGGCGTTCATGCGCCAACGCAGGGCCACCTTGTCGTCCTCGGCGACGATCGCGTCGATCACGCAGTGAAGGTTGGCGACGGCGTTCCTCAGGCCCTGCGCCCAGCCGACGGTGGACGCCACCGGGTCACCGCCGCCGATGAGCACCTGGCCGTCGCGCGTGAACCGATAGCTCGGGTCGATCATCTGGGCGACGATGTCCATGTTGCCCTGATTGAACACCTGCTCGAAGAAGGTGAGCGTGATCTGCTTGTTCTGATCCGACAGGTCCGACATCGATGTCCTCCTCATCCGACGGGGCGGCAGGGATCGCCGTCTTCGGGGACGGCGCCCCTCAGTCCAGCAATGGGCATGGCGCGGTTCCTCCAGAACTGGCTGGCGTAGAGGCCTCCCGTGGCCAGGTTCCGGGCGGCGACGAAGTTCTGGATGCTGGCGGCCAGCTGCAGCGAGTTGTCCGTGGTCTGACCCTGCGGGTCGAAACTGTCGGTGGGGCCGAGGTTGCGGAACCAGCGCATCCAGGTCTCATCGCCGCAGACCGGCTTCTTGCCGAGGTCGGTCACGGCCATGGTCGGGAGGATGGGCGAGACCTGCGGATATTGCGCAGTCATGTGGCACGACTTGCAGGAGGACAGGTTGTTGTCGACCGGTCCGCTCAACCGCAGGCCGTACCCTAGGTGGCTGAACGGCAGCATGGGATCGGCGTGATTGATCACCGTCTCCTTCAGGTCGGGATTGAAGGGCTGACTCCCCGGCGGCGCCTGGGGCTGTGACCGCACGCCCGGATCGTTGCCCCACATCAGGCCCAGCGGGATGAGGTTGAACCAGGGCGAGCGGCGGTTCAGGGCGCCGTTGTAGACATAGGTCCCGAACACCCAACCGCCCGTCGCCTTGGCCCGGTCGTCGCGCACCATCATGTCAACCTGCACCAGGCGGACAGGGACGATCACACCGTCGGTCGGCTTGCGTGTTCCGGTCCGCGCGGCGCCTGGGGCCGGATAAACGAAAGCCGACCACTCGACCGGGTTGGTCAGATAGTCGACCTCATCAGGGCCGGCGGTGGTGAACAGGAGCTTGGCCACGACGGTTCCGACAGGGAAGCCACCGGCCCCACTCACCGCCCCCGGGTCGGGTTTGCCTGAGTCGCCCCAAACCCGCCCGATCAGCCAGCCGCCGCGGGCGTTGTAGAAACCGACTGCCCAGGTCTCCGCCGGGGTCTTCTGGCGCGGACCCAGATAGAAGGATCTCGACTGGACCTCCTGGGTCAGGCCGTGCAGGCCCTCGCGCCCATTGGGGCCCCAGTGCTGCCAGGGCACGTGGTACCAGCGCCGAACCTTGTTGTCCTCGAGGTAGAAGGCCTGCGAGACGCCGCGATCCTCGATGTTGCCCTCCATGATGTAAGCGAGGACGGCGTTGGCGTAGGCGCGCCAGTCGCGCGCGTAATCGATGGCGAGGATGCGCTGGACCGCCGGCTCCAGCGGCGGCAGATCCGCCGGGTAGTCCTGGCTCAGGCGGAAGGTGCGGTCGGGCGTGAAGGCGCCGGGGGCCGGGAGATAGCCGAAGTCCGGAAAACGCGGCAGGAGCCGCGGAGCTGGCGCTGCGACACGGGACTTTGGGACGGGGGGCGGATCGGCCGCTCCCATAGCCACCGCGCCGCATAGAGCGACCGTGGCGAGGCGCATCCATTTTGGCTTCACGTCGAACCCCCGACAGCCATCAGTCGGACCGCGCCCGAAGTCCGAAGCTGGACCATGAGACAATAGTGTCCCGCTGGCAATGGCTACGTCAGATCGCACGCCTCAGAGTTGCGAAACAGCCTCGGCCGCGCGGGCTCGAAAATCGTAGTCGCCCGCCACTTCGTCCGCGCAATCGGGCCAGCGGCCGCTCTCGAGCCAGTAGTCGCAGAGCCCCAGCTTGGCGCAGAGGCCAGGGAAGCGCGGATCGCGGCGGATCCCCGCATTGGTCGCGCCGAAGATCACGGCGGTCAGGAAGGTGTCGTCCGGCCGCCGTCCCTCGAGCTGGAACAGGTGGCTATAGTCGCTGCGGGCGATCAGGTCGAAGGCCTCGTCGCGAAGTCCGGCCCAGTAGGCGAACAGGGCCGTGCGGAGCTCCACGCGGCCCGACTGGTCCAGATGCCGTTGCGCGCTGGCGAGTAGGAGCTGGCGGGACTCGTCGGTGGGGTTCAGGGCGACGTGCGCCGTGGTCATGGCGATTCGCAGAGGGCGGGTCTCGCCCCTGATGGCGATGAAGCGCCGCGCCGCCGCCAGGAACTGCTCGAGCCGGCGGCCGTCCGGCAGCAGGGTCGCGTGGAGGATGGGCACGGCGACGAGGTTGTCGGAGTCTGGCCAGCGCGCCTGGGCGGCCTTGAACGCTTCGTAGGACTCGTCGAGCCGTCCGACGTCCGCCAGCGCCACGCAATAGTTCATGGCGGACGTGCGGTTCAAAGGATCGGCCCGGTGCGCGCGGCTGACGAGCGCAAAGTTATCGCCCATCCGTCCGACATTGCCGGCGAAGTCGCCCACGTGCTTGAGCACCTCCAGGTCGTCCGGCGAGGCGCTTCGCGCCCTCTCGAGCAGCGTTTCCTGCCGCGCCCACGCCGCCGGGGGCTCGAGATGGCTAAGAGCGACGAAAGGCAGGCCGAGCGACGGATCCAGGTTGGTGGCGCGCCCAGCCGCATCGAACACCTCGCGGCGGGCTTCCGCGCGGGCGACGGCCCCGCTGTCCTGCAGGTCGTGCACGAGGTGCAGGGCGCGCGCCATGGCGAGGCTCGCCCAGGCCACCGCAAAGCCCGGGGCGCGCCCCACCGCCCTTTCGAGCAGGTCCCTGCACTGAGCATTCTCGTCGGGGTGACCGGCGAGGGCGCGGGCGCGCAGGTAGGCGTCATAGGCCTCGGCGTCGATCCTCGGCGCGGGGTCCAGCGGCGTGAAGACAGCCTGGAGCGCGTTGGCCACGGCGCCGGCAATATCGTCCTGAACCGCGAACACCTCGGCCAGCTCGCGGTCGTAGCGATCCGACCAGATGGTCATACGGCTTGCACAGTCGATCAGGTTCGCGGTGATCCGGACCCGATCTCCACTCTTCCTGACCGAACCATCGAGGAGATGCGTCGCTCCGAGGGACAGGGAGACAGCCTCGGGCGTCCGCGCCGCGCCGCGCAGCTGAAGGCTCGATGCGCGGCCGATCACATGCAGCCCGCCTGCGCGGCAGACCGCAATCTGGATATCCTCGGACACCCCATTGGAGAAGTAGTCCATCTCGGGGTCGTTCGAGAGGTTTTCGAAGGCCAGGACAGCGAGCAGACGCGGCTGTCCGGCCTCACGGAGGGTCGGCGCGGACCCGCCAGACGGTCCGCCGTTCAGCGCCCGAGCGATCGTCCTGCCGCGAGCTTCCTCGCCAGATGCGCGGGAGAGCGCTCCTCGCGTAAGCCCGGCGCGCGCGCGCTCCCTCGCGTGCTCGATCGCCTGTCTCTCCTGGACAAGCCAGTTCTCGAAACCCTCCTCACCGGGGATTTCAAGGCCTTCGAGGAGTTCGCTCCCGCTCGAGCACAGATCCGCCTCAGCGGCGCGAACGTCGATATTCAGCCGCGACAGGTCGAGCCGTACCCGCTCGTGACCGGCCGACAGCAAGGGCGAGCCATCTATGTTCAGGCGCTTGCGCAACTCAGAGAGTTCGGTCCGCAGGCTGCCCTGGGCTTGCGCGTCGGCCCGGCTGCCCCAGAGGCGTTCCTGCAGCCACGGACGCGTCCGCTCGCCGTCGCGTGAGAGCGCGAGCATCGCCACCAGCGCCATTCCGCGCCGGCTGGTGATGTCAATATATCGACCGTCCGGTCCGGTGAGCCGGAACGGTCCAAGCACGGCCAGATCAAATCGCCCCGGCGACGGTTCCATCCGTCCCCCCGTTCATTCCGGTCGCCGATCACGCCTCCCCACGCGAACGCCCGCAGCGACCTCCCAATCTTCAATAACTTAAGTGAAATCGTCGCGCCGGACCTCGCGCCCCTTCGCCGCAATCTGCATCAGACGCCGGTCCCCCCGACAGTGAGACCCGTGATCTTCAGCGAAGGCTGACCAACGCCAACAGGGACGCCCTGGCCGCTCTTGCCGCACACGCCGATTCCCGGGTCGAAGGCGAAGTCGTCGCCGATCATCGTCACCCGCGTGAGCGCCGAAGGCCCATCGCCGATGAGGGTGGCGCCCTTGACGGGGCTGGTGATGCGGCCGTTCTCGATCAGGTAGGCCTCGGTGCACTGGAAGACGAACTTGCCGTTGGTGATGTCCACCTGCCCGCCGCCGAAATTGGCGCAATAGAGTCCGCGAGCCGTCGACTCGATCATCTCCTGCAGGTTGGATTCCCCGGCGAGCATGCCGGTGTTGGTCATCCGCGGCATGGGAATGTGGGCGTAGGACTGCCGACGGCCGTTCCCCGTCGCCTCCATGCCCATCAGCCGCGCGCTCTGGCGGTCGTGCATGTATCCGCGCAGGATGCCGTCCTCGATGAGGATTGTGCGCGAAGTCGGCGTGCCCTCGTCGTCGACGCTCAAAGAGCCGCGGCGGCCCTCGATCGAACCGTCGTCGAATACGGTCACGCCGGGAGCGGCGACGCGCTCGCCGATGCGGCCGGAGAAGGCCGACGTCCCTTTGCGGTTGAAATCCCCTTCGAGGCCATGGCCCACCGCCTCGTGGAGCAGCACGCCATTCCACCCAGGCCCCAGCACCACGTCCATCTCACCGGCCGGGCAGTCGCTGGCTTCGAGGTTCACCAAGGCCTGGCGCAGAGCCTCCTCGACCTGCTCGCGCCACTTGTCAGGGGCGATCCAGGTTTCGAATCCGGCCCGGCCGCCGGCGCCGGACGTGCCATTCTCCCGGCGACCGTCGCGTTCGACGGTGACCTGGACATTGAGCCGTGTCAGCGGCCGCACGTCGCGGATGAGGCGTCCATCCGCGCGCAGGATTTCCACGACCCGCCGCTCTCCCGCCAGGGAGGCCATCACCTGGGCCACTCGCGGGTCGCGCTGGCGGGCGTAGGCGTCGATCTCCTGCAGCAGCGCGACCTTTTCGCCGAAGCCAGGAGAGGCCAGTGGATCGTCGTCTCCATAAAGGCGTCGATTGGTCGGTCGCGGACCTTCAGCGGCGACGCCCGAATAGCCGCGCTTGGCGAGGGCCGCCGCTTCGGCCGCCCGTCCGATCGCCGCCTTGGAGACCTCGCCGGCATGGGCGTAGCCGGCGGTCTCGCCCGCGACCACGCGCAGGCCGAAGCCCTCCGACGCGTCATAGGATGCCGACTTGAGGCGTCCGTCGTCGAAGACAAAGGCTTCGCTCTCGGAGCGCTCCAGAAAGATCTCGCCGTCATCGGCGCCGGCGAGGGCTTCGCCGAGCAGGGTCTGCGCGGCCCGTGGGTCGACGCCGGCAGCGTCAAGAATCGATGTGGGCGGCGCGGGAGCGTTCATTGGGAAGCGGGCTCTCTGGGTCGCCCGAGGATGCGAGCGAGAGGTTGAGATAGGTTCCGGCGCCTGTCCGCGGAAGACCGTTCCCGATCAAATCCCAAGGCGGAAACAGTCATGCAATCACCTTGGCGAGCCGGCGCCTTGGCAACCCGGCGCGATATCGATAATGCACCGCCGAAGGAATGGCCGGGGTCCGAGCATCGCGCCTCAATGCGGGCGACGAAGGCGGCAGAAGGACCTTGGCCTTTTTTCGATTGGAGGCCCGGTTGGGAGCGCCTTAGGGGCGAACCGTCGGGGAGGGGACCGGAGACCTGGAAACGGACATGCCGTCTTTGATTTCGCCGATTGTCCGTAAGGGGCGCCTGCTCCTTGGCCTGCTGCTCACCGCGGCTGCGAGCCCCACGCTGGCCGGGGACCTCCTGGGCCAGCCGACTGCCGGCGGGGTCAACCTTCAGCCCGCGGCTTCTGCGATCCGCATCAGCCAGATCGCTTTCCACGATCGCATCCTTATGCCGATCATCACGGCGATCGTGCTGCTGGTTCTGGGCCTGCTTCTGTTCATCATTGTGCGCTACAACAAGCGCGCCAACCCAGCGCCGGCCCGGTTCAGCCACAACACGCCGGTCGAGATCGCCTGGACGGTCACCCCCGTCCTGATCCTGATGTTTATCGCGATCTTCTCGTTCAAGCTGCTCTACTCCGAGCACGACATGCCCCAGCCCTACATGACGGTTAAGGTCGTTGGCCGGCAGTGGAACTGGGACTACGCCTATCCCGACCAGAAGATCGCGGCCGCCACCTCGACGCCGATGGAACAAAGCGTCGCCGAGACTCAGCACCTGCCGTACCTGCTGGCCGCGACCAACCCGATGGTCGTTCCCGTCGGAAAGGTGGTGCGGGTCGAGGTCACGGCGGAGGATGTGATCCACTCCTTCTCGGTGCCGGCCTTCGGCATCAAGATCGACGCCGTTCCGGGCCGCCTCAACGAGACCTGGTTCAAGGCCGAT
>DASXGQ010000119.1:0-46723 GCA_036488995.1 Caulobacteraceae bacterium
CGTCACCGGCATCGTCTCGCGCGGCGGCTCGATCATGGCCAAGTGGTGCCTGGCCCACCACCGCGAGAGCTTCCTCTACGAGCACTTCGAGGACATCTGCGAGATCATGCGGGCCTATGACGTCTCCTTCTCGCTGGGAGATGGCCTGCGCCCCGGCAGCATCGCCGACGCCAACGACGCCGCGCAGTTCGCGGAGCTGGAGACCCTGGGCGAGCTGACCAAGGTCGCCTGGAAGCACGGCGTGCAGGTGATGATCGAGGGCCCCGGCCACGTGCCGATGCACAAGATCAAGGCCAACATGGAAAAGCAGCTGGCCGCCTGCCACGAGGCGCCCTTCTACACTTTGGGTCCGCTCACCACGGACGTCGCGCCCGGTTACGACCACATCACCAGCGCCATCGGCGCGGCGATGATCGGCTGGTTCGGCACGGCCATGCTCTGCTACGTCACACCCAAGGAGCACCTGGGCCTGCCCGACCGTGAGGACGTCAAGCAGGGGGTGATCGCCTACAAGATCGCGGCCCACGCCGCCGATCTCGCCAAGGGACATCCCTCCGCCCGCGCCTGGGACGACGCCCTCTCGCGGGCTCGCTTCGAGTTCCGCTGGGAAGACCAGTTCAACCTCGGCCTCGATCCTGAGACCGCGCGCGAGTTCCACGACGAGTCCCTGCCGAAGGAAGCGCACAAGACGGCGCACTTCTGCTCGATGTGCGGGCCGAAATTCTGCTCGATGAAGATCAGCCAGGACATCCGCGACGCCGCCGCCGCCCAGAACGACGTCGCCGCCGGCATGGCCGAGATGGCGGAGAAGTTCCGCGAAGGCGGCGGGGAAATCTATGTCGAGGCGAAAGGGTAGCGCCCTTCTGCGCCGCCTCCGCGAGATGGCCGTCGCCGCCTGATTCGCATCAATATCCCACCCGGACGAAAGTCTCCGTCCGGGTGACCAACCCGCGCCGAACGCCGCGAATTCTCGTCTCAGTCGGCGAGACATCCTGAGACGAGTGGCAGGCCACCGCCGAAAACAAGTTTTCGGCGGCCATAATGCTTGGTTGCGCCGCAAACAGGTGTAATCTTCCCAGGGAAAATTAGGGAGGCGTCCCATGCCGGGACGCGAGTTGGACCGTCGGACCTTTTCAAGCCTGGCGCTCGCTGCGGCTCTGGTAGGGAAACGTGTCTGCGCTGAGCCCACCACCGGCACCCGCCTTCCATCCTCAGACGACGTCTACGAACCTCCGACCTCCCTGGCCTTGGTCGCCGATCTCTACGCCCGGATGACCGCGCCCATCACGATCGATGGCAAGGGACCCTTCGCCTTCGTTGTCGACACCGGCGCCAACCAGTCGGTTATTTCGACTGAACTGGCGGCGCGACTTCACCTGCCACTCGGCCAGCCCGCGGCGCTCAATGGCGTCGCAGGCGTCCAGGAAACGCCCACCACGACGGCCGCCCTCGGCATTGGCCGGCGCGCGCGCCGTCCCACCAAGCTGTTCGTCCTGCCACAGGCCGCGATCGGCGGTGATGGCATGCTCGGTCTTGACGGCCTGGACCGGCAGACCCTCGTCCTGGACTTCAGGCGGCGCGTCCTGTCTGTGGAACCGGGCGGGATCCACAGCCTCGAGCCGCGAACCGTCGTCATGCGCGCGCACCGGCGCGACGGTCAGCTCACCCTCGTCGACGCCGAGCTGTCGGGGATCGGGATCACCGCCTTCATCGACTCCGGCGCCCAGAACACGATCGGAAATCGCGCGCTCCAGCGGATGGCGTCGCTTCACTATCCGGCGAGCGTCTGGGCCGAGGCGCCAATCGTCAGCGTCACCGGCCAGACCATCGAGGGCGATCTCGCGGACCTGCCCCACCTGCGCATCGGCGGCCTGAAGCTGCCCCACTGGCGCGTCGCCTTCAGCGACCTGCACACGTTCCAGCTCTGGGGCCTGGTGGATCGCCCGGCCATCCTGCTCGGCATCGACGTGCTCAGCCGGTTCGAACGGGTGAGTCTCGACTTCTCCCGGGACGAGGTCCGATTCCTGCCGCCTGAGTGGATCGCGGTGCGGCAGGTCCACGCCTGAAGCGGGAACCTGCCGCCACGCCTGTGCCGCCACGCGCTTGCTCCAGGAATCGGCGCCTCCGGGTTGATGCAAGTGCGCTTGGAAGGGCCGGTGGGCCACGGGGCGGACTCGCCTATATCTTGCGCCGATGCCTGACGATGTCGCCGCTCCGCCGCTCACCGGCGCCGCCCTGATCCGTGATGAGGTGCGCCGGCTTCCCGACGCGCCGGGCGTCTACCGCATGTTCGGCGAAGACCGCGAGGCGCTCTACGTCGGCAAGGCGCGTAGCCTCAAGAAGCGGGTGATCCAGTACGCCCAGGGCCGGTTCCACACCAACCGCATCGCCCTGATGGTTGATCTCACGCGGTCGATGGAGTTCACCACCACCCAGACCGAGGCGGACGCCCTGCTGCTCGAGATCAACCTGATCAAGCAGCTCAAGCCCCGCTTCAACGTCCTGCTGCGGGACGACAAGAGCTTTCCTGAGATCGTCATCCGCCGCGAGCATCCGGCGGCCCAGCTGCGCAAGCACCGCGGCGCCCACACGATCAAGGGCGACTATTTCGGCCCGTTCGCCAGCGCCTGGGCGGTCAACCGCACGCTCAACACCCTGCAGAAGGCCTTCCTGCTGCGCTCCTGCTCCGACAGCGTGTTCGAGAGCCGCACGCGGCCGTGCATGCTGCACCAGATCAAGCGCTGTTCGGCGCCCTGCGTGGAGCTGATCTCCCAGGCCGATTACGACGCCCTGGTGGACGAGGCGGAGGCCTTTCTGCGCGGCAAGAGCCGGGCCGTGATCGCGCGCATGAGCGCAGACATGGAGGCCGCAGCCGAGGCGCTGGAGTTCGAATACGCCGCGCGGCTGCGAGACCGGATCCGCGCCCTGGCCTCGGTCGCCCAGGAGACGCACGTCAACGCCGAGAGCGTAGAGGAGGCAGACGTCTTCGCGCTGCATGCCGAGGGCGGCCAGGCCTGCGTCCAGGTCTTCTTCTTCCGCGCCGGCCAGAACTGGGGCAACCGCGCCTATTTCCCGCGGGTGGACAAGTCGGATTCCGACCCGGAGATCATGTCGGCCTTCCTCGGTCAGTTCTACGAGGACAAGCCGATCCCGCGGCTGATCCTGTCGAACGTCGAACCGCTCGAGGGCGAGCTCCTGCGCGAGGCATTCTCCCTCAAGGCCCGCCACAAGGTCGAGATCGCCGTGCCCCGGCGCGGGGAGAAGCGCGAGCTCGTCGAGCATGCCCTGACCAACGCCCGCGAGGCGCTCGGGCGCAAGCTCGCGGAGAGCTCGGCCCAGACCAAGCTCCTGTCGGCCGTTTGCGAGACTTTCGGCCTCGAGGGCAGCCCCGAACGGATCGAGGTCTATGACAACTCCCACATCATGGGGACGAACGCCGTCGGCGGGATGATCGTGGCCGGACCCGAGGGCTTCCAGAAGAGCCAGTACCGCAAGTTCAACATCCGCAGCACGGACCTTACGCCTGGCGACGACTACGGCATGATGCGCGAGGTGCTGCGCCGGCGCTTTGCGCGCCTGGCCAAGGAGGAGGAAGCCGGGGAGGCGCCGCCGCGGCCGGATCTCGTCCTGATTGACGGCGGGGCCGGACAACTCGCCGCCGCCCAGGAGGCGATGGCGGATCTCGGCGTGGACGACATCGCCGTGGTGGGGGTCGCCAAGGGCCCCGACCGCGACGCCGGGCTGGAGCGGTTCTTCCTGCCGGGCAAGCCGCCCTTCATGCTCGAGCCCAAGAGCCCGGTGCTCTACTACCTCCAGCGCCTGCGCGACGAAGCCCACCGCTTCGCCATCGGCGCCCACCGCACGCGCCGCGCCGCGGACATGAGAAAGAATCCCCTCGACGAGATCGAAGGCGTGGGACCTTCCCGGAAGAAGGCCCTGCTACACGCCTTCGGCTCCGCCCGCGGTGTGTCTCGGGCCTCGGTCGAGGACCTCGTCAAGGTCGAGGGCCTCAGCGTACCCCTCGCCGAGCGCATCCACGCCTTCTTCCACAAGGGTTGAGATCCACGAACCATAGTCCCTCCCCTTCTGGGGAGGGTGGCTCGCTGCGAAGCGGCGAGACGGGTGGGGGAGTTTGGATCATCCCCAGCGTCGGTGTCTTTCTCCAGGGTTCCCCACCCGTCACGCCTGCGGCGCGACACCCTCCCCATGAAGGGGAGGGACAGAAAGTGGATGTACTCAGACCGCGTGGTTGGAGAGTGCTGAGGGCGCGGTTGCGTCGTTGCGGGCGCGCGGTGGGGTCGTCGGCTCCGCCAGTTCGCCGAGCGTCTCGCGCAGGGATGTGTCCAGGGACGTGTGCGGCTCCTCGCCGAGGAAGGCCACGAGCTTGCCGTTGGACAGGGTGATCGGCGCGCGCCAGAGGTAGCGCATCTCCATCAGCTCCCGCATCGTCTCGTTCCACAGACCCACGAGCCTGATCAGAGGCCAGGGAAAGGGGATCGCTGGCAGGCGCGGATTCCCGCTCGCCCGGCGCAAGGCCGCCAGGAGCTGGGCCGGCGACAGTACGTCGCCCCGGAAGTGGAACACCTCATAGGCGCCGAGCTCGTCGGCACGGTCCAGCAAGGCTGCCGCCGTCTCTCCCAGGTCGGGCAGGTAGGCGAACGCCCGCGGGATGTCCTTCGGGCCGGGGCGGAACAGGGCCGTCGGCCGGCCGCGGGACCGCAGGAGCAGCCAGTCCAGGGCGCTGTTCGCCCCACCCGCGCCAAAGAAATCGCCGGCGCGCAGGACCAGCACCCGCACGCCTCGTCTCGAGGCCGCCCGCAAGCGCGTTTCCATCTCGACGCGGATCTTCCCCTTGCGCGTGACCGGCCGCTGCGGCGCATCTTCGTCGAGTCCGGCGCCGGCGTCGGGAGCGAAGTTGTAGACCGAGGCGGGCACGAGCAGCCGGGCGCCCGCAGCTTCCGCCGCAGCGATCGCGGCGTCGACCATCGGCAGCACGGTTCCTTTCCAGTTGCGGTAGCCAGGCGGATTGACCGCGTGGACGATCAGGTCCGTCCCTTCGGCAGCCACCACCACGCTGGCCTGATCCAAGGCATCGCCCTTGACCCAATCGATCGGCATCGCCGGCCCGGCTCTGCGCCGGGCGGCGTCGGGATCGCGCGCCAGGGCGCGGATGCGCCAACCGTGCTTGAGCAGGGCGGCGACGGTGTGGGAACCGAAGGCGCCGGTCGCGCCCAGGACGAGGGCGAGGCGCGATTGGGAGGGAGAAGAGACGGGGGTCATGTCGGGGCTCCTTGGCCGGATCTCAGGCCCCCAAGGTCGGCTCTTTTTCGTTCATCCGGAATTGTCGATCTTCGCAGGTTAGCTATACGTATTTGTATGGCCGCGCCGGACTGGGACCACTATCGATCGATGCTGGCGGTGATGGACACCGGCAGCCTGTCGGGCGCCGCACGCGTCCTCGACCTCTCCCAGCCCACTGTCGGGCGGCACATCGAGGCTCTGGAAGCTGCCCTCGACGCGCCCCTGTTCACGCGCTCTGCGACCGGCCTCAATCCCACGCGCCTGGCCCTGGCGTTGGAGCCGCACGCCCGCGCCATGGCCGCTGCGGCAGAGACGCTCGCGCGCACCGCCGCCGGCGATCCGGAAAGCGCACGCGGCGTCGTGCGCGTCACCGCCAGCGAGATCGTCGCCGTCGAGGTTCTCCCGGAGATCCTTACCCGGTTCCGCCGCGCCCACCCGCTGATCGACATCGAACTCTCCGCCGCCAACCGCCAGGAAGACCTTCTGCGCCGCGACGCCGATGTCGCGGTGCGGATGGTGCGCCCGGCGCAGGACGCGCTCCTGGCGCGCCGGATCGGCGAGGTGCGCATCGGCATGTTCGCCCACCGCGACTACATCGAGCGGTTCGGCGCGCCGGAGAGTATCGACGACCTTCACCGCCACACGGTGATCGGCTTCGATCGTGGCCAGATGATCCCCTCCGCGCGCGCGGCGGTGAACATCGACATCACGCCCGAGCTTTTCGCCCTGCGCACCGACAGCGACATCGCCCAGATCGCCGCCCTTCGCGCCGGTTTCGGGATCTGCGGCCTGCAGGAGCCCCTGGCCGCCCGCGATCCCGACCTCGTCCCCGTGCTCCAGGAGCAGATCAGCTTCCCCCTCGAGGTCTGGGTCGTGATGCACGAGGACCTGCGCGCCGACCGCCGCGCGAGACTGATGTTCGACCATCTCGTGGAGAGCATGACCGCCTATCTGCGCAGCGGGCCCTAAAGCCGGTACGACAGCGTCCATTCACGGCGACTTGAATCCCGCGGCCGAACCGACTAGGTGTCCGCCCTCGCCGTCAGGCGGCGCGCGCTCGTAGCTCAGCTGGATAGAGCATCAGACTACGAATCTGAGGGTCGGGCGTTCGAATCGCTCCGAGCGCGCCATTTTCTCAAGGAAAATTAGACGGTCAGGTTTCAACGCCTGACCCGGTCTCGACGGGATGCTCCTGCGGGCCCGTTGCGCACCCTCCATCGCAACTTCGCGACACCCCGCCGGAGGGCGGAAGGTCTATGAAGACACTCTCTCCCGGGTGCGTGAAACGGCGGCGAATTGCTATGGTGCACCGAGGCCGTACCCGGCAAGAACGGCGCGCGCCTCGACATGATCCTGAGTCCCGAAGCCCTCGGTGAAGCTGGCCAGCAACGGCTTCAGTACGTCCTCGGCGGCGCTCCGCCGGCGGCGCGCGAGACTGGTTGCGGCGCGCAGGGCCCACGCGCGGACGCCCTGTTGCTGCGCCTTGGCAAGCGCCGTTTCGAACAGCGCCTCCGCCGTCGCGGCGTCGATTGCGAGCTCGCCACGAACCCGTTGCACCTCGCTCCAGATCCAGAGCTCGCCGGTCCCTTCGACGCGTCGCAACATCCGGTCTGCCAGGTCTCGGGCGACGTCCGCGGCCCCCGCGGCGCCTAGGCGCAGCGCCAACTCTGTCAGAACA
Source organism: Caulobacteraceae bacterium (assembly GCA_036488995.1). GTDB lineage: Bacteria > Pseudomonadota > Alphaproteobacteria > Caulobacterales > Caulobacteraceae > Acaudatibacter. Next base: position 6,980 of record DASXGQ010000119.1, read on the forward strand.
GACGCAAACCGAGGATGACCACATTCCGCCGGCAAGGGTCTGGCCAGGAACGATCGGCCGGGTCCGGCATCGCCTCGGTGCGCGGCGATCGACGCTCGAAGGACCTGCGCCCACGTGCCGTAGGCGAACCACACGCCGTGGGCGACGCAATCATCGATCATGTCGGCGTAGCGATCTGCCTCAGTCAGGTCGCCGACCAACAATGCAAGAGGGGCGCAGGAGTCCGTCAGGACGACTGCCTGAAAGCCGAAGATGCCGGTCGCCTTGGCTCGGTCCAGGTTGTCTCGCGCCACCGCCGCGCCGGTGTCGGGCATGCCGTTCAGCCAGAGATAGCATTGGAGCGTGTTGCCCAGTCCGGGGGTCAAAGTCGGATCTAGCGCCTGCGCGCGATCGATCGAGGCGCGAGCGGCGGCAAGGTTGCCTGCGACCAGCTCTGAAACGCTGACCATCTGTTCGGCCAGTATTTGCTCTGAAGCACCCCCACGCAGTTGAGCGAGCTCGCGATAAAGCAGAGCGTGCTCCCGTGCTTCTGGAATGTTGGGCCTGGAGCCGATGTATGTGTTCCAGAGCCAATATCTGGCGCGGAACTGGGAGAGAGGGTCGTCGAAGCGGTTCGCAAGTTCCAATCCCCGGGTCGCGGCGATCTCGGCGCGGCTCACCTCGTTCGGGACAACGGCTGCCCATGCCAACGCGATTTCGAGCACCATCTCATCGCGGCTGCCCGGCTCGACGAGCGTCAAGGCTGCCTCGATTCTGCGTAGGCCTTCTTCCTCTCTGTCGAACCCCTCCCAAAATGGGATGGACGCAAGCGTCAGAGGGACCGTGAACGACAGGTCGCCGTTCGCCGACTGCGACCAATCAATCGCGGCTTGAGCGTCCTGGATGCGGTTGGCGATGTCGTCCGCCCGCTCGATCGTCGGAGGCGCATGGAGCCGCCCCTCCTGCTTTTTGAGATCACCCAGCGTCCAGGCCGCGTGCCGGGCCGCCGCCGCCTGCAGCTCGCCCGAGGCCTCCAGCTTGAGCCGGGCGTAGTCCCGGGTGGTGTCCAGCAACCGATATTGCATGGGGGTGCGCCCGCGGTCAGCGGAAACCAGGCTCTTTGCAATGAGGCCGGCGAGAAGTTCCGGGGCGTCGGCGCGTAAGGAGTCATCGGTGACGGCCTGGGCGGCGTCCAGCGGGAACGAGCCGACGAACATCGACAACGCGCGGAGCAGGCGGGCTTCTTCGGGGGACAGGAGCTCGTAACTCCAGTCCAGCGTCGCGCTCAGGGTGAGGTGGCGGCGATGGGCGGTGCGCCGGCCCTGCCAGGACAGTCGCAGGTGGCCGTCGAGTAGCGAACGCGTCATCGCCAGGCCGAAGGCGTGAACCTGCCCGGCGGCGAGTTCGATCGCCAGGGGGATTCCGTCCAGCTTGCGGCAGATGTCGGCGACAAGCCGCGCGTTATCGGCGCGGCGCTCGATCTGGTCACCGCCAGCCGTCACCCGCTCGACGAAGAGCTGTGCGGCGGGATAGCTGTACAGCTCTTCGAACGACAATCTCTTTGATGGCGGCGTCTGAAGCGCCGCGAGACGATGAACCTGCTCGCCGAGCGTCTTCAACGGCTCGCGGCTCGTCGCGATGATGTGGCATCGCGGCGCGCCTTGCCAGACCGCCTCGGCCAGGGCGGCCGCCCCTGTGATCACGTGTTCACAGCCATCGAGGATGAGCAGGAAGCGACGCGACCGCACCTGCCTGGCGACGTTCGCGACCGGATTGCCTTCCAGACGGGTGAGCCGCAGAGCCGTGGCGACGGCGCGGGCGACGTCGACGTCGCCCCGCTGGATCGAAAGATCGACGAACGCCACGTCGCCATCGAACGCGCGCGCCATCCGCTGGGCGAGCGCCAGCGCCACCGTCGTCTTCCCAATGCCGCCGGGGCCGACAAGGGTGACAAGTTGTTCCGTGGCGACCGTTCGCTCGAGGGCGTCGATCACTGCTTCGCGTCCGACAATCCGCCCAAGAGCGGGGGGCGCGGGTGGTCGATCAGACGGAACGGTCGCCGGGCCCGCGGGGGCGAGCTCGGCCTCGCGCACGATGGGAGCGACGAAGCAATACCCCCGGCCGGCGACGTTCGAGACATAGCGCGCGTCCGGGTCAGCCTCGCCAAGCACCTTGCGCAGCTTGCTGATTTGATGGCGCAGCGAGGTGGGCTCGACGTTGATCCCCCGCCAGGCGGCCTCGAGCAATTCGTCGGGGCTCACCACATCGCCCTGATGCTCGAGCAGGCACAGGAGAATGTCCATCGCCCGGCTTCCGAGGGTGACCGGAACATCCCTGCAAAGCAGGAGCCGCTCAGCCGGCCGAAACTCGAACGGACCGAAAAGAAAGCGATCGCCTGGTCTGTATGTGAGGATCGCGGTCACATGCCTTGATTTCCCGCGGATGGACTCCCTTCAGGCGGTGCCCAGGGTAGTTCAACAAAGCATGAACCGATCACGCAAAGGTTTGCTCCGCGGGCCAGGCGTCGCGAACGGCCCGAGCTGGCGCCGTCGCACGACAGGTTGGGATTGGCCGGCGGCCAAGTTCGGTCAGGACGACGAGGGCGCTTAGCATTGGCGGAGCCACCCAGCTGACGCGGGATGGGACTCCTATTCTATCGGCGGCGCCTCCCAACAATCATCCGTCGACCGGCTGGCCTAAAGCAGCAGACGTCCGGCTTTGGCCTCGCAAAGACGCTTTTGGGTTAGTTCAGAATGAGTCCCGAAACTTTTGCCTCGCCTTCCGAGGACCTGGATGCCCGCAGGAGGAAGCTGAGCTTCCGATCGTGGACACGCGGAACGCAGGAGAGCGATCTCATCCTCGGTTCATTCGCTGACGAGTCTCTCATGAGCCTGGACGATATCCAGCTGGAGCGTTTCCAGGCTCTGCTCGATTGCTCCGACCTGGAGCTTTTCGACTGGATCTTCGGAATCAGCGCCTCGCCTCCCGAACATGATCACGACGTGTTGCGCCTGCTGCGCGACTTCTGCGCCGCGCGCCACGCCAGACCACAGTGAACCGCCCAGCCTCAAACCTGAAAGTCCAGGAGCACCGTGCCGTGGAACGCCCACTGTCACCCTTCATGTTTCCGACCTGGTATCGGTTTCAGGTCACCTCGGCCCTGTCGATCCTGCATCGGCTGACTGGGATCGGTCTCGCCGTGGGTTCGATCCTGCTGTGCTGGTGGCTGATTGCTGTGGCGGCGGGGGGAGAATTGTTCGCGCAGACCCACGCCTTTATCGCCTCTCCCATCGGAATGCTTTTGCTGTTCTTCTGGTCGGTCGCCTTCTTCTACCACCTGTGCAACGGCATCCGGCATCTCGCCTGGGACGCCGGCTCCGGCTTCCAGATCCGGAGCGCCTACCGGAGCGGCTACGTCGTGCTCGCCGCAACCGTGCTGCTGAGCGCGCTGACCTGGCTCTTTGTGGTCCTGGCTTAGGAGATCGCCAATGGCAAAGCCTGCCTCCCCTTCAAATGCGACCGCCCTGCGCGACGAAACCGTACTGCGGCGCGTGCGGCAACTCGGCAGCGCGCGCGACGGGTTGGGCGAATGGCGGTTGCAGCGCCTGACCGCGATCGCGCTGATCCCGCTCAGCCTCTATTTCGTGGCCTCGATCCTGCTGCTTGCCGTCTCCGACCGGATGACCGCCGCCGCCTGGCTGAGCGCACCCGTACCGGCGCTGCTTGTGATCCTGTTCGTGCTCGCCGGGATCACCCACGCCGTGATCGGCGTCCGCTCGGTGCTTCTCGATTATGTGCACACGCGCTCGCTGCTGGTCGCCGCCGGGCTGATTGTCCGGGCCGCCGCTGTGGTCCTCGCCGCCGCCAGCGTGCTCGCCGTCCTCAAGCTTTTTCTCGGCCGTTGAAGAGTCCAGCCATGTCCAACAGTTACGACATCATCGATCACACCTATGACGTGGTGGTCCTCGGCGCCGGCGGCGCGGGTCTGCGCGCGACACTAGGGATGGTTGCGGCCGGCCTGAGCACCGCCTGCGTCACCAAGGTGTATCCGACGCGGAGCCACACGGTCGCCGCGCAGGGCGGCATCAGCGCGGCGCTCGGCAACATGGAGAAGGACGATTGGCGCTGGCACATGTTCGATACGGTCAGGGGGTCCGACTGGCTCGGCGACCAGGACGCCATCGAGTACATGTGCCGCGAGGCGATCCCGGCGGTTGTCGAGCTCGAGCATCTGGGTGTGCCGTTCAGTCGTACCGAGGAAGGCAAGATCTACCAGCGGCGCTTTGGCGGACACACGACGGAATACACAAAGGGCGACATGGCTTACCGGGCCTGCGCCGCGGCTGACCGCACCGGGCACGCCATCCTGCACACGCTTTACCAGCAGTGCCTCAAACACCAGGCGAAGTTCTTCAACGAGTATTTCGCCATCGACCTCTTGATGGACGAAGACGGCGCCTGCGGCGGCCTGCTCGCCTGGTGCCTCGAAGACGGGACGATCCACCGGTTCCGTTCCAATATGACTGTCATCGCCACCGGCGGCTGTGGTCGCGTCTTCCAGTCGTGCACCTCGGCTCACACCTGCACCGGCGACGGCAACGCCATGGTGCTGCGCGCCGGCCTGCCCTTGCAGGACATGGAGTTCATCCAGTTCCACCCGACCGGCATCTATGGCGCGGGTTGTCTGATCACCGAGGGCGCTCGCGGCGAGGGCGGCTATCTCACCAACAGCGCCGGCGAACGGTTCATGCCGAAATACGCGCCGCACGAAAAGGATCTGTCCTCCCGCGACGTCGTCAGCCGAGCTGAAGCGATCGAGATCCGCGAGGGCCGTGGAGTCGGTGAGAAGAAGGATCACATCAATCTTCACCTGGAACACCTGCCCGCGGAAGTATTGGACGAACGACTGCCCGGCATCGTCCAGACCGCCCGGACCTTCGCTGGAGTCGACGCGCACAAAGAGCCGATTCCAGTCATTCCGACCGTCCACTACGTCATGGGTGGCATTCCGACGAATATCAGGGCCGAGGTCATCTGCCCGACACAAGACAACCCCGACGCCGTCGTGCCGGGCCTTATGGCGATCGGCGAAGCGGCCTGCGTCTCCGTCCACGGCGCGAACCGACTGGGCACAAACAGTCTTCTCGACCTGATCGTGTTCGGTCGCGCCGCTGCTCTTCGCGCGGCCGAGATAATCCAACCCGGCTCACGCGTGCGCGACGCCGACACCAGCCGCGAGGAGCGCGCTCTGCAGCGCTTCGACCGACTCCGTCACAGCCGGGGCGGGAACAAGCCGGGCAAGGTCCGCAGCATGATGCAGGCTGCGATGCAGTCGAACTTCAGCGTGTTCCGGCAAGAAGACACTTTGCAGCAAGGTTTGAAGGAGCTGGCGGCGCTGCGTGATCCGTTTGACCGCGTCACCGTCGATAACAGTTCGCTTCAGTGGAACACCGGACTGGTGTCGGCTCTGGAACTCGCCAATCTCGTCGATCAGGCGGTTGTCATCGCCCACTCGGCCAGCGAGCGGACCGAGTCACGCGGCGCTCACGCCCGCGAAGACTTTCAGAAACGCGACGATGTCAATTGGCTGAAGCACACTGTCGCGTGGAAGAGCGAAGATTGGAAGGTCACCTTCGCGTACCGGCCAGTACATCTGAAGCCACTCTCCAGCGATGCGCCAGATTTCCCTCCCGCAGAGCGCACTCACTAGCAGGACCGCGTCACATGTCCGAATTTACGCTCCCCAAGAATTCGAAGGTTGGTGAAGGCAAGCACTGGGCGCTCGAGAAGCCCGCCGCGCGGGTGAAGAGTTTTCGAGTCTATCGCTGGGATCCCGCCGACGACGCCAACCCCTCAATGGACACGTTCGACATCGATCGGGACCACTGTGGGCCGATGGTTCTAGACGCCCTGATCAAGATCAACGACGAAATCGACCCAAGTCTGGCTTACAGAAAGTCTTGCCGAGAAGGCGTGTGCGGCTCGTGCGCCATGAATATCGACGGGCGCAACACCCTGGCATGCCTGACGCCGATCGACAGTCTGAAGAAGGGAACCAGCCGGATCACCCCCCTGCCCCATCTGCAGGTGCTGAAGGATCTTGTCGCAGACTTGAGCGGACTGTTCGCCCAGTACGAGCTGGTCGAGCCCTGGCTGCAGACCGATCAGCCGCCGCCAGACCGCGAACGGCTACAATCTCGAGAAGAACGCGCCAAGCTCGACGGCTCCTGGGAATGCATCCTGTGTTTCTGCTGTTCGACCTCATGCCCAAGCTACTGGTGGAACTCGGACAAGTATCTCGGCCCGTCGATCCTGCTGCAGTCCTACCGCTGGCTTGCCGACAGTCGAGATCAGCACACCGGTGACCGCCTCGATCGTCTCGATGATCCGTTCCGCCTCTACCGCTGCCATACGATCATGAACTGCACCAACACTTGCCCCAAAGGCCTCAATCCAGCGAAGGCGATCGCCAACACCAAACGCATGCTGTCCGACCGCGGCTGAGGCCGCGAACGTTCAGCGGGGTCGGCCTGAGCCGCCCACAGATGTCGGGTCGGACGCGCGTCCAGGCTGATCAAGCCGCCGTGTCCCCCTCCGAAAGTCCCTGAAGGAGATCCCATGAACAAGTCACCTGATTTCGGTTCGCCAGTCGAAACGGACCTGACCAGCTTTGATCTGATCGACAAGCCGATGCTCAACAAGGGCACCGCGTTCACTGTTGCGGAACGCGATGCGTTTGATCTGCATGGACTACTCCCGCCGCACGTCGGTACGCTCGAAGAGCAAGTGGAACGTCGATGGAAGGTGCTGCAGGCATTCGAAACCGACTTCGAACGCTACGCCTTCCTGCGGGATCTGCAGGACATCAACGAAACGCTGTTCTATGCCGTCATCGCCCACGACCTGGAGCAGACGTTGCCGCTGGTCTATACGCCGACCGTCGGCGAAGGCTGCCAACGCTTCAGCGAAATCTGGCGCAGGCCGCGCGGCGTCTTCATCAGCTATCCGAACAGGGGGCGCATCCGGGAAATCCTGGCCCACCGGCGCTTCGATCGGGTGCGCATTATCGTTGTCAGCGATGGCGAGCGCATCCTGGGTCTTGGCGATCAGGGCGCCGGCGGCATGGGCATCCCGATCGGCAAGTTATCGCTCTACACCGCATGCGCTGGCATCCATCCCGAGGAGACCCTGCCGGTCCTGCTCGACGTCGGAACGAACAATCGCGAACGCCTCGACGATCCGCTCTATGTCGGATGGCGGCACGAGCGCGTGCGGGGCGACGAGTACGACGCCTTCGTCGAGGACTTCGTCTCCGCGGTGGCGGAGCGCTGGCCCGACGTGTTGTTACATTGGGAGGACTTCGCGGGCTCCAACGCCGCTCGCCTTCTGGCGCGGTATCGCGACCGGCTGTGCACCTTCAACGACGATATCCAAGGCACCGCCGCCATCGCGGCGAGCTCGCTGCTCGCGGCGGTCAACGTAACGGGCGTGCCGCTGACGGAGCAGCGAATCTCCGTGCTGGGCGCCGGCTCGGCCGGCTGCGGCATCGCCTCCCTCCTGCTTCAGGCGATGATCGACGCCGGCGCCAGCGAGGCCGACGCGCGCAGCCGCTTCTTCCTGGTCGACCGCTATGGCCTGTTGGTCGAAGGCATGGCGGACATCACGCCGGCGCAACAGCCGTTCCTCAGGCGTCCAGCCGACGTCGCGGGCTGGAGACTGGAGAAGCCGGGCGCGATCGGGCTGATCGACGTGGTGACCAACGCAAAACCGACCGTGCTGATCGGCGTGTCCGGCCAGGCCGGCGCCTTCACCGAGCCGGTGGTGCGCGCCATGGCTCAATCGGTCGAGCGGCCGGTGATCTTCCCGCTGTCCAACCCGACCTCGCGTTCGGAAGCGACGCCCCAGGACCTCATGACCTGGACCGATGGCCGCGCCCTCATCGGCGCCGGCAGTCCGTTCCCTCCGCTCCAGTGGAAGGGCCGCACCTCCAAGGTCAACCAGACCAACAATTCCTACATCTTTCCGGGCGTCGGCCTGGGCGTACTGGCCTCTGGCGCGCGACGCATCACCGACGCCATGTTCATGGTGGCGGGCAAGAAGGTCGCGGAAATGTCGCCCACCGTCACCGACAAGGAAGGGCGGCTGTTACCGCCGGTGACGGAGCTCCGCTCGGTCGCGATCGCGGTCGCGCGGGTCGTGGCCCGCCAGGCGCAGGCCGACGGGGTCGCGGACCCGTGCGACGCCGCGACGCTCGACGCTCGCATCACAGCCCGGATCTGGGACCCGAAATATCGGCCCTATCGAACAGCCAGGACTGTCAGATCGGCAGCCTTGAACTAGAACCCGCCCTGGCCTTTCGGGGGCGCACGTCGCCTTGCCACGACTGAGTGGTCTCATGGCCGACGTCGAACCCCCCCTCCGATTGCTTCAGAGCGGGGCTCTCGTCTTTAGATTTCACGCGACTTCTTATGGCGAACCGGTTTCCACTTCGCCGCAAGCCAGGTAACGGCGACCTCACACGTTGTCACAGGTTCTCACGAGCACCTCTGGCCCTTTCTGGGCATAACGTTCGAACGCGCAAGGCTGTTGGAGCCGATCCGCGGTCAGTACGGGAGAGGTGCAATATTGTCGGTCAACACACTTGAAGTAGAGCGACTCGACAGTCCCGACGCACGACCGTTTCTGCTCTTCGCCAACGTGATGGAATTGCTGGAAGTTGCGCGCACGGAACTTGAGCGTGATCACGAGGTCGCCAAGGCCTCCGTCACTCGAGCGGCCCGCATATTGAGATCCGAGCTCAAGCGGCAGCATACCATTTCGAATCCTGAGAGCCGCGGAGGCATATTGGCTGAGTGGCAAATGAAGCGGTTGAAAATCTATGTAGACAGCCACCTTGGCGAAACTATCCGTCTCACAGACTTGAGCGAAGTCGCCCAGAGGAGCAAGTCCCACTTCTGCCGAACTTTCAAGCGCAGCTTTGGCCAGACCCCGCACGGCTACGTCACTGCCCGGCGGCTCGAGCGCGCCAAGAGCCTCATGCTCGAGACCGATGAACGTTTGTGCGTCATTGCGGGTCTGTGCGGGTTCACCGACCAGGCGCACCTGTCGCGCCTATTCCGGCAGCACTCGGGAGAAACGCCAGCGGCCTGGCGGAGGCGGCGTTTGCTCAACGATTGGGAGCCGCCGATCCTGACGTAACTGCGCCGGATGCGCCGGGTCCGCAGCCGAGCTCGCCTGTGGGTTTCACCCCATCCTCGCCACGCCGATCGCGGGTCAGTGTGCGGAGGCAGAGAAGGTCGCCACAAGTCGGAACGGCCCACGTCGCCGCCGCGGTCGCCCGGCGATGGAGATCCGAACCTATGGAATCGGTGTTTCGCGGATTCGCCAGTTACATTGCCCTGGCGACTGAACTGATCTCGGTCCTTTGCGTGGCGGCTGGCGCCGCCCTGACGATCGTGCGGATCGTCCGCACCTTCGCGGCGGGCGCTGCGGCCGACCCCAAGGCGCATCGGGCCGTCTTCGTAAACTTCGCCAGTTGGATAATCCTGGCTTTGGAGTTCGCCCTCGGCGCCGACATCATTCGGACCGCTATCGCTCCGACCTGGAACGATATCGGCCAGTTGGCCGCCATCGCGGGCATCCGGACAGGTCTCAACTATTTCCTGGAGCGCGAGGTCGAAGCGCGAGACGCGGGGGCGACCTGACCTAGCCGGTGCGTCACAGGCGTTCTGCTACCGGCGTAGCCTGATGTCCGGCGGGCGGACACCACTCGGTAGCCGGGGTGTGGTGGCCTGAAAGGACCCCAACCGCCCAGCCGAGATCCCAGATGAAACTGCTTCCGAAGCTCCGCACGTCCGACCCATCGACGCCCGCCACATACATCGACGGCGCCGAAGGGCCGCTCATGGCGAGCGCGGCGCAACGCCTGCTCGCAGAGTTCCGGGCGCTTGCGCCGGAGATCCGTTCGCGCGCAGCCGAAATCGAGGCCGGCCGGCGGATTCCGCCGGATCTTCTGGAGGTCCTGCGCCGCGTCGGCGCGTTTCGCCTGCTGAAGCCCCGCAGCCAGGGGGGCCTGGAACTCGACCTGCCCGATGCCGTCGAGGTCCTTTCCGCGGCCGCCCGGGTCGACGGTTCGCTTGGCTGGGCGCTGGCCATCGCCGGCGGCGGCGAGCTCCTCATGGCCTATCTCCCGAGCGAGACCTACGAGCGGATTCATCGCCAGAACCCCGACCTGGTGCTAGCCGGATCCGTTCAACCCGCCGGTACGGCGCGGCGCGTGAGCGATGACTGGCGCGTCACCGGCCAGTGGCCGTTCGCCAGCGGCTCGGACCACGCCGACTGGCTCTTCGGCGTCGCCAAGATCATGGATGGCGATACGCCGCTCTTCGAGCCCGACGGCGCGCCGGCGATCCGCGGCTTCTTCGCTCCAGCGAGCGCGTGGCGGATCGAGGATACCTGGCATGTCGTGGGCCTCAGAGGCACGGCCAGCGCCGACATCGCGCTCGACGACTACCTGACGCCGCGCGACGCCGCCATCGACTTCGTCAACGGCGCGCCCCGCCTTCCGGGGCCGCTCTACAGTTCCGTGCGGCACATGCTGCCGATCCTGCACGGCGCAGTCAGCGTCGGCATGGCCGAGGGCGCGCTCGACGACATTGTCGCCCTGGCGGCCACGGGCCGGCGCCAGCAGCGGACCGCCGTGTCCATGCGCGAGTCCGAGATCTTCCAGAGCGAGCTCGGCCGCATCTCGGCGGAGGTGCGCGCAGCGCGGGCCTTGCTGCAGAACTTCACCCAAACGCAATGGGCTCGCGCCCTGGCAGGCACGCTCGTCAGCGAGGCATCGATGGTGGAGGCCGGCCAGACTGCCGCCTGGCTTGCCGCGACCTGCGTGCGTGTGGCCGACGCCTGCTTCGCGCTGGGCGGCGGGGCGGCGGTCTACAACACATCGCCCTTGCAGCGCTGGCTGCGCGACCTGCACGCCGCGGCCCAGCACGCCGTCGCCCACCCTCGAGCGTACATCGCGGCCGGCCGGTTGCTTCTGGACGCTGCGGCCGCGCCGACCGCGCCGACTCTTGGGCCGCAAGCCGAGGGCTAACGGCCTTGGTCGCCTGAAAGGCAGCGGCGATCGACCCCGGCCTCCGGGCCGCTCTGGACTACCGGGCGCCAAGTCGTCAGATCACCCGTTTGAGCTTGATGGCCCAAACCATAGACGCCCCGACCCCCATCACACCATGACGACGATCCTGCACGGCTATTGGCGCTCGACCGCATCCTACCGGGTGCGGATCGCGCTCAATCTGAAGGGCGTCGCTCATGACCAGCACACCCTTGACCTGCGTCAGGGCGCGCAGCGGAGTGATGGCTACCTCATGCTCAACCCCCAGGGCCTGGTCCCGGCCTTCGAGATCGATGGGACCGTGCTGACCCAGAGCCTGGCGATCCTCGAGTGGCTGGACGAGGTCCACCCCAGCCCACCGCTCCTGCCCTCCACGCCGCAAGCGCGAGCCGTGGTGCGCGCGATGGCGGGCGCGATCGCCAGTGACATCCATCCGTTGAACAATCTCCGCGTGCTGAACGCGCTGCGCAGGGACTTCGCCGCCACCGACGCCCAGGTGCAGGCCTGGATCGCCCGCTGGATCGCCGACGGCTTCAGCGCCCTTGAGCTCCTGGTCGAGCGCCACGGCGGCGCTTTCGCCTTCGGTGACGTCCCCACCCTCGCGGACTGCTGCCTGGTCCCGCAGATCTATTCCGCCCAGCGCTTCGCGGTGGATCTCACCCCGTTTCCACGCCTGGTCGCTGTCGGGGCGCACGCCCTGGCGCTCCCAGCCTTCGCGGCCGCCCACCCCGACGAACAGCCGGACGCCGATCCGCCAAGGTGACCGGCGGTCGCCCCGTCCGGCACATCCCCTCCGCCGCCACGGGCGCCAGGCTGAACCAGCCCTGCGGCAACGCTGTCGGCCTTCAGGGAAACGCCCGATGGCGGCGGCTCAGATCGGCGGGGCATCGTGGGCTGAGGATCTCGCAGAAGCTGGCGGCTCCCATGCGGGCAGGATGGTCGGCGGCGCTCCGTCGCAATACGGCGACATGGCTTCTCTGCGCCATCGCCGCGTCCGCCTGTTCCCCGTCGCACCAGGCCGAAAAGCAGCGGGCCTCCCACGCCGCCGCCCAGGCCAATACGGCCGAGGCGCTTCCGGCGTACGAGGCGGCGCTTCCCGCCGACCTGCCGCCGATCGTCGGCAAGCCCTTCACCGGCGACTTCAACCAGATGGTCAAACGCAGGCTGATCCGTGTCGGCGTCCCGTTCAACCGGACCTTCTACTTCATTGACGGGGGAGTTCAGCGCGGGCTGTCTTACGAATACGCGACGATGTTCGAGGATCAGCTGAACAAGCAACTGCCTCCGGGGCATCTGCGCGTCCATGTCGTGTTGTTGCCGATACCCCACGACGCGCTGTTACCGCAGCTGCGCGCGGGAAAATTGGACGTCGCGATCGCTCAGCTGACCGTCACGCCCGATCGCGAGAAGCTGGTCGACTTCAGCATCCCCACCCGGCGGAACGTCAACGAGGTGCTCGTCACCGGTCCGGCCTCACAGAACATCGCCTCGCTGGAGGATCTGCGCGACAAGGTGGTCTACGTCCGTCGCAGTTCGAGCTATTACGCCAGTCTCGCGGCCTACAACCGGCGGCAGGCGGCGGCAGGCCGGCCGCAGATCCGGGTCGTAGCGGCGCCGGAGAGCCTCGAGGACGACGATCTCCTGGAGATGGTGAACGCCGGCCTCGTCCCTGCGACCGTTGTCGACAACTATCTCGCGGATTACTGGAACAAGGTTTTCCCGTCGCTGGTCGTACACCACGACCTGACCTTGCGTACCGGCGGAAACCTTGCCGTCGCCTTCCGAAAGAACAGTCCTGAAACAGCCGCTGCGCTCAATGACTTCATTTTAAAGAACGGTTTCGACTCAGCGATCGGCCGGGAGATCACAGGAAAATATCTACAGAGTACGGAATACGTGAAAAACGCCGCCTCCGAGGCCGACCGCAAGAAGTTCAACGACATGATTGCGCTATTCCGCAGGTATGGCGACCAGTACAGCTTCGATTATCTGTTGATGGCCGCCCAGGGTTATCAGGAGTCGCGCCTCAACCAGCAGGCCAAGAGCCCTGTCGGCGCCGTTGGTGTCATGCAGCTGATGCTTCCGACCGGCCGTGAGCAAGGCGTCGGCGACATCCACCAGGTGGATCCCAATATCCACGCCGGCGTGAAGTACATGCGCTTCATGCGCGACAAGTACTTCGAGCACGAACCCATGACCGATCTGAACAAGGGGCTCTTCACCTTTGCCGCCTACAACGCTGGCGTGGGGCGCATCCAGCAACTGCGTCGGGAAGCGGCCCAGCGGGGCCTCGATCCTAACGTCTGGTTCGGCAATGTCGAATTGGTGGCGTCGGAGCGGATCGGCCGCGAGACCGTCACCTACGTCAGCAACATCTACAAATACTACCTCGCCTACAGCATGATCACAGAGGCTCAGCGGGCGCAGAACGCCGCCATGCTTTCTATCGCGCAGCGGAAACAAGACGTGGGCGCGCACGTGGCGCCCTGATCGCGGGCGACGCCGACGACGGCTGTACCAGATCGCGCGAACGTGCTTGCCTCCCCTCCCGCTCGGGGGATTGGTCATGGCGCAGACGCAATCCGGCTGGGGCATGTCAGGGCCGATCCTGACGGTCCTGCTGCTCCCCTTCTTCCTGGCCTACGGCTTCGTCACGGTGACCCTGGGCTATGTCCTGGCCCATCACGGTTTCAGCGTCGCCGCGATTGCTGGACTGGGCGCGCTGGTCCTCCTGCCAACGGTGTTCGGTTGCCTGCTGGCGCTGTTCGTCGACGTCACCCTGACGCCGCGCCGGTGGGTGCTGATCGGCGGAGGCGGGGGCGCTCTGGCGTTCGTGGCCCTGGGATTCGTCCGCATAGAGCCCTCCAGCGCCGATCTTCTGCGCAGCCTTTGCGTGGCGGCGACCCTGCTCTGCGGCGTGCAGGGCGCGGCGGTCCTCGCCGCCATGGTGGCGATGACGCCGCCCTCCCGGCGCGGCGCCCTGGCAGGTTGGGCGCAGATCGCAAATCTCTCCGGCGCAGCCCTGGGCGGCGGTCTCGCGCTCTGGCTGGTCACCCACGCCGGCGGCATGCGCACCGCCTGCCTTGCGCTCGCCGGGGCGACCCTCCTTGCGTGCGCGCCCATACTCGCCTTGCGGATACCGCCCAGCGCGACCGGGGAGAGGTTCGGGTCGCGCGTGAAGGCAGCGACGGCGGATATCGTCCAGGTGATGCGGAGCCGGGCCGGCGTCCTGGCGATCATGGTCCAGGTGCTGCCGGCCGCCCTGGGCGCCGCCACGGGGCTGCTGCCCTCGGTCGCGGGCCAGTGGCGCGCCGACGCCGACCTCGTCGCCTTGGTGAACGGCGCCCTGCAGAGTCTGGTGACCGCCCCCGGCTGCCTGCTGGGCGGCTATCTTTGCACCCGCTGGCGTCACCGCACGGTCTATATGTGGGCGGCACTGTTGTTCGCTTTGGGCGAGGCTGCCATGGCGGTCGGCCCGCGCACGCCCTTCGCCTTCGCCGCCTTCAACCTCTCCGTCTTCTTCGTCCTTGGCGTGTCGTACGCCAGCGTGGCCGCGATCACCTTTGAAGTGCTGGGCGCGCGCACTGCGGCCACGCTCTCCACCTTTCTCATCGGCATGTCCAACCTCCCCCTCGTCGTGGTCGGGGTGATCGTGGGACGCGTGGCCACCGCCTCGGGCGCTTCGGCCATGCTGCTGACCGAAGCCTGGCTCGGCGTCGTCTCCGTCGCCGCCTACGCCTTAGTCGCCAGCCTGTGGCGGCCCGCCCGAGCCCTGGCGGTTCCTGCCTGAGCGCGCGTGCGCCCCGCCCTCACCCCCTCGCGTCGATCGATTCCGCGTCCATGGCGTGCTGGGCCGGCGTCTCGGCCTCGGGGGCTGGCGGGGGCTGGTCGGCTGAGGAGGTGATCACGCGGGAACCGGCCTCCAGCGTCCGATGCACGGGACAGCGGTCGGCGATCTCCATCATCCTCGCTCGCTGCTCGGGCGTCAGGGGACCGAACAGGGCGATCTTGCGGTTGAACTCGTCCTTCGGCGTATGCGCCGGATCCTTCACATGGCCCACCGCGACACGGACGCCTTCGAGGGGCAATCCCTTGAGCTTCGCGTACATCTTGAGCGTGATGGCCGTGCAGGCGCCGAGCGCCGCGCACAGCAGGTCATAGGGGGTCGGTCCAGATCCGAGGCCGCCGACTTCAGGCGGTTCGTCGGCGAGGAAGCGGGCGCCGCCCGCCAGGACTTCGACCTGGAAATCGCCCACGCCTGTGTCTTCGACCACGACTTCCCCGTGCTGGCTCGCCGAACGCAGTGCGGGCGGCGAGCCCCCGACATACCGCGACGCCCAGGCCGCGATCACCTCGGCGACATACTCGGCGTCGGCCGCCCGAGTGAGCAGGTGGCCTGCGTTGTCGAGGGAGACGAAGCTCTTCGGATGCTTCGCCGCGAGGAAGATCCTGGTGGCGTTGTCGATGCCGACGATCGCGTCGAGCGGCGCGTGCGCAATCAGAAGCGGACGCTTCAACTCGGCGATCCGCCGGGCCTGATCGTGCTCGGCAAGGTCATCGAGGAAGCTGCGGCGGAGGCGGAACGGCCGCCCCCCGATGTCGACCACCGCTTCTCCGTCGCGGCGCAAGGCCTCCAGCCCATCGCGCAGGAGATGCTCGACATGCGTGGCCTCGAAGGGGGCGCTGATGGTGCTCACCGCCTGCACCCCCGGCAGCTGGCCGGCGGCCGCCAGGACCGCCGCGCCCCCGAGACTATGCCCGACCAGGAGCCGCGGCTCGCGTCCGACGGCGGTCATGGCAGCGGCGGCGGCCACGAGGTCGCGCACGCTGCCGCTGAAGGTGCTGCTGGCGAAGTCGCCGTCGCTCTCGCCAAGTCCCGTGAAATCGAACCTCAGGACGGCGAACCCCCTGTCCGCGAGGGCGCGTGAGATCCGCGCTGCGGCGAGGGAGGACTTCGTGCAGGTGAAGCAGTGGGCGAATATGGCGTGCGCGCGGGGCTCGATCTCCGGCAGGTCGAGCTGACCGGAGAGCCGCTGACCGTCGACGCCCTCGAAATCGAAATGTTCCGTACGCACCCTTTATCTCCCTCGTCAGCCCGCTGGACGTCAGGCGTCGCGAAACTCGGTTCTGATCTCCACGCCGGACTTCAAGGTCAGGGTGACGGGCGTGCGCTCGACGATGTCCGCCATACGCGCCCGCGCCTCATCCGACAGGTTTCCGAGCAGTTGGACCGTCCGCTCGATCCGCGGCTTGTCACCCTCGATAAGGTACCGCAGATCGACATGTAGCCCGTCCAGCACCCATCCCTTCCGTTCGGCGTACATGCGAAGTGTGATCGCACTGCAGGCGGCGAGGCCCGAAAGCACCAGATCATAGGGCGCAGGTCCCTGGTCGGCGCCGCCGACGCGCGGCGGCTCGTCGGCTGTCAGGGCATGGTGACCGGCCTGGATCTCGACGCGGTATTTCTCGCCGAGGTCCGCGCTCACGTGGGACACGGTGTGGGTCTGTTCGTCGGTCATGGAGGTCTCTGGAGCTTGGGTCCGACGGAGGCTGGAGGACCGCCGGCAGGGGAAACGTGGCCGCTGTGGAGCGGCGTACCACGTTCGCGCCGACATGGGCGAGGCGCCCAAAGGTAGGACCCGCGCCCCGCATCGAACCCCTTGCGGCGAGCGGGCGGAGCGGGCGAGGACAGCGGCATGGTGTGGACCCGCCGCTACGAAGAAGCCGAGCCGCAACGCGTGAACCGTTGGCTGGCGCAGAACGGCGTGTGCTCGCGCCGCGAGGCCGAGGACCTGATCGCGCGCGGCCTGGTCTCGATCGATGGCGAGCCGGTGAGCGACGTCGGTCGCAAGATCGCCGCGGGCCAGACCCTGGTCCTCGCCGACGGCGCCGACGTCGGCGGTGGCCTGAGCGTCCTCCTGCACAAACCGGTCGGGATCGTCTCGGGCCAGCCGGAGCCGGGTCATGTCCCGGCGGTGCGGCTGCTGACACGCGAGGCGCTATGGGGCGAGAGCCCCGTCATCCCCGACCGCAACCACAGTCTTGCCCCGGTCGGCCGGCTGGACCGGGACTCCCGCGGCCTGCTGCTGCTGTCGGAGGATGGCGTCGTAGCCAAGGCGGTGATCGGACCCCAGTCCGAGCTGGACAAGGAGTACCGCGTGCGCGTCTCCGGCGAGATCACCGACCGCGCTCTGGGCCTGCTGCGCCACGGCCTGGAGCTCGACGGCCGCAAGCTGCGGCCCGCGATTGTCCGCCGCACGAGCGGCCAGAACCTGGTCTTTATCCTGAATGAAGGCCGCAACCGGCAGATCCGCCGGATGTGCGAGCTCGTCGGCCTGAGGGTGGAGGACCTCTTCCGCGTCCGGATCGGCCCGCTGCGATTGGGCGACCTCCCCCAAGGCCGCTGGCGACCACTGACGTCGCGGGAGCGCGCAGACCTGATCGCGGCGAAGCCGGCCGCCCGCGCCTAGAGCAAACCTCGTTCAGACGGGGCCGTCTGAACGAGGATGATTTGCTCTAGATTCAAAAGTTTAGAGCCTGATTCACCGTTTGCATCTGTTCCGTGCAAACGGATCAGGCTCTAGGCAGCGCGAGCCTCCGCCGTCATCGCCACCGCCCCGTCGCAGCGGATCGCGCGGACCTCGCCGGGCCCATCTCCCGGCGCCAGGAGGATCGGCTGGCCGGCGAACAGGGGCGCCTGGGCGCGGAAGCTGAAGCGGGCGATCGGGCCGATCCGGGAAGCCGCATATCCGAACAGACGCGCAGCGGTGAGCGGACCGTGGACCACGAGGCCGGGATAGCCTTCGACGTCGCGCGCGTAGGGCACGTCGTAGTGGATGCGGTGGGAGTTGAAGGTCGCCGCGGAGAAGCGGAACAACTCGACGGGGCCGGGCGACCAGCGCGCCGCCTCCGCCGGCTCGGGCGCCTCGCGCGGCTCAACCGGCGCCGTGCGCTCGCCCGCCGCGCGATAAACGATGGTCTGGCGCTCCCACACCCGCTCGGCGCCGCCCTGCGTCAGCACCCGATCGACCTCCACGAAGACGAGATCGCCCGAGCGGCCGGAGCGGTGACGCACTTCTGCGAGGGTCAGGGTGAGATCGGCTGGCGCGCCCAGTTCGAGCGGCGCGGAGAAGTTCATGGTCGCCGCGGCGAACATCCGGCGCTCCAGGCGAACCGGCGGCATGATGCCCTGACCGCGCAGCGGATGCCCGTCGGGGCCGAGCCGGTCGTTCGGCGCGGCTTCCAGAAACCAGGCCCAGTGCGCGAGGGGCGGCGGATGCGTCTCTACCTCGGGCGGGTTTCCGACGGCGACCGCGTAGCGGCGCAGGTTCTCCGGATCCAGCGTCTGACGGCGCGTTTCACTGCGGCCGACGAAGGCCTGCCAGGCGGCAATCTCTTCGGGCGTCACTGGTCCTTCAGCCAACGCCTTCTCCTCCGACCACCCCAGCCTCGCGCAGGCGGACGATTTCCGGATCGGAAAGCCCAAGTACGGTCGAGAGCACCTCGGTCGTGTGCTCGCCCAGCCGCGGCGCGGGCGCGGGCGGGAGGCGCGGCTCCTGCGGACTGAAGCCGGCCGCTCCCGGAGCCAGGTACCGCTCTCCGCTGGGGTGATCGATTTCCGCCAACAGCGGATTGGCGGACGAAAGCTGCGGATCCTCCGCCAGGGCCTCGCTCAGGGTCCGATAGGGAGCCCAGCACACAGCCTGCGCGTCGAAGGCGGGAGCCAGTTCCCCGGCCGAGCGCCGGGCGATCGCCGCTTCCACCAGCGGCATGAGCCGATCCCGGTGGGCGAAGCGCACACCCTCGTCGCGATCGAAGCGAACCCCAAGCTCCGCCTCCAGGGCGGTTGCCTCGTCCTGCAGACCGAGGACAGCAAGGAGACCGGTCCACTGCCTTGGCGTGATCGCCGCCACCATCACCCTCCGGCCGTCCGCGGTGACGAAGTCGCGGCCGAAGGCGCCGAAGAGCTCGTTGCCGAACCGCGGCCGGTCATGGCCGCTCGTCAGCGTCTCACCGATCTGCCCCAGATGGCCGAGGCTGGCGATCGCCATATCCGAGAGGGGAATGCGGATCTCGCGCCCCTTGCCGTCCAGGCGGCGGGCCCGCTCGGCAGAGACCAGGGCGAAGGCGGCATAGGCGCCGGTGAGCAGGTCCCAGGCCGGCAGGACGTGGTTCACCGGCCGCGGGTCCTCCGGAGGGCCAGTCATGGCCGGCACACCCACAGCTGCGTTGACGGTGTAGTCGACCGCCGTGCGGCCGTCGGACCACCCCATCACGCGTACACAGACCAGGTCCGCCCGCAGGGCCGAAAGCCGCTCGTAGGAGAGAAAGCCCTCCGCTGGGTAGTTCGTGATGAAAAGGCCGCCGTTTTCGCCTGGCGCGGCGGCCAGGCGCGCCGCCAGCTCACGGCCCTCGGGACGCCCCAAATCGAGGGCCACCGACTTCTTGGCCTTGTTCAGCCCCTCCCAGTAGAGGCTGCCGCCTCCTGGCGCGAGCGGCCAGCGACGGAAGTCCGGACCGCCGCCGATCGGGTCGATCCGGATTACCTCCGCCCCAAACTGGGCGAGATGCATGGCGCAGGACGGCGCGGCGACGAAGGCGGAGGCCTCTACCACCCGGAGGCCCTCGAGAAATCTGTTCAGGCGTCGCCTCCCGCGGCTGGACAAGCGCTGCGGGCATCACCTGCGAACCAGGCGCCGTGTCAACCACGGAGGCGCCCAAGTTGGTGGAATCCCTATCCCCGGGTCCCCGCGCGGCCGATGAAGATCTCCCGGGCCTGCGGTTGGACGCCAGGGTCACGCGCGGGAAGGCTAAAGCCGCCGGCGGCGAAGGCCGCGATCACCGCCTGGTCGCGCGGCTGGCGCAACAGGTCGGCGGATAGCGGGGCCAGGGGCCGCTTCATACTGATGAACAGCGAGCGTTCGACCTTCCAACCCGCATCGCGGAAGACCCCGGCGAGTTGGTCGGCAAAGGCCTCCGCTTCATCGGAACCGTCGCTGGTGATGACGACGCTGTCCGGAGACAAACCCAGGATACGAACCATTCGATCGCGCGAGTCGGGCGTGATCACCCGCATCGCCGACGCCCCCGGACGTCCGGTTTGGTTGGCGGTGTTGAGGGCCGCCATGGACGTGGGCGGCAGGACCATCGGATCCCCGACAGTCCGCCCCACGGCCGTCGCCTCGATCGGCTCATGGTCTGGAGACCGCGCGATCATCCTTTGAGCGGGCGCGGGGAGCGCCGCCTGAGGCGCAGCGGCTGCGTGCGCGGGCTGGGGAGGCGGCAGCGCTGTGATCGGCTGTGCGCTCATCCGGGCGAGCCAGTCGCGCATGTCCATCAGGGTGTAGGCGATCTCTCGGTTCCGATTGCGGTCGATGGCGCGACCCAGCGCAAGGCTCGTGGCCCCGGAGGCGATCGCCACCACGATAGCCACCACGCAGACAATGCTCGCAGCCAACTGGCCGGCTTCGAGGCTCACGAGCCGCGCCTCCTGTTCAAATGCAAAGTCGAGCGGACCCGGGACGCTCACCTTGGTTTCGGAAGCTACCCGCCGCTCCCGCGCTGCGCCAGGGTCGCGCCTGCGACCCGGCGTGGCGCCCCACCAGGCGCGCCTTCGCACCCTGGACGTCTCCATGGAGACCGTCTTCCCTTTCAGCCGGGAACCCCCTCGGCCGCCGTCGGCTGTACTCCATCAGTGTACGTGGCTACCACAACAGTTATTTCGAAATTGATACGATACAGGACCTGGCATTACACGCGCCATTTACACGGGGTACAATGTCGCACATGGAACTCCCCGGTTGATCTCCGCGTAACCCGACCCAGGCAATCCTGACTCGATCCGACAGATTGGGTGGAAAGACCTGTGGCGACAGGTGATTGGTGGCGCCTGCCAGTTCCGCCCCGGCAGCTCTGACGTTTGACGCGCTTTCGCCGAACAGCTTTGAACGCTGAATCAAGTTTGAACCTGGAACAAATCGTCGCTGTTCAGAAGATTCCATCCGAACAAGGTCTGCTATGGCGCTCGTCCCGGTCAGTCCACGCGGTAGTCGACGGGCCACAAGAGCCGAAGGGCGGGTGGGAGATGGCGAATCAGTTTGCTCGTCTCGCCCGGATCCAGGCGATTGGCCAGCAGGGCGAAGACGACCTCCACCGTGCGCGTGGGATCATGGGGGAAGCTGGCCGGCAGGACCCTGTCCACGGCCTCGGCGAAGTCCTCCACATGGCGGATGTGAGTCGGCCCATCGATCGGCCGCCAGCCCTCGAGGAAGAACCCCCGTATCAACATCGGCAGCTGGGCCGAGAGGGCGAGAACGGCCTCCGTCGGCAGGCGGTCGCGCAGCACGTGCATGACGGCCCGGGTGGCAACGTAAGCCTGCTGGCGCTCGCACGGCTCGAGCCCTACCTCGACCTCCTTGAGCCAGTTCATGGTCTCGCGAAGCGTCGTGTCGAACACCGGAACCGTGCTCATCGGCGTCTCCCTGGGGGTTGCGGGTCGGGCGGCGCGGGGGCCATCAGGCCTCCCGGACATAGACGCCCGGTGCGGGCGCCAGCGGCGGCAGGCCGGCTTCGGCCCTGCCCATGGACGGCGGCGCGACCAGGCCAGGCGCTGATCGCGCCTCGAGCCAGTCCGTCCACGCGACCTGCCAGGATCCCTCCTGCGTCGAAGCTGTCTCCATCCAGTCGGCCGGATCGGACGGTCCGTCGCGGACCCCGGCTGGGCGCAGGCGGTGATAGGCGCCCGGTTTTCCGGGAGGGCTCACGACTCCGCTGATATGACCGCCCCCCGTCAAGGCGCGGGTAACTTCGGGCGAGCTGTCGAAGCGCATCCGGCAGGCGCTTCGCCACGGCGCAATATGATCGCGCTCGCAGGCGAGGACGAAGATCGGCGCGTCGATATCGCGAAGACCCACCAACTCCCCGGCCGCATCGTATGTCCCCTCGGCCAGAGCGTTCTCCTGGAACAGGATGCGCAGATAGTCCCTGTGGGCGCGCGCGGGAACGCGGGTCGGGTCCGCCAGCCACGCATCGATCGGCCCCGGCAGACGGGGGGCGCCAACCAGGTAACGCTCCACGAGCCTCTGGAAGACCATCTCGTGCTCCCGCAGTGCAAAGAACGCCCCGGCCATCTCGCGGGCGTCGAGATAGCCCCTGCCCTGCATCGCATCCTCGAGCAGGGCGATCTGGGTCTCATCCATGAACATCATCATTTCGCCGGGCTCGTCGAAATCGAGATGGCTGGCGAGGAAGCTGACGCTCGCAAGGCGTCGGTCGCCCGCGCGCGCCATGGCGGCGGCCGCGACGGCGAGAAGGGCGCCGCCGAGGCAGTAACCCACGGCGTGCGCCTGCGCCTGCGGGACGACGGCGGCGATCGCGTCGAGAGCGGCCATCAACCCCTCGAGGCGGTAGCCCTCGAGGCTTGTCCCGGCCAGGTCCGCGCCCGGATTCTTCCACGAGATCACGAAGACGGTGAACCCTCGATCGACGAGCAGCCGCGCGAGCGATGCGTCGGGAGCAAGATCGAGCGCGTAGTATTTCATCAACCAGGCTGGGACGAGGAGCACGGGCTCACGCCGCGCCTGCGGCGTCGACGGCGCGTACTGGATCAACTCCATCAGCCGGTTGCGGAAGATCACCTCGCCCGGCGTAGCCGCCAGGGTCTCGCCGAGCGTGAAGCATTCCACGCCCCTCAGAGGCTCGCCGCGCGAGAGCCGTGCCAGATCGTCGAACAGTTGCGCCGCGCCTGCGGTGAAGTTGGCGCCCCCCGTGCGCAAGGCGGCCTGGATCACCTGCGGATTGGTCCAGGGGAAGTTTGTGGGCGCCATGGCGTTGAGGGCGAAGGCGCCCAGGAAGCCCATTCGCCTTCGGCTCGCCTCCGGAAGGTTCGGCGTCGCCTCGGTGGCGAGCCGCCACAGGTGCTCGGCTGCGAGCTGCGCCTCGGCGAGATGGTTGAACGGCGCGCGCGACCATCCCGGATGCCGGAACCGCCCATCCGCAGCGGCCGGCGGAAAGGCCCAGTGTTGGGGATCCCGATCCCCAGCGAGCGCCTCCCGCCACAGGCTGAGCGTGGAGGCGCCGGCCGCGCTCCAGAGTTCGGCGCGGCGGTCCGCGGACTGCGCCATCGCTAGTGTCCAGTCGCGCCACGCCTCGTAGACCGGCCACGGAGATTGAAGCCCGCCGAAGGCGAAGTGGTTCTCACGCCCACGATGCGCGAATGGATGCCCAGACAACGACTTGCCCGGGCCGTGCGGAGTGTCGGTCGGGCGGCTGTCTGATCCGCGAGGAGGCTGGTCGAACGCCATTTCGTTCTCCGCCGCTCCAGTCTAGCGGAAGAGACGCCCTGCCCGCTTGCTCAACGTCAAGCGTCACCGGACGGACGCCCGTCACAAGTGTGTCAGCGCAAGATCCACCGAAAGACGCCTGCGCCCACGTGCGCCAAAGGAACGTGCGCCCAGGTCGCGACCAACCACACGACAAAGCCTCCGCCGAGGTCATGGCCTCCGAAACCCACGAGGCGCGCCTTTCCCGAGGCAATCGCTGCGAAGGGCCAGTAGCTGGTCTTCGCCTCCCACGCCGGCCACATCTCCGGTTGAAGCTGAGCCTTCTTGCGATCCTGCAGGGCTGAGCCAACCAGGGCCAGAATGACGATCGCCGCGCACAGCACGATGTTGGCGTGCGTGGGGAAGACGGCGATGTGGCACAGCCCCCAAAGGGCGAGCGACCACATCATCGGGTGGCGCGTGATGGCGAAGACGCCGCGCGCCTCGGCCGGCGCCGAATTGGCTCCCACTGGATTGACCAGGGCGGGATTGCGGATCAGCGAGCCCATCAGCAGCACCGAGGCGAGCAGCATCACGAGCGTCACGACGATCCATGTGACGTCTCCCGGCGCCCACATCATCGGGCCCGGCGCTCTTTGGTATGCGATCACCAGCCAGGCCAGGGTCGCGATCGAGACGAGGGAATAGACTCCGAGAAATCCGCGTTCCCCAACGACCCCCACGACCGGAGCCCTCAGGGGGTGGGAAAGGAGGAAGTGGGTCCCCACAAAAGCGATCGCCGCGATCGCCACCATCCAGACGCTGTCCATCGATCTTACCCGGTCCCTTCCCCTTCGGCCCGTCGGTTCGACTTGGCGCGGAGACTAACCTTCGCCTCGGGACCGCGCCAGAACATGTTATTCAAACAAGCGTTTGACGGCACGCCCGGCTCGGCTAGAGTTCTGGCATGGCCGACGACACCTCCGCCCTCACCCGCCCCGCGATCGACAAGGACGCGCTCAAGGCGAAGTACCGCGCCGAGCGGGACAAGCGCCTGCGCGCCGACGGCAACGACCAGTACAAGCGCCTCACCGGCCGCTTCGCCCACTACGCAATCGACCCCTACACGCCCTTCAAGGAACGCGAGGCAAAGACCGACCATGTCGCGTTCGCCTTCGTCGGCGGCGGCTTCGCCGGCCTGGTGACCTGCGCACGCCTGGTGGAGGCGGGAATCACCGACGTGCGGATCGTCGAGAAGGGCGGCGACTTTGGCGGCACCTGGTACTGGAACCGCTATCCAGGCGCCCAGTGCGACACCGCCTCGATGGTCTACGTGCCGCTCCTGGAGGAGACGGGGCATCGACCCACCGAGAAATACGCCCACGCGCCGGAGATCCTCGAGCAGTGCCAGCGCATCGGTCGCCATTTCCGTCTTTACGACAACGCCCTCTTCCACACCGAGATCACCGCCCTGTCGTGGGACGATGCGCGCAAGTTATGGGTCGTGCGGACCAACCGGGGCGATGAGTTCACCGCCAGCTTCATTGGGCTCGGAACGGGACCTCTGCACGTGCCCAAGCTGCCGGGCCTTGCGGGCATCGAGGACTTCAAGGGCCATTCGTTCCACACCAGCCGGTGGGACTACGAGTACACGGGCGGCGATCCGGCCGGCGCGCCGCTCGACAAGCTGGCCGACAAGCGCGTGGCCATTATCGGCACCGGGGCGACGTCGGTTCAGTGCGTGCCCCACCTCGCCCGCGCGGCCAAGGAACTCTACGTTTTCCAGCGCACGCCTTCGTCCGTGGATGTGCGCGACAACCGACCGATCGATCCGGACTGGTTCGCGGAGGTCGCGACACCCGGCTGGCAGCAGCGCTGGCTTGAGAACTTCACCGCCAACCAGGGGGGCGGCACAGCCGAAGAGGACCTCGTCAAGGACGGCTGGACAGACCTCTCACGCCGCATCCGCAGCCGCATCGGAAACCTGCCGCCCGAGGAGCGGACGCCGATGAAGATGTGGGCCGCCTGGGAGGACGCCGATTTCGAAAAGATGGAGGAGATCCGCTCGAGGGTGGATTCCGTCGTCGGCGACCGCGAGACGGCCCAGAAGCTCAAGGCCTGGTACCGCCAGCTCTGCAAGCGGCCCTGCTTCCATGACGAATACCTCGCCGCCTTCAACGAGCCGGGCGCGCGCCTGATCGACACCGACGGGCAGGGCGTGGAGCGGATCACCGAGCGAGGTGTCGTGGCGGGCGGCGTCGAGTACGAGGTCGACTGCATCATCTACGCTTCGGGCTTCGAGGTGGGCACGGAATGGACCAGCCGCTCGGGCTTCGACCTGCAGGGGCGCGACGGCCTCACGCTCTCCCAGGCCTGGGACGAGGGGATGAAGACCAAGCACGGCATCCACGTGCACGGCTTTCCCAACGCCTTCTTCGTCCAGCCGACGCAGGGCGCGAACCTGATCTCGAATGTCCCGCACAATCTCACTGAGGCCGGGCGGACCATCGCCATGGTGATCCGTCACGCGTTGGATCAGGGCGCGACGGAGGTCGAGGTGACCAAGGCGGCCCAGGACGCGTGGGTCGAGCTGTTGCTCAGCGGCCCCGGCCGCATGATCGGCTCGTCCGACTGCACGCCCGGCTACTACAACAACGAAGGCCAGGACCCCGGCCCCGCCGCCCGCCTCAACGTCGGCTACCCCGCCGGCGCCAGCGCCTACTTCAAGTACATCGACCAGTGGCGCGCCTCGGGCGCCTTCGAGGGCCTTGAGTTCCGGTAAGCGAATATTGTCCCTCCCCTTCCGGGGAGGGACAGATTCACCCCGCCCACCCGGGCAGTGGGAAAGCTCTGACCACGCGCGCACCTTCGCGTCCGAAGGAGCCTGCCATGTCCGATCACTCCCCTCTCACCGCCTTCTCCGACGCCCTCGCCAACCTCACCTCAACGACCGCCGCGTCGGTGGTCGGTGTCGAAGGCCCCCGCACTCTTGCCAGCGGATTCGTGTGGCGCCCGGGGCTCGTGATCTGCGCGGAGGAGGCGCTGCCAGAGGAAGGCGAGTTCGAGGTCGTGCTGTCGGGCGGCGCGCGGCGTCCGGCGCGTCTTGCTGGACGCGACCCCTCCACGGACATCGCCCTGTTGCGTGTCGAGGGCGAGCTCCCTCATCCGGCAAGGCTGGACGCCGGCGCCGCCAGCGCCGGGGCCCTCGCCCTGGCGATAGGCGCCCAGGCGGGATCGCCTCTGGTCGCCCTGGGCGTCGTCGCACGCGCCAGCGGCCCCTGGCGTTCGCTCCGCGGTGGGGAAATCGACGCGCATATCGAGCTGGACCTTCGGCCACGCTTCGAGGCGCAGGGCGCGCTGGTGACGGACATGGAAGGGCGAGGCCTGGGCATGTTGGTCATGGGCCCGCGCCGGCGAGCCCTCGTGATCCCCTCGGCCACCCTTGAGCGGGTCGGCGCCATCCTCGAGCGCCAGGGTCGTGTGCCGCGCGGCTATCTTGGCCTTGGGCTCCAGCCAGTGCGCATCGACACCCAAGGCGGCCGCGGAGTCATGGTGATGAGCGTGGAGCCCGGCGGTCCGGGAGACACGTGCGGCGCGCGCCAGGGCGACGTGATCATCGCCTGGGCCGGGGAGCCGGTGGCTGGCATGCGCGAGCTGATGCGGGCGCTGGGCCCGGGCAGCGTGGGGCGTGCTATCGTCCTTGGCGTGCGCCGCGGCGGCCAGCCGCTGGAGCTGACGCTCACGATCGGCGAAAGGCCTGCTGCTTGATCGACGAGGACGAGCCCGTTGTCGTCGCGGTCACGATCGAGGACGGGCGTCTGGCCGAGCGCCTCATCGCCGCCCTCCAAGAGGCGCCGGGCATCCGTCTGGCCCGCCCCGGCGAGCCGGCGGACGCGACCCTCGTTGCGGCGGACGGTAGGGCTGCCGGGTCATCGACCCAAGTCCCGGACGACATGGCGCTCACACCACGGGAACTGGAAGTCCTCGCCCTGATGGCGGAAGGCGCTTCGAACAAGGCGATCGCCCAGCGCCTTGGCATCTCGGTCCACACCGCCAAGTTCCACGTCGGCCAGGTCCTCGACAAGCTCGACGCCACCGGCCGCACCGACGCCGTCGCCCACGCCGCAAGGCGTGGGGTGATCCAGCTGTAGGGACCACTGTCCCTCCCCTTCCGGGGAGGGTGGCTGAGCGCAGCGAAGCCGGGTGGGGAAGTGTGGATCATCACAGGCGTTGAGGTCTTTCCCCAGCCTTCCCCACCCGTCGCGCCTTCGGCGCGCCACCCTCCCCGGAAGGGGAGGGATGGGCTTCGTCAGGCTTCGGCGTCGACCAGGACGATCTCGGCGTCGTCGAGGGCCTTCACCGTCAGGTTCGGCTCGTCGGCGATGGCCGCCCCGTCACGGGCTTCCAGTCGCACGCCGTTGACCTCGATGGCGCCGAACGCCGGGACGAGGTAGGCGCGCCGGCCGTCGGCCAGGGCGTAGTCGGTCGTCTCGCCGGCCTTCAGCGTGGCGCCCAACACCCTGGCGTCGGCGCGGATCGGCAGGGCGTCTTCGTCGCCTTCGACGCCGCTCGCCAGGGTCACGAAACGACCCGCCCGCTCACCGCGCGGGAAGGGCCTGGCTCCCCAAGACGGCGCGCCCCCTTCCTCCCGCGGGATGATCCAGATCTGGAATATGCGGGTGTTGGCAGGCTCCAGGTTGTATTCCGAATGGCGCACGCCCGTCCCGGCGCTCATCACCTGGACGTCGCCGGCGTCGGTGCGTCCACGGTTGCCCATGTTGTCCTCATGGGTGATCGCGCCTTCGCGGACATAGGTGATGATCTCCATGTCCTTGTGCGGGTGGGGCGGAAAACCCGTCCCCGGAGCGATGGTGTCGTCGTTCCACACGCGGATCGCGCCCCAGCCCATGCGGCGGGACTCGTAGTAGTTGGCGAACGAGAAGTGGTGGTGGGCGTCCAGCCAGCCGTGGTTGGCGCCGCCCAGGCTCGAAAAAGGTCTGCGGTCGATCATGGTTTCCCTCCGTGACGCGTACTGCGCCCGTTTGACCGCCTAGATGAGGGTCAGTCGGCAGGAGTGAAACCTCGCCCGGCGGCGCCGCAGCGTTGCCGAAATGAGACCGCCGAGGGGCTCGCGCCCTCTTTCCCCTCCTGGAGAGGGGGACCATAGCGCAACGTCGGGACGGTTGGGGAAGGTTGCCAGAGCCAAAGAGGAAAGTGCGCAGGGCGCGGGCCTGCGCACTCGGGAAGCGACCCTAAAGCCCCGCGCCCCTCTCGCGAAATATGCGAGTCTAACAGCTGGCAAATGCGCGAAATCTCTTTGAGTTCTCAGAAGAAAACGTACGAAGCCGAGAATGCGTCGGCGTTGCCACGAGCGTAACCATGACGCATGCTCGCAACCCCTCGTCAGATGGAGACTCGGCCATGAGACGTCTCGCCCTCTTCGCGCTTGCGGGCCTGCTGCCGACGGTGGCCCTCGCCGCGACACCCGTCACCCACTTCCCGCCCGGCGGTCCCGGCGGAACTGGCGTGCCGCCTGTCGCCAACGGGGCGCCCTACAGCGCCGCCGTCATGGCGGGCGACACCCTTTATATCGCCGGTACGACCGACACCGATCCGGCGACGGGCAAGTCTCCAGCCGATCCCAAGGATGGCGCGCGGCGGGTGCTCGACAACATCAAGCGGACGGTCGAGCGAGCGGGCCTGACCATGAACGACCTGGTCTGGGTCCAGGTGTTCACATCCGATCTTTCCTATTACGCGGCCTTCAACGAGGTCTATCGCAGCTATTTCACCGGTCCGATGCCGGCCCGCGCCTTCATCGGCGCCGGCTCCCTGCTTGGGGGATCCCACTACGAGGTAATGGGCATCGCCGTTCGTCAGAAGTAGCAGCGGCGCTCACGCCGGCCGCGGGCCGCTCCTCCGCTCCGTCAGGGCGTCGATGATGCGTGCGTGAGCGGCCCGATCGATGCGGTAGCCGAACAGCAGCAGGATCCCGAGCATGGTGATCACTGAGGCGCCCGGGCCATAGATCAGGGCAAGTTCGACGGCTTTCCCCCAGGGGACGCTGACATGAGGCCCGTGCGCCGCCAGGTTGTTAGGGAAGCCGATCGCGTCGGCCGCAAAGCCCGCGATCATCACGCCCAGTCCACTTGAAGCCTTCACGGCGAAGCTGATGCCGGCGAAATAGAGCCCCTCCCGGCGGGCCCCGAACAGGACGTCGTGCTCGTCCGCAGCGTCGGCCATCATCGACTGGAAACCCACCAGGGCGAAGGCCACACCCACGCTGGCCAACAGGGTCGAACACATCAACAGCACCACCGGCGCCGTTTCCCCCGGCGGGAGAGCCCCGGATAGCCGAAGCGTCACCGGCGAGAGCTGGCAAAGCGCGATCAGGCAGAGTCCCGCTATGGCTATCGTGCGTTTCTCGAAGACGCGGGTCAGCACCCCCGAGATGACGATCCCGATCATCAGGCCCGGTATGCCTGAAAGCGAGACGATCAGGATGGAGCTCGGCGAAAGGCGCCAGAAGAAGGTGGTGGCGTGAAGGGCGAGGGCTCCTGAGGCGCCGAAGCCGATAAAGAACACCAGGCAGGCGACGAACAGGAACAGGAAGGAGCTGTTGCGGAACACCTCCCCCACCTCTTTCACCAGCCTGCCAAGCGCGTGCCCTTCGCCGTGCGCCGCTCCGTGCAGGCGCGCTCGCGCGCCCAGGGTGCCAAGCGTGCTGAGCAAGGCCGCGCTCGCCATGACCGCCGCCCCGCTCCAGGCGAAGGGCGTGTAGGCGGCGCGGTTGAGCTGGCCCCCCGACTTCGCCGACAGGAACACGCCGTATCCCAGCACGAGGATGGAGATGGTGCCGATCGCGCCTACGCCCACGCGGAAGGCCACGATCGTCGAGCGCTCGTTGTAGTTGTCCGAAAGCTCCCCGCCGAGGGCGGTATAGGGCACGCCAAATCCCGACAGGCTCATGCGAAGCCCAAGGGAGAGCGTCAGGACATAGGCCATCAGCCCTGCAGATTTCAGGCCGGTTGGGACCGAGAACAGAAGGCCGAGACAGATTACGATCGGGATGATCGACGCCAGCATGAAGGGATGGCGTCTGCCAAACCTCGAGCGGCTGTTGTCGGAGAGCGAGCCGAACAGCGGATCTACGAACGAATCGACCGCCAGGGAGATGCCCAGCGCCAGCCCCGTGAGCGTCCCCGACAGCCCGCAAACGGCCGTCAGGTAGAAATACAGGAAGGTGCTGAGGAACACCGTGGAGCAGGCGTCGACGATGGCGCCCGACCCATAGAGGCCCAACAACCCTAGGCCCAGAGGTTGGCGCCGCAGCACCTGCGCGGCCGTCTCGCCCGGCGGCTCCGGCGCAGCGACGGAAAGAGGCGGCGCGATCGCCGGTGCGAGATTTGCCATGATCTTGCAGGGATTGACGCCTGACGCGCGCCCCGCGTCAAGCGGTACGGCGCGCTTCAGCTGCTTGATTGAACGCGAGGAATCCAGCCTTAGAGGCCCTCCTCCCGCCTGCCCTTGGGGAACCCAACTTGAATCTCGATCTGACCGACCGCGTGGTCTTCATCGCCGGAGCCAGCCGGGGCATTGGCCTGGCCATCGCTCAAGCTTGCCTTGAGGAGGGCGCGCGGGTCGCCCTGACGGCGCGCGGCGCCGAGGCCCTGGATGAGACACGCGTGCGGCTGGCCGCGACCTACGGCGCTGACCGGGTCTGGGCCCGCGCGGGCGATCTTCGTGACAGCGCCACGATCGAAGCGTCGCTAGCGGCGGCGGAGACGGAGCTCGGACCCATCTGGGGCGCAGTCGCCAATGTCGGACTCCACCACGGGCCGATGGGCTTCGACGTCGACGATGAGACCTGGGCCGCGGGCCTCGCCCAGAACCTGGACTCCGCCTATCGGCTGGCCCGGGGCGCCCTCAGGCGCATGATCCCTCGCGGCGAAGGCTCGCTTCTTTTGATCAGCAGCGTCGCCGGCATGGCGGCCTGGGGCGACCCCCTGCCCTACGGTCCGGCCAAGGCGGCGGTGAACCATCTCGCCCGCGCCCTGGCCGGGATGACTGGCGCCCAGGGCGTGCGAGTGAACGCCCTCGCCCCCGGCAACATCCGCTTCCCCGGCAACTGGTGGGACGAGGCGGTCACCTCCGAACCGGAGTTCTGGACCGGCTACATAGAGCGAGAGGTTCCCATGCGCCGTTTCGGCGCCGTGGAGGAGATCGGCCCGGTCGCCGCCTTCCTCCTCTCTCCTCGCGCCAGCTTCGTCCACGGCGCCGTCATTCCGGTCGATGGCGGCCAGATGAGCTGAGAGCCCAAAGTCGCCCGATACGTCATCGTCAGAAGGGAGGCGGAGGTTGCTTGGGCTTTGGTCCGAAAGCCCGCGCCGTGTCGCGTTGAGGTCGGCTGACCTTCGCGATCGCGAGTTGCCGAGCGTATTCCCGATCGCCAAGCTGCTTGTAGGGCGAGCTTGTGAGCGATGCGAGAAAGGCCACCATATCGTTGATCTCGGGTTCGGTCAGCGCCAATGGATGCATGTCCGTGTCAAGCCAGGGATTGGAAATCCCGTCGCCCTTGTTGTAATGGTCCATGACATCCCACAAGGTTTGCATTGAACCATCGTGGAAGTACGGTGCGGTCACCATGATGTTGCGTATATCTGGTGTCTTGAACGAAGCGATGTCCGCCTTCTTCTTCGTTACGAGGAACCGCCCCAAAACCGACATCTCACTCTCGATCGCCGCGGTATCAATCGTCTCGAGATGTCCTTGAGCGAGCTGATGTTCGGCTTGGATCGCAAGCGGTCCGACGTGATGCCGAAGAATACCGATGCCGATATTATGAAAGTCGTTGTCAGTGAAGACGGTCACGTCCTGCGCCGTGTCAGTCAACGCATGGCACAAGTTGCAGCGGGCTTTGGTGTTGAACAGGCTCCATCCACGCTTGGCCGAGCCGCTGATCGCGTTGGAGTCTCCGGCGATGAAATGGTCAAAGGGTGAGTCGAACGAAACCAGGGTCCGCTCGTAGGTCGAAATCGCCCGCAGCATGTCTGGTGCGTTCACACCGCGCCCATAGGCCCGTTTGAATCGCGCCCGATAATCGCTGTCGCCTGCGATCCGCGATGTGGCCGCCGCGACGCTCGATGAGCCCATCTCGAAAGGATTGGTGATCGGCAACGCCGCCTGCTGCTCGAGCGTGTTGACACGTCCGTCCCAGAACTGGGTCTTGTTGTAGAGCGCGTTCAGGACCGTGGGCGAGTTGCGTTGACCGACACGGCCATGGATGCCGATCGAGGCGGGTCGACCGTCGGTGAAGGCGCGCGCCCGATCGTGGCACGTCGCGCAGGCGACAGAACCATCGCCGGAGAGCCGGCTCTCGAAGAACAGCTTTTCACCCAACGACACAGCGGCAGGCGTGAGGGGGCTGCCCGGCGGGATGACCGATACGGTCAAAGCCTTGGGGAGGCCCACCTGATTCTGCGAGCGGGGAGCCGCCAGGGGCCCAAGTCTTGGAAGCGGCGGCGCACGGCCAGGGGCGAGCGGGGGCGGCGGGCCGAAGCCCGTGTCCATCCCACGGTCCGATCGGGCCAGCATTGGAAGCGCAAAGGCGAGGAGCGCTGCAGATGCGATGACCGAAGTGCGCACGAAGGACCTCCGCTTTCTCACGGAAGGACAGGCGCAAGATTATCGACCCGGACGGCGAAGGTCGACAACGCCAGGGGCCTGGCTTCGGGAGGATCAAATATGGGAGCTTGCGCCCTTGCGTGCGGGCGGCTTCCGCTCCTTTGGTCCGACCGGCATAGCTGTCGAGGGAACGGATGAGTCGGAACTGGATCGGGGTCGCGGCCACGGCTATGGCGGCCATGGCGGGTCTGGCGTCCCCCGCCTGGGCTCAGGTCCCGGAGAAGCCGTCCGCCGCCAGCCGCTTCGATCCTCTCGAGACCTTCGCGCCCATCGCAATGCCCGAGGCGGTCAACCGCTACCGGTCGGGCGACGGCTCCCCAGGCCCTGACTATTGGCAGAACCGGGCGGATTACGACATCGCCGCCCGTCTCGATCCCGTCTCCAAGGTTCTCACCGGGACGGTGACCATCACCTACACAAACAACAGCCCCAGCTCGCTCTCCAGCCTCTGGCTCCAGCTGGATCAGAACACCTACCGGCCGGACGCCCGCAACGCCGCCGTCATGAGCCGGTGGCGCAAGGCCGGACAGGTGACCGACGGCGTTACGATCGAGTCCGTGCAGGTGGTGCGGGACGGCCACGCGAGTCCCGCCCGCTATCTCGTCTCCGACACGCGCATGCGGGTGCCTCTCGATCGACCGCTGGAGCCGCGGGGCGGGAAGCTGAAGCTGAAGATCGCCTACCACTATACTGTGCCCGGGGTGTTCGGCGGCCACACCGCCTGGGTGGACACCAAGAACGGGCCGATCTTCGACGTCGCGCAATTCTATCCGCGCATGGAGGTGTTCGACGACGTGCGCGGCTGGGACACGCTGCCCTACGTCGCCCAGGAGTTCTACCTGGAGTACGGCGACTTCGACTACGCGATCACGGTTCCCGCCGGCATGCTGGTGCTGGGTAACGGCGAGCTGGGGAACCCGCAGGAGGTGCTGACGCCGCAGCAGCGCGCGCGCCTCGCGCAGGCCCGCAACAGCGAGACCACGGTGATGATCCGCACACCCGAGGAGGTCGCCCGCGACGCGGCCGCGCCGGCGCCTGCTGGCGAGCGGACCTGGCGCTACCACATGTCCAGCACCCGCGACGTCGACTTCAGCGCCTCGAAGGCCTTCGTATGGGACGCCGCGCGTATCGACCTTCCCGGCGGCAAGACCGCCCTGGCCGAGAGCGTCTATCCCGTAGAGAGCGCGGGACCTGACGCCTGGGGCCGCTCGACCGAATATACCAAGGACGCGATCCAGCGCTTCTCCCAGCACTGGTATCCCTACCCTTATCCGACGGCGGTGAGCATCGCCGGCGGCGCGTCAGGCATCGAGTATCCCGGCCTGGTGTTCGACGGTATCGCCGACAAAGGGAAGGGGTTGTTCTGGATCACCGCCCACGAGTTCGGCCACACCTGGTTCCCGATGACCGTCGGCTCCAGCGAGCGGCGCGACGCCTGGATGGACGAAGGCTTCAACACCTTCATCGACACCTATGAGTCCGACGAGTTCGAGGGCGGGGTCTACGGGCCCAAGCGGGACAGCGAATACGCGCCGGGCGGGGGCAATCCGGTGGACGAGATCCTGCCCCTGCTGGCCGATCCGCACGCCCCGCCGATCA
Source organism: Caulobacteraceae bacterium (assembly GCA_036488995.1). GTDB lineage: Bacteria > Pseudomonadota > Alphaproteobacteria > Caulobacterales > Caulobacteraceae > Acaudatibacter. Next base: position 41,618 of record DASXGQ010000119.1, read on the forward strand.
TGACCCGCGCCGACCTGATCTCCGAGCGCTACCGGCACCCGGTGACCTACTTCAAGACGGCGCTGGGCCTTCGCCTGTTGCGCGAGGAGATCCTGGGGCCGGAGCGCTTCGACGCCGCCTTCCGCAAGTACATCGCCGACTGGGCGTTCAAGCACCCCAAGCCCAGCGACTTCTTCCGCGCGATGGACAGCGAGGCGGGCGAGGACCTCGCCTGGTGGTGGCGCGGCTGGTTCCTGGAGAACTGGCAGATGGACCTTGCGGTGACTGGCGTCGCCTATGTCGACAACGACCCCACCAAGGGCGCCAGGGTCACGGTTGAAACCCACGACAAGCTGATCGCGCCCACCACGCTGGAGGTTCGCTACGCCGACGGCTCCTCCCGGCGCGTCCCCGTGGCCGTAGAGACCTGGGAGCTTGGCGCAACCCAGACCCTGCCCCTCGCCGGCGGCCCCCGCATCGTCTCCGTCACAATCGACCCCGACCACCGCCTCCCGGATCGGGACCGGGGCAACAATACGTACCAACCGGGGTCGTAGCTTGTTCCTCCCCCGCGACGCGGGGGAGGGGGACCCCGAAGGGGTGGAGGGGTGTGCAACCGGGCTGATTGTCGACCATCAGCCCGGTCCAGTCTGTCGACCATCTACCCGGTTCGTACCGGGGCCGGCCCCGGCTCGGGCGCCTGCCGCGGTTAACTTGGCCGTCGTGCGCTGAAAGACGTCGCGAGCCCCGCCCCCTCCACCGCTTCGCGGTCCCCCTCCCCCATTTCATGGGGGAGGATCCAAGCGCTAGTCCCTCCGAGGCCGGCGCAGGGTGAACGTCTCGAATGGGGCGATTTCGCCGCCCGTCCCAAGCACGTCGTAATAGGTGACCTTCATCTCGGTCGTCCCGCCTGGACTCGACCCCGGGTCGACGGCGAAGGCGGCGAAGCCGTAGGCGTGGGCGGCGTTCCGGACCGCTGACCAGGGCGCCATTTCCCGCACATAGACCGGCGGCCGGCGGCCCGTCTTCGGATCGGGCTCTCCGACCGAGACGATCACGCGGCACTGCGGCGGATCGAAGAACAGCGCGTTGGAGGGCTCCGAGGTCCCGCCCCCGCCGATCACCATGTGGACCGTGCCCTTGGTGGTGTCGATCACGTCAATGGCGGTCGACGCGGGGATGGGCGTCAGGGTCTGGTTGCCCTCGTGACCTCGGATCGGGTGCGAGCGCTCGTAGTGGTGCTCGTGGCCGCACACGACAAGGTCGACGCCGTATTTGTCGAACAGCGGCGACCACTCCTCGCGGATCCCCAGGTCCGCGCCGTTGAACTTGTCGACGCTCGAGATGGCGACCTGGTGCATGCACACCACGATCCAATCGATGTCACGGTTGGCGCGGCTCGCCGCCAGTTCGCGCTCCAGCCACGTCTTCTGCGCGCCCTGCGAATAGCCCCGCACATAGGAGTCGCCGCCGTTCTGATAGCAGACGTCGTCGTTGGCGATGCTGACCACCCGCACCGAACCGGCGGTGAAGGCGTACCACAGACCCCGCGTGACCTCCGTCTGGCCGGCCGCCTCGGGAACGCGGAAGTAGGTCTGGTAGGCCTTGTAGCCGATCGGCCCGTTGCCCAGCTCGTTCTCGTGGTTCCCGGGCGAGGGCATCCACGGGCGCCGCCGCGCGCTGCGGCTGTTGTTGGTCCAGAAGTCCCACCAGGCCCGCACGCGGTCCTGCGCCAGGTTCGCGTAGCAGAGGTCGCCGTTGAACAGGTGGAACAGCGGCTGCACCCGCTCGACTCCAAGCGTCGTGTCGCCGCCCGCGGGTGAGCCCAGGTTGTCGTTGACGAACAGCGGCCGCGGCAGGGTCACGCCCGGTGGCGGCTCGAACTTCCTCGCCGCTGTGGGCGTGCCCTGGTCGCCGAAGCTGGTGAAAGTGAACGCCGCCCGCCCCCTGGGCGCAGTCCTGAACGTGCCGAACTCCGGCTCCGCCCCGTCGTGCAGGGCGCAATACATGTACGAGGCAGCCGGCCTCAGGCCGCTGATGCTGGCGTGATAGGCGTAGACGACCTGGCCATGCTTGGCGTCGGTGTAGCTGACCTCGCTCGCCGGCGTGACCTGCTCCAGCCGCCCGTCCGGTTTTCCCAGCAGGACACGCGGCCGGCGCGCTGGCTGCAGGGTGTGCCACGAGACGACCACTTCCGAGGCGGCATCGGCCCCGAACTGCAGGTGCAGCCCCGCGACGGGCGGCGTCGTCACCGGATCCGCCGCCCCCGCGGTCGCTGGCTGGGCTTGCGCCTCGCCCGCTCTCGCAAGCGACAGCGCAACTCCGCCGAGCCCCGCTGCCGCCAGCAGCCTCCGTCGGCTAAGTTCGAATGAAGGCTGATCGTCCTGCTCACTCATGCGGCCAAGGTGTCCGATGGCGGCGGGAGCGTCTATCTCGGATCGGCGACAGTCAGCAGCGGGCGTCGGAGACGCGCGTGGCGCTGCCGGAAACACCCGGAGCGCCGGCGTCCTCGCCGGCCCCCTCTCCGCATCCACAGCGCCGGGTGCGGAAAGACGGTTAGCCGGCGAGGGCGCGTGGCGCTCCGGGTAAGCCTTGCGACGTCCGGGAGGAGTGGCGCCAGCCGCTATTCCGCGACCTCGCGGGCAGGCGGCTCGAGCAGCTCCTCCAGCCGCGCGATGATCCTGTCGGGCCGGACGGGAGAGTCGGAAGGCAGGCCCTGGCCCAGCGGGTCGTGCCAGATCGCGAAGATCCCTAGTTTCTGCGGGGCGGCCACCTCCCACTCCAGATTGTCGCCGACCATCCAGGTCTCGTGCGGCGCCGCGTCCAACGCCTCGAGGGCGTGGAGATAGGCCCGCTCCTCGGGCTTGCCGAAGCCGTGCTCCCCCTCGATCTGGATGTGGTCGAAGCGGCGGGCCAGCTCGAAGCGCTCGACCTTGCGCCTTTGGCCGGGGCCGTCGCCATTGGTCACCAGGGCGAGACGCACGCCCGCCGACTTCAGCGCGTCGAGCGTCTCGTGCGCCCCCGGGAACAGTTTCATCTGCTCGTCGCGGTAATCGGTGAAGCGGTCCGCCAGACGCACCGCGACATCCGCCGCGAACGCCGAGCGCCCCTGGGCCTCCAGCTTCGCGAGGGCGCCGCCGACGATCTCACGCCTGGCTGTCCTCAGGTCCTGACGGTGAAGTCTGTGCCGATCCGGATCGGCCCAGAAACCACGCGCATAATCTGCGATCGCCACTGCCGCATCGGCGGGGCGCAGCGGAGCGATGGACTCGGCCAACTCCTGCGCCACCTCAAGCCACGCCGACTCGGGCCGCGAGTAGGCCGAGAGGATGGTGTCGTCGAGGTCGAACAGGATCGCTCTCGGCAGGAAAGGCGCGGCGCTGGTCATCGGCGGCCATTACCTGCGTTCGGCGCGGGGAGCGAGACCGACCCCGCGTCCTCCGGCGCCTTCCTGCTGTTGACTGCTCATCGCTGCCGGGCCGTCGCCGCGCATGCCCGCGCATCATCTTATGCCCATTGGATTATTCGCGGCACGAATGTTCTTCATTCTCCATCGCCATTTGAGACCAGACCATCATGCATGAAACGATGGTGGCCTCAAATCTGATTGATGGACGGAGCATCGGATGCGGGTCGCAAATCTGACCCTCGCCTTCCTGCTGGGAGGCGCGGGCCTCGCCGGTTGCGCGGGCCACGCCAAGACCCCAGCGCCCGCGAAACCTCTCCCAGTGACCACGGCGAGGGTCCTCGCCGGCGAGGCGCCCATCGAGCAGGTGGGGCTGGGGCAGGTGCAGGCCTTCAACACCACCGTTGCGCGCGCTCAGGTCCCTGGTCAGATCGTCAAGATCGAGTTCACCGAGGGCCAGATCGTCCACGCCGGCTCGCAGATTGCCCAGATCGATCCCCGCCCGCTCGAGGCGACGGTAGCCCAGGACGAGGCGAACACCGCCAAGGACCAGGCCGCCCTTTCGGACGCCCAGGTCCTGCTGGACCGGGACATTCCCCTCGCCGCCAAGAACCTCGTCAGCGCCCAGCAACTCGACACTCAGCGGAGCCTGGTCGCCCAGCTCCACGCCGCGGTCGCCGCCGACCAGGCGGTGACCCGTCGCGACAAGGTGCAGCTCGGCTACACCTCCGTCGTCTCGCCGATCACCGGCGTGACCGGCCTGCGCCTCATCGACGTGGGCAACCTCGTCGGCCCGAGCGATCCGCAAGGCCTGGTGGCGATCACCCAGATCCAGCCGATCAGCGTGGTCTTCACCCTGCCGCAGACGGACATCCCGGCAATCCGCCAGGCCATGGCGAGCGCCGGCGCCGACGGACTGGAGGTTGACGCCTACGCTCAGGGCGGCGCCTCGACGACGCCGCTCGACAAGGGACGGCTCACTGTCCTCAGCAACGAGGTGGACCTCGCCTCGGGGACGATCACCGTCAAGGCCGAGTTCCCCAACGCCGCCAAGGTCCTGTGGCCTGGCGAGTCGATCGACGCGCACCTGATCCTTGCGCGCACGCCCAACGCCCTGACCGTGCCGTCCAGCGCCATCCAGCGCGACGACAAAGGCGCCTTTGTCTGGGCGGTCGGCCCCGGCGGGACGGTCTCGGCAATCCGCGTGCAGGTCGGCCGCCAGATCGCCGACCGCGCCATCGTCCAGTCCGGCCTCTCCGCCGGTCAGGAGGTGGTCACCGACGGCCAGTTTGGCCTGACGCCGGGCGCCCACATCACGCGCACCAAGGCCGGCGCCTCCGCCGCCCAGGACCTGAAGCACCCAGCCGCTGAGAGCCTGGGACTGACGCCGTGAGAGACGACCACACCCAGCACGATCCGGCTGGCGAGCCCGCCGCAAAGGCGCCGTCCGGAGGTCTTTCCGGCATCTTCATCCGCAAGCCGATCGCCACGATCATGCTGATGATCGGCCTGCTGCTGCTGGGCGCGGTGTCCTACTTCACCCTGCCTGTGGCGCCTCTCCCCAACATCAGCGTCGCCACCCTCGCGGTGACGTCTCAGCTGCCGGGCGCGGACGCCCGCATCAACGCCTCGTCGCTGACCACGCCCCTGGAGCGCCAGTTCGGCCAGATCCCGGGGCTCACGCAGATGACCTCCTCCAGCGCCCTGGGCTTCTCCCAGAT
>DASXGQ010000154.1:0-7921 GCA_036488995.1 Caulobacteraceae bacterium
TTCAGGTTGGAGAGCGGACAGACGGTCAGCGTCATGCCGGACTTGGCCAGCCGCTCCACCAGGGCCGGATCCTCCAGCGCCCGGTTGCCGTGGTCGATGCGGTCGACGCCCAGGATGTCCAGCGCCTCCCAGACATAGGCCGGCGGGCCTTCCTCGCCGGCGTGGGCGACCAGCTTCAGGCCCCGCTCGCGGGCGGCGGCGTAGGCCCGGGCGAATTTCGACGGCGGGTGGCCGACCTCGGAGGAGTCCAGGCCGACGCCGACGATCCGGTCCAGCCAGGGCTCGGCGGCCTTCAGCGTCGCGAACGCGGCGTCCTCGTCCAGGTGGCGCAGGAAGCAGAGGATCAGCTTCGAAGTGACGCCCAGCGAGTGCTGCGCCTCCGCCATCCCCGACAGCAGCCCCTCGATGGCGACGGAGAAGGGCAGGCCGCGGTCGGTGTGGGTCTGCGGGTCGAAGAACAGCTCCACGTGGCGCGCGCCATCGGCGGCGGCGCGACGGAAATAGGCCATGGCCAGGTCGTGGAAATCCGCCTCGGTCATCAGGACGCCCGCGCCCTGGTAATAGATATCCAGGAAGTCCTGCAGGTTGGAGAAGGCGTAGGCCGCGCGGACCTCCTCCACCGACTTGAAGGGCAGCGCGATCCTGTTGCGGCGCGCCAGCTCGAACATCTGCTCGGGCTCCAGGCTGCCCTCGATGTGCAGGTGGAGCTCGGCCTTGGGCAGGCCGCGGATGAATTGGGCGTCGGAGGTCATGGCGCGGACTGTCACGATAGGCGGACGCCGCCGTCAAGCGCTACCTCCCCGCGAAGCGGCGGAGGGGGACCGTCCGCCGAAAAGCGGATGGTGGAGGGGCGAGCGGCGGGCAGGGCGCCTCGATTTGCTGCGAACCCCGACGCGGGCAGACACCGACGCGTCTTGAATGTCATCGCTTGATGTTCTATATTTGTTCTCATGACCGCCGCCGACCCGCGCCTCGCGATGCTTGCCGACATGGGCGCCTGCGCCCATCGGCTCGGCATGGCGTTCGGGGCGGAGGCTCGGCGGGCGGAAACGACCGCCGACCAGCTCCGGTATTTCCAGCTGTTCGACCGCTGCTTCTTCGCGGTGCGAGTCGGCATTGCCCTTGAGCTGCGCCTGGAGCGCGAAGCGAGGGCCGCCGGCGCGGGTGTCCTGCGTGAGGATAGGGACGACGCGGCCAATCGTGCCGGGTGTGATCCGCCTGAGAATGAGGCCGAGCGCGCCGAGCCGCCCGAATCCATACACCGCGAGCGCCCGGATTCCTCCGACCGCGACCTCGACCGCGACCGCGAAACGGAGCGCGCCAGCCTTCCCCTGCTGCTGCGCGCCTTGGACGGCGTCGCCGCCGACGCCGCGGCTCTGCCCGGCCCGCCGCCCGCGGCCCTGCCGACCTTGCAGGACCTCCTGGCGCGATTCTCCGCCGATGCCGTCGTCGCGCCGCGGCCAGCCTCCAACGTTACAGGCGACCCGCGAGGCGGCCAGCCACTCCGCGCCCGCCTCATAGGAACCGTAAGCCAGGTCCTGACTCTTCCGCCGGCCAGGGCGACAGGACCGCCGCGCGCGTAGGCTGAAGGCCTGACCGCATCATCGCAGTTCAAAATTCTCCGTCATTCCCGTCCCTCTGCCGGGAACTCATAGACCCATGCCTGTCGACCGGCCCGATCAGTGGAAGATCGGAGCGTCCGGCAAGGGTGAAAAGCGGACGTAGCCCCCTTGCTCACAAATAGAGCCCGAAAGCGATTGACCCGTCCCTTAGGGATGACCTGCATAGCTTGAGGGTCGATAGAACGAGCCAACGATGAATGGTCATCTTAGCCCCGCGGAAACCGCCAAGCGTTTCGGCGTCAGCATCAAGGCGCTGCGCCTGTACGAGCAGCACGGACTCTTGCAGCCGGTGCGGACAAGCAATGGATCCACGGGCGCGGGTTGGCGCGTCTATGGCTCGGACCAGCTCGCTCGGCTGCACCAGATCATCGCCCTTAAACGCCTGGGCTTATCGCTCGGCCAAATCGGTGAACTTCTGGTCAGCGGGGACGCCTTGGCCCCGATCCTGGCGGTTCAGGAACAGGCCCTGGTCAAGGACGGTGATCGCATTGCTCGCGCCCTCGCCGTCCTGCGAACGGCCCAGGCGAAATTGGCGTCGGGCGCGGCTCTTTCCATCGACGATCTCGCAACCCTTACCCAGGAGACCGTCGTGACGACGAAGCCGTCCCTCATGGACATGAAAGACGCCCTTCAACCCATCGTGCAGAAGCATCTTCCGCCGGACGTCAGTGTCCCGGCTTGGACCGCCGATCATCAGGACCTTGTGAAGACCGGCAAGGCGCTGCTGGAAGAGGCTATGGTCCTCATTGCGTCTGTAGATGCGACCTCGGCGGAAGCGATGGATTTTGCCAGGCGCTTTCGCGTGGTGACCAGCCAGTTGATGAGTAATCCCTCGCCCGCGACGGCGGTGATGCCAACATTGACGGCCAAGACAGACGACGCGCAGGCAGATCGGGAGGCTTTGATGAAGGTCGAAGTGTTCCGCTTCATCGGAGCGGCCGAGGCGAATTTGAAGGCGCAGGAAAGCCGGGCCAAAGGTCAGGGGTAACTGCGGACGGTGGTGAACGACGATGCTTTTCCAATTCATCAGACATCAGATCCAAGCGCCACGGCCGACCATTTCGTCAACGATGCGCCGTGCCAATGAAAATGGGAACGTGGACCTTGGCGTCGGCATGCGCCTTCAACTGGTCGGTGAGGCGTCGACCGAGTTGCCGCGCCCAGTCATCACGGTGAACAAGGGCTAAGGAGACCGAGCCTTCGATGATGGACCCGTTCTCTGATTGGGCGACCAGATTGACCTCGCTGCCAGCATATAGCCTGGCGGGCGTGATCGTCTTGGTGCTCCAAGCCATCCAGAGTGAGGTCCGATTTGGAGCCAAGGCGAGATCCATGGTCGGTGATGCCTCGGATCGAGGCAGCACCCTCGCCTTATCGGTCGCGTCCATCGTTCCAATTGCAGGCCTCATGCTCGCGATACACGTCAGAAGGCCAGGCGTCGCGCACCTGAAGCCGAGCTGGTTGGGCCCTCAGGGCGGTCTTCCAGGAATGCCAGCGATCGCGTGGACGGGCGTCGGCGTCGCGACCCTAGGTCTCCTCCTCCGGCTCTGGGCTGTTCTCAAACTCCGCTGGCGCTACAGTCGCACCCTGCTGATCCAGAGCGAGCAGAGGATTGAAAGGGGCGGGCCATACAGGATTGTCCGCCATCCGGGCTACCTCGGTTCGCTCCTGACCCTAAACGGCATCGCGCTGACGAGCGGCAACACCTCGGTCTTTTTGGCCAGTTTGGCGGCGACGTCCGTCGCTTATGTTTATCGAGTTAGGGTGGAAGAGGCGATGCTGGTCTCTGCCTTCGGCGCGCCCTACGAAAGCTATCGCAGCGAAGTAAGGGCCTTACTGCCGTTTATCTGGTGACCCCACGCGAGCGCACGCACCCTCGGACGTCCGCATGGGTCGAGCGCAGTCCTCGGCGTCGCGCCCAAGATCGGACGTTTGCACGTGCGCCCGGCGCGCATGGTCCCAGCGCAAGCCGGAGAACGCCGGGCCACGCCGGAACTGGTCGCCCAGGTCGAGTTCGCGGGAAAGGACCGCCAGCGGGAAGCTTCGGCAGGCGACGTTCAAGGGCCTTCGCGACGACAACCCGCCCGCCGATGTGCGGCGCGAATATCGGGACGACGTGCTCTAAGCCGTCGCCACCCGGCGACGGCGCAGCATGACGCCTACACCGCCGAAGCCCGCGATCAACAAAGCCCAGGTCGCGGGTTCGGGCACGCCGGTTTGAACGCCGGAGGTCACTTTTTGGGTAGCGAGGGTGAGAGTAGTGCTCCCGTATCCGAACGTGCCCGACGTGTGGTCATCCCCGGTCAGGGTGTAGGATACCGTGGCCGCGACTGACGCAGAGGGTACGAAGGCGCTCACCCCGGAACCGACAGTATTGATGACGTAGTCCGAAGGAGATTCCGCGAAATCGAAGATTGTGCCCGACGAGGAGCCTGTCGAGACAAACATATCTCCGTCGTCAGACCCGTCGATAGAATATGTGCCGAGAACAACGGAGCCTTGCGAAAGAGTGAACACTGCACTGACCGGCGACGAATGGCCCGCGCCATAGCCGGCGCCGCCAACCACTTCTTCGAAGGTTGGGGTCGTGGTGTGATATTCTGTGCCCCCCGTCGTCGTCGTATATACGGACGTGAACGTATCCCCCGCGAGGCTCGCGCCCTTCGCGCCGAACAGGCCATCTGTGTCGTTACCGGATACCGTCCCCGTGTAGGTGGTGATGATCGTGGTGGCGCTAGCAGCGCCCGCGAGCATCGATAGCCCGACAGCCGCGGCGGCCAATTTGCGAACCGAAATCATGTCTTTCCCCCAATTTGGATGTCAGTCGTAGCGGCGTTAGCCGCGTTCGCAAACGGCGTACTACCGGCAGGCGAATTTCGTGGCAGACGACGTCATCTGGCCGACTTGGGAACCCTGAGGTTCAAGGTGGATTCAACCCGTAAAGGGAGACCTCACCATGTCGAAACGCGAGATCATTGAACCGACCCCCGGCGACAAGCGCTACGCCCGCCGCGACGAGAAGGGCCACTTCACCGACGATCAGGTGGACGTGGGCAAGAGCCTGGCCGCCGACCAGCGCCAGCACTCGAAGACGCCGGCGAAGAAGGGGCAAGGTGACCGGGGCGACCGCCAGAGTTAGGCTCTGGGCATGACGAACGAGCACGAAGCCGTCTCGGATGACGAGATGCCTCAGGTCCAGTAGCAGGTGGACGACCTGATCGCGCAGCGCCGCCCCGAACCTTCGGCGCGCGACCTCGACGACCTGGTGCTCTCGGCCCGCTACGATTGGCAGAAGGGCGACCTCGGCGAGGACGACGTTCCGTTCTGGAATGCTGTGTTCGCCGAAATCCCGCGGCGCGCTCAAGCTCTGCGCGATGTTCACAAGCCGCCCCCGGATCAGGGCTCGCTCCTATAAGTGCGCAACGTCTTTGTCCGATTGGGGTCGGCCGCACAATCCTGTCAGGCAGGCCGTGACTTAGACATCTGCTAACCTCGAAACCGGACCTTGCGGAGGTCCGCAACGGGTCGAAAGCGGATGCAGGAACTGCGGTTCGTTGGCTCCCGAACCTCGCGGCCTACCTGACCGCCACGCCCTTGGCCTTGTAGACGACACCGCCCTTCATCACGAAGGCCACGTGCTCCAGCACCGTCACATCCTTCAGGGGGTCGGCGTCGACGGCGATGATGTCGGCGTAGCGGCCGGGCTGGACGGCGCCGATGTCCTTGGTGTCGCCGATCAGGTCGGCGGCGTTCCAGGTGGCGGCCTTGATCGCCTCCATGGGCGGCATGCCGGCGTTGACCAGCAGCTTGAACTCCTGGGCGTTCTCGCCGTGGTTGGACATGCCGAAGGTGTCGGTGCCGAAGGCGATCTTCACCCCCGCCGCATAGGCGTCGTGCAGGTTGCGGAACATCGTCGGGATGGTCTCGAAGGTCTTGCGCACGCTGTCGGGGTTCAGGTCCTCGGGGTGGGTCTTGGCGTGCTCGAGGATCTTCTCGCCGACCAGCTGGGTCGGCACCAGGTAGGTCCCGTGGGCCTTGAACAGCTGGTAGCTCTCGGCGTCGGCATAGGTGCCGTGCTCGATGGAATCGACGCCCAACGCGATGGTGTGGTCGATGGCCTGCTTGCCATGGGCGTGGGCGGCGACCTTCATGCCGAGCGCGTGGGCGGTGTCGATCACCGCCTTGATCTCGTCGTCGGCCATCAATTGCAGGGTCGGGTCGTCGCCGATCGAGGCCACGCCGCCGGACGGCATGATCTTGATCAGGTCGGCGCCCTCGCGCTTAAGCGTGCGGACCGCCTTGCGGGCCTGCTCGGGACTGTCGACCAGGTTGTCGGTCCAGTGCGGATGGGTGAGTTCCGGGTCGAGGCCGTTGGCGTCGTCGCCGTGGCCGCCGGTGGGGCTGAGCGGCTTGCCGGCCACCCACAGGCGCGGGCCCGGGATCATGCCGGCGTTGATCTGCCGCTTCAGGGCGACGATCACCTCGGTGTCGGCGCCGCAGTCGCGCGCGGAGGTGAAGCCGGCCATCAGGGTGTCATGGGCATAGACCGTGGATTCGATCGCCTCGTCCGCATAGGTGCGGGTCATGTTGGTGTGGATCGGGTCGCCCTTGTGGAAGCCCTGGGTGATGTGAACGTGGTCGTCGATCAGCCCGGGCAGGACGGTCGAAGTGGACAGGTCCACCACCTCGGCGCCCTTGGGGGCGGTGAAGCCGGCCTCGACGCCGGTGATCCGGTCGTTGTGGATGAGGATGGTCACCTTCTCGCGCGGCGCCGCGCCGGTGCCGTCGATCAGCCGTCCGGCGTGGATCGCCAGGTCCTTGGCGCTGGCGGAGCCGCCGCCCAGGGCCAGAATCGCGGCGAATCCCGCCGCGGCGAGCATGCTGGTGCGCAAGGTCATCGCAATTCCCCCGAATCGAGCCGTTAGGTGAGGGCGCCGCCCGGCCGCGCGCAAGTCCGCCCGCTCCATCGCAATTGCGCGCGCAATTGCCTTCCGGGCCATCTTCATGCTTTCCTTAACCACCCCAAGGCAGAGTCGAGGGGTATTATGCTTACGGACGCGGGCGGGGCCTGGCCTTGCGCCCGCCCTTTTCCGTTCATAAATGGGCGTTTCCGTTGTTGACGGAGCCGCACCGATCCCTATAACGGAGCGCTTCCGCGAAAGAGCGCGAAGGACGAACCGGCTTGACCTTCGGGGCGAGGGGCCGGGGCGCCGTTCGCGCTTCTCTTGCGTGACCAGGAGAAATTTACACGTGGCCCGTATCGCTGGCGTCAATATTCCGACCAACAAGCGCGTCGTCGTCGCGCTTCAGTACATCCATGGCATTGGCCCGGCGAAGGCGCGGGACATCGTCCAGAAGGTTGGCATCGAGGACGCCCGGCGCGTCAATCAGCTGACCGACCAGGAAGTGCTGCAGATCCGCGAAACCATCGACCGCGACTTCACCGTCGAGGGCGACCTGCGTCGCGAGACCGCCGTCAACATCAAGCGTCTGATGGACCTGGCCTGCTATCGCGGCCTGCGTCACCGCAAGGGCCTGCCGGTCCGCGGTCAGCGCACTCACACCAACGCCCGGACCCGCAAGGGCCCCGCCAAGCCGATCGCCGGCAAGAAGAAGTAAGAGAGCGTCTCGATGGCCAAGGAACCGGGTCGCGTCAAACGCCGCGAACGTAAGAACATCACGTCGGGCGTGGCGCATGTGAACGCCTCGTTCAACAACACCATGATCACCATCACCGACGCCCAGGGGAACACCATCTCCTGGTCCAGCGCCGGCATGATGGGGTTCAAGGGCTCGCGCAAGTCGACGCCCTATGCGGCGCAGATGGCGGCCGAGGACGCCGGCCGCAAGGCCGCCGAACACGGCGTCAAGACGCTGGAAGTCAACGTCTCGGGTCCGGGCTCCGGCCGCGAGTCGGCGCTCCGCGCGCTGCAGTCCGTCGGCATGACCATCACCACCATCCGTGACGTGACCCCCATTCCGCACAACGGCTGCCGGCCGCCCAAGCGCCGGCGCGTCTGAGTAACCAAGTACCCAATTCCCTGCGTCGGACCGCGTTGGCGGCCGGCGATCCTGCGTTTTCGAGGGACATCCATCCGTGATCGAACGAAACTGGAACGAGCTTATCCGTCCCGAAAAGCCGCAAATCGAGACCGGCGCTGACGCGAACCGCAAGGCGCGTCTGGTGGCCGAACCCCTCGAGCGCGGCTTTGGCGTGACTCTCGGCAACAGCCTGCGCCGAGTTCTCCTATCCTCCCTGCAAGGCGCCGCTGTGACGGCCGTGCAGATCGACGGCGTCG
>DASXGQ010000072.1:0-19842 GCA_036488995.1 Caulobacteraceae bacterium
GCAAGGGGAGAAGGGGTGCATTTCAGTTCGTAAGTTCTCGGATTGATGAATCCCAGCCACAGACGCCTGAGACCCACTCCTCAGTGCGCGGGGGCGGTGTCCTGGCGCTTGGCCATCATCTGGTCGAAGGCCGACCAGACGCCCGCTTCGCCGTGCCATTCGCCGCGGGTGGCGGCCTTGGAATATTCCGTGGCGCGGGCCTCGAAGAAGTTGGCGTGCTCGACGCCGGACAACAGGCTCTGCAGCCAGGGCAGCGGGTTCTCCTTGACCCCGTAGACGGCCGGCAGGGAGAGCTGGCTCAGACGCCAGTCGGCGACGAAACGGATGTAGCTCTTGATGTCGTCAGGGGTCATGCCCTGGACCTCGCCGGCTTCGAACGCGAGGTCGATGAAGCGATCCTCCAGCCCCACGACGGTCTTGCAGCAGTCGACGATGTCATCGGCGACGGACTTGGTCACCGCGCCGGTCTCGGCGTTGAAGGCGTGGTAGAGCTGGACCATCCCTTCGCAGTGCAGGCTCTCGTCGCGCACGCTCCACGAGACGATCTGGCCCATGCCCTTCATCTTGTTGAAGCGCGGGAAGTTCATCAGCATGGCAAAGCTGGCGAACAGCTGCAGGCCCTCGGTGAAGCCGCCGAACATGGCGAGTGTGCGGGCGATGTCGGCGTGGGTGTCGACGCCGAACTGTTGCATGTAGTCGTGCTTGGCCTTGAGCGCCTCCAGCTCCATGAAGGCCGAGAACTCGGTCTCCGGCATGCCGATGGTCTCGAGCAGCAGGGCGTAGGCGGCGATGTGGATCGTCTCCATGTTGGAGAAGGCCGCGAGCATCATCTTCACTTCGGTGGGTTTGAACACACGGGCGTAGCGCTCCATGTAGTTCTCATTCACCTCGACGTCGGACTGGGTGAAGAAGCGGAAGATCTGGGTGAGGAGGTTGCGCTCCTTGTCGTTGAGCTTTGTCGCCCAGTCCTTGCAGTCCTCGCCAAGGGGGACCTCCTCGGGCATCCAGTGCACCTGCTGCTGGCGCTTCCAGAAGTCGTAGGCCCAGGGATAGCGGAACGGCTTGTAGCCGCGCGACGGCGTGAGCAGTCCAGGCTGGGCGAGGGACGCGAACGTCATGGGCGGCTCCTTCCACAAGGCCAGGACCGTACCGGGTCTGCCATGCGGAATCAGGAATTTAAGCAGCCTCGCCGACCACATCTAGTGGCTTGAGAAGGCCCAGGCCCGAAATGTTGTGGACCTTCCGTCGCGGGGCTCCCCGCCCCTACTCCTGCATCGCGTAGGTCTTGACCAGGTCGTAGAGGAAGTCGCGGCCGTTCATCAGCGAGGTGATGCGGATGCGCTCGTTGAGGCCGTGCACGCCATTGCCGTCCGGGTCGCCGAACATGCCGGTGACGCCGTAAGTCGGAATGCCGACCGGAGTGAGGAAAGCGCCGTCCGTGGCGCCGGCGGTCAACACCGGGATGACAGGCACGCCCGGCCAGATCTTTGCCGCCTCGGCCTTGATCGGATCCATGATCTGGGGCGTCAGCGGCGGGGGAGTCTTGGCGATCGGGCTACGCGCCTGCGCCATGGTGATGGTGACCTTCGGGTCCTGGACCAGCTGGACGAGGGTCTCTCGGACTTGCTCAGGGGTCGTGCCCGGGAAGATCCGGCAGTTCACGTTCGCCTCGGCCCGCTGCGGCAGGGCGTTGGTGGCATGCCCGGCCTTCATCATCGTCGCCACGCAGGTGGTGTGCAGCATGCCGTTGTAGCCGGGATCGTTCTCGATGATCTGGGCGTCGTCGGCATCCTTGGGATCGTTGGCGAGTGCGATCATCGCCGCGCCCATCTGCCCGCCGACCAGGGGCCCGGTCTTGGTGAAGTACTCCTTCGAGGCGTCGGTGAACTCGATCGGGAAGCTGTAGCGGCCGATCTTCAGCAGGCCGAGCGCGACATGGTAGATCGCGTTGTCGCGCGAGGGGCGCGAGGAGTGACCGCCCGGATTGGTCGTCACCAGGGTGTAGTCCTGGGGAAATTTCTCGCCATCCTCGACATTGAGGGCGGTGGGCTTGCCGTTTTCGTCGAGGCGACCGCCAGCGCCCTCGTTCAGCGCGAAGGCCGCGTCGATCAGCTGACGCTCGTGGCCCGCGAGGTACTCCGCGCCATTGAAGGCGCCGGACGTCTCCTCCCCGCAGGTGAGCGCCATCTTGATGTCGCGGCGGGGCCGGAAGCCCTCCTGTTTGAGGCGCATCAGGGTGTCGACCCACACCGCGGCCTGCGCCTTGTCATCGCTCGACCCTCGCCCATAGTAGTAGCCGTTCTCCTCGACCATGGTGAACGGATCGCGCGTCCAGTCCTCGCGGTGGGCTTCGACGACGTCGATGTGGGCGAGCAGCAGGATCGCCTTGGCCTTCGGGTCGGTCCCGCGGAGCACGGCGACGAGTCCGCCCTCCTTCGGGTGGCCCGGCGCCGCGAAGGGATGCAGATCGGCCTCGGGGAAGCCCGCCGCTTTCAGGTGCGCAGCCATCCGATCCGCCGCCACGGTGCAGCTGCCGGCGGAGAGGGTCGTGTTGGTCTCCACGAGCTCCTTGTAGAGGGCGCGGAAGGTGACCTGGTCAGGCCGAAGCGTGGGCGAGGGCGCGGATGGCGGGGCCGCCGCAGGCGCCGGGGCCGCAGCGGGCGCCGCGGCGGCGAGAACGGGCGAAAGAGCAGCAGCCAGAACGGCCAATCCGGCGACAGAACGCATGCAGGTTTCCCCCGATCAGAACCGGCCGGTTCTAGCGTCCCGTCGGGCCAGCTCCAACGAAATCAGAGACCTTGTCGTAAACGGAGGAAATCGCGACGTCCTGTCGCACAACTGCTTTGCGCGTTCGAAAACACAGAGCAAAGCGGCCATCCGACACGATGGATGCCTGAACCTTTTTGTCTGAGGTCGACATGATCGCCAAAACCCTCGGCGCGCTCGCATTAGTCGCAGCCGCCGCTCTCCCGGCCGCTGCCGCGGCCCAAAGCTCGCCGCCTCCCGCCGCCCATGGCCACCGTTTCGGCGGTCCGGATGACATGGCGGGCCGGTTCCAGGAGCGCGAGGCCCGCCATATCAAGGCGCTGCATGACGTGCTGGAGATCCGCTCCGACCAGGAAGCGGCGTTCGAGGCGTTCGCCGCCGCACTGCAACGCCAGCCCTCAGAGAAGCCGCCCGAGGCGTCGCCTCCGGCGCAGGACATGGGCGCTCTCACGACGCCCGAGCGGCTCGACCGCATGGCGAAGATGATGGCCGATCACGAAACGCGTCGGCGTGCGCGCTTCGATCGCGTCTCCGGCGCTGTAAAATCCCTCTATGCGGCGCTCAGCCCCGAGCAGAAGCGGGCGTTCGACGCCCTGCCCGCTCTGCTGGGCCCGCGCTTCGGCCTTGGCGGCCACATGGGCCACGGTGGCCACATGATGGCCGACGGGATGGGCCGCATGGGTGGCCGAGACGGCGGCCGCCCGATGGGACCGCCGCCGTCGAACGAGTAAGAGTCTGATCTTCGCCGTGCGCTCTCCTTCCCCTTTATGGTGGAGGACAGCGGGATCGCTAGCTCAGTCCATCAGCTTGCGGGTCAGGAAGATGTAGTGGCGGGCCCAGCGGCGGGCGTTGAGCTCGGGGTCGGCGTCGTTGGCGTGACCGCCGAAGGTGTTCTCGTAATAGAGGTAGGGATACCCGAGGGCCTCGAACTCGGCAGCGAACTTGCGCGCGTGGGCGGGATTGACTCGGTCATCCTCGGTATTGGTGGTGATGTAGGGCTCGGGGTATTTCACGCCGGGCCGCACGTTCGTGTAGCCTGAATACTTCGCGATGAAGGCCCGGTCCTCCGCGACGTCAGGATCCCCGTACTCCGCCATCCAAGAGGCGCCGGGCGGCAGGTGGGTGTAGCGGAGCATGTCGACCAGCGGGCTCTCGATCACGGCGCACTCGAACAGGTCGGGATGCTGGGTGATGGAGACGCTGGTGAGCACGCCGCCGTTCGATCGTCCGTAGATCCCAAGATGACGCGGTGAAGTGACCTTGGTCGCGATCAGATCCTGGGCGACGGCGGCGAAATCGTCGAAGGCGCGCTGGCGGTGCTCTCGCAGGGCTGCCTCGTGCCAGGCCGGACCGAACTCGCCGCCTCCGCGGATATTGGCCACAACATAGGCCCCGCCGCGCTCCAGCCAGAGCTTGCCCATCTCCGGGCGGTACTGCGGGGTCTCGGAGAGCTGGAAGCCGCCATAGCCGAACATCTGCACCGGCGTGGAGCCGTCCGGCTTCATGTCCTTCGGCCGGACCAGGAAATAGGGGATGCGCGTCCCATCCCTGGACGTCGCGAAGCGCTGCTCCATCACATCGCGCGAGGCGTCGAACCGCGGCGGCAGGGCCTTGACGCGTGCAACGCGGGCGTCCGCCGCGCCGATCTCCCACAGGGCCGTCGGATCGAGGAAGCTCTCCGAGCTCACATAGGCCCGGTCGGACCCGCGGCTGGAAGCGACGATGGAGAGGGTCGAGCCGCCCGGCAGGGACAGCCTCTGACGGCTCCAGCCGCCGCCCGCCTGCGGGCGGTAGAGCTCGATCGCGCCGATCACATTGTCCAGCATCTGGACGAGGACCCCGTCGTGGGTGACGGCGGCGTCCTCGATGGTCTGGACCGGGCTCGGCCGGAAGATCAGCTCGGCGCCGCCTGTCCTGGGATCGAAGCCGAGGAGGTCGCCGGCGCGGAAAGCGCCATGCGCGCCATTGGCCGGCCAATCCTCGTTGATCGACAGGATCAGCCGTCCACCCAACTCGCCATAGAGCTGGTTCTTGCGAGGCAGGTCGAGCGGATGCGTCGAGCCATCGGGCCGCAGCTCCAGGAAGATGGTCTGGAAGAAGCTGATGTTGTGCTCGATCAGGACGTCGGTGACGCGTCCCTCGCCGTCGCGCAGGATGCGGGCCGCAGCGCGCACGTCTGTGGGAACGCCGCGGTACACCTCCTTCGCCTGGTCGAGGCCCTGGCCTCGCTTCAGCATCTTCACGACGAAGGGATAGCCCGACGAGGTGAGAGTCCCTGGGCCGAAGTCGGTCGCGACCAGCACCGTGTTCGGATCGAGCCAATCGACATCGAGCTTGGCGCGCGCAAGGTGGAAACCGCCCTCGACGAAGGCGCCAGCGCGGACGTCGAACTCGCGGACCTCGATCGCATCGCCCCCGCCGTCCGAGAGCCTCACCAGACACAGTCGGTCGTCCGGCGGCAGACAGACCGCGCCCTTGAAGAACCAGCTCTTCCCCTCCGCCTTCGAGAGGGCGTCGAGGTCGATCAGGGTGCGCCAATGGGGATCGGCGCTGCGGTAGTCCTCAGCGCTGGTCACCCGCCAGATCCCATGCGGATGGCCGGCGTCCTGCCAGAGGTTGGCGACATCGCCGTTCAGCAGGGTGGGCTGTGGCGTGGGGATGCGATCCTCGGCCGTGAAGATGGCCAGGGCTTCGCGATGAAAATCCGCATAGCGCGGATCGGCCTCCAGCACGTTGGCCGTGCGCGCGTTCTGTTGCGCCACCCAGGTCATGGCGCGCGAGCTGTGAATCTCCTCCAACCAAGCAAAGGGGTCTGGCGCGCCGGGCGCAGCGGAGGGCAGCTGCGGCGTCTGGGCATGGGCCGCCCAGCCGAGCGCAGCCACGGCGAGGGAAGACAGAAGCGCGCGCCGGACCAAGCCGATCCTCCAGGTTAAGTTGTGTTTGTCTTGGCTTAGCCGCGCCACCTCGTCGAGCCTGCGGTCAGCGAACGAGCGATTTTCCCATCCGTACGAGCGGCACTGGCCCCAGGTCTGTCTGGGAGACCACCGGCTCGATCTCGACGTAGCCGCAGGCGCGGTAGAGCGGCAGGCCGGCGAGGGTGGCCATGAGCTCCACCCGCGAGAATCCTGCCTCGCCCGCCGCCGATTCGCACAGGGCGAGAATCCGGCGGCCGACCCCGCGGCGGGTGAAATCCGGGTGGGTGTACATGGCGCGCACGCGCGCGGCGTCGCGCGCCGGATCGAGCAGGGCGGCGTCGCGCAGGGCGGTGGAGTGGTCGCCGCCGTAGAGGGTGGCCCGACGGCTCCAGCCGCCGCATCCGGCGATGCGGCCCTCCGCTTCGAGGACGAAATAGGTGCGGTCGGCCACGAGCTGGGTATCCAGCCCCATGACGAGGCGGCTGGCGGCGATCTGGGCCTCGTCCAGGAAGCCCCGCTGCAGCTCGGCGATGGCGAGATCCATCACCTCCCGGAGGGCCGGAAGGTCATCCTCCGACGCCAGGCGGTGGGCGAAGACTGACGTCATTGGGGCGCCTTGACCGATCCGAACGGCTCCGCATGCAATAAGGAGCTTTTGTCGATCCGTACTGAAGTGCAAAGCGGCATGGAAGCCCGAGCGGCGCCGCCAGGTTGGAGCGGCGGCTCAGTTCGAGGGGGGAGCCGGTGTCATGAAGCTTCGGATGCGGTTCCTGCAGCTGCCCGTCCGCTTCGACGCGACGCGCCTGGCCGAGGAAGCAGCCGCCCTGCCCGCGCAGGCCTGGCGTGCGCACCCGCAGGGCTATCCGGGCAATGACGCCCTGCCGCTGATCACGACCAACGGCGATCCGGCGAGCGATGCGCGCGAAGGCGCCATGGGGCCGACGCCCCACCTGCTCGCCTGCCCCTATCTGATGCAGGTCCTGGAGGAGCTCGGAGCCACCTGGGGCCGATCGCGGCTCATGCGGCTTTCGGGGGCCGCGGAGGTCACTCCGCACGTCGACACCGACTACTACTGGCGCGACCACATGCGGGTCCACGTGCCCATCGTGACCCAGCCGACCGTGCGCTTCCGCTGCGGCGGCGAGGAGACGCATATGGCTGCGGGGGAGTGCTGGATCTTCGACACCTGGAGCCTGCACAGCGTCCACAACGACGCCACGCAAGCGCGCATCCACCTCGTCGCCGACACGGTGGGCGGAGACGGCCTGTTGAACCTGATCGAACAGGGGCGCGCGCCGGCGGAAGCGAAGCCCGGCTGGTCCGCGCGCGCCGTTCCGCCGCGCAGCGGGCCCTCGCCCGCCCTGGCCTATGAGAGCCGCAACGCCCCGGAGGTGATGACTCCGTGGGAGCTGCGCGACCATCTGAATTTTCTGATGAGCGAGGTGGCGCAGATGGACGCGCGGGGCGCCGCCGTCGGCCAGGCGCTCAACCGCCTGAGGGTGAACTGGCACGCCCTCTGGGCCCGCTCGGGAGACGACAAGGACGCACGGAGCGACTATGCCGCCGTGCTCGCCTCGACATGGGCGCGGCTCCAGGCGCAGGGCGTCGACTCTATAGACCTGCGCAACGGCATGAGCCTCGGCCGATGCCTCCGCGCCCTGATCTTCGAATCGGCCCTGCGCGGCGGCTCGCGGGCGATGGACGCGGAAACCCGCGAGGCGCCGGCCTCCGCAAAGCCGGCGGTCTCGCCGCCTCGCATCTCGCGCCCGTCGAGCGTTTCGGATCCTGTATTCGATCGGCCGGTCTTCATCGTCAGCCCGCCCAGGTCCGGCTCCAGCCTGCTGTTCGAGACCCTCGCGGGAGCGCCTGGCCTCGCCACCGTGGGCGGCGAGTCACACCGTCTTATGGAAGCGCTTCCTGCGTTCAATCCCGCCGCGCACGGCTGGGAGTCGAACCGCGTGACCGCTGCAGACGTCGACTCGGCGCAGGTCGCGGCCTTGCGGGAGCGTTTCCGAGGGGCGCTTCGCGACCGAGACGGCGCGGCGCCGGGCGCGCAGCGCGTGCGTATGCTCGAGAAGACGCCGAAGAATGCGCTTCGCGTTCCCTTCCTGGCCGCGGCGTTCCCCGAGGCGCGCTTCGTCTATCTCTATCGCGATCCCGCGCCGACGCTCGCGAGCATGATCGAGGGCTGGCGTTCGGGAGGGTTTCGAACCTATCCCCAATTGCCGGGCTGGCGCGGGCTTCCCTGGTCCTTCCTCCTCACCCCCGGCTGGCGAAGCCTCGTGGGCGCGCCGCTGGAGGAAATCGTCGCGGCCCAGTGGGCGACGACCACGCGGATCCTGCTCGACGACCTGGCGGGCCTGCTGCGCGATCGGTGGGTGAGCGTCCGCTATGACGATTTCCTTGCTTCGCCGCAGCAGGAGATCCTTCGGCTCTGCGAGACGCTCGACCTGGAGTGGGACAAGGCGCTGGGCCAGCGGCTGCCACTGTCGCGGCACACCCTCACGCCGCCGGACGCGGACAAGTGGCGCAAGCATGCGGCGATCCTGGAGCGCGTGCTGCCAACCGTGGCCGACGAAAACGCCCGGGCCTTGTCCGTCCTGGCTAAAACTGGCTCAGCTATGGTCGTCTGAACACGGATCATTCGCTCTGGACTCAGAACCGGAACCTGATTCAGCATTGGCGTCTGGTTCGCAGACGCATCAAGCCCTCGGCGAGCAGCCCAGCGATGCGCCCCGTCCGCGAAGGACGGGGCGCGTGCACTGTAAGCCGGCTTAGAAGCTGACGGTCACACGACCGTAGTAATAGCCACCGTTGGGATTCCAGGCCGAGGCGATTGGCACGTCGAACACCAGGGCGCCGTCGACCGGTCGCCCGGAGACGATCGGCACGGTCGGCGGCTTGGTGTTGAAGAGGTTGTTCGCGCCGATATCGAGCTTGAGCCACTTGGTAAATTTGTAGCCAATGTCGAGGTCGACGAGGAATACGGTCGGGGTCGACAGAAACACCGGAGTGGAGGTCGCCGTGTACTGTCCGGTGGCGCCCCACAGGGTCCCGCGCAGGTTCGCGGACCATTTGTCCTTGGTCCAGTAGGCCTGCAGGATTGTCTTGGTCCTGGGCGTGCCCGTGGTGAGGGCGCTCGCCGCCGCCGCGCTTTGCTCCGCCACCTGGCCAAACGGGATGTTCTGGACCTCCTGCGGCAGTTCATCCAACTGGGTGATGTGCGTCTTGTTCCAGTTGAAGCCGAGCGACCAGTCCACGTGGCCGTATTCGCCAAAGTCGCTGGCGTAGTTCGCCGTAACCTCGGCGCCGTTGGTGACGGTGTTGGCGCTGTTGGTGAACAGCGAGATGCCGGTGTAGCTCAGCCCCGAATCCAGGGTGACACCACGCGCCTCGATGGCGTTCAGCACGCCCTGCGAAATAACCGCGGCTCCGGGCGATGTGCAGCAGGTGCCGTAGATGAAGCCGGTGGCCAGGATCCGGTCACGCAGGACGATGTGATAGAAGTCGGCCGTGATCTGCAGCCGGTCGATTGGATGGAACACCCAGCCGACGCTGTAGTTGTGCGAGAGCTCGGGTTTCAGGGGCCCGAAGCCGGCGACGCTGGCGGCGAAGGAGTTCGGCGGCAGCTGCACGTCCGCAGACGTCGGGGTCACGTTCGTGCCCGAGTAGTGCTCTTCCGCCAGGGTCGGCGCGCGGAAGCCGGAGCTGATCGTGCTGCGCATGGCGAACTGGGGCGTGAAGTCGTAGCGCCACGTCACCTTGCCGATCTCGGTGCTGCCAAAATCGCTGTAGTGCTCGAAGCGGCCAGCCAGATCGACGTGCAGGTTCTTGATCGGATCGGTGGCGAAATCGACATACACGCCGACGTTCGATCGCGAGAACTCGCCCTGATCCAGCGGCGTATAGCCGTCGAACGACTGGGCGCCCGCGCCGAAATAGGACGCCGGCTCGCCCGCCGAGATGCCGTAGGTCTCGCGACGATACTCGACGCCGAAGCCGATGTTCAGCGGCGCCGCGAGGCCGACCGGAATGCTGCGGTCGATGTCGAGGTTGTTGGTCCACTGCGTGCTGCGGAACTGACCGTTGTAGAAGTCGGTCTGCGGCACGATCGGCGTCGCCGACAGCGCCTGCAGAATCGGGTACAGCTGGGCGTTGGCCGAGTTCACAACATAGATGTCGGTCCGGTTGCCGCCGTAGGTCGTCGACAGATCCCAGCGCCAGCCTTCAATCGTGCCGCGGAAGCCCGCCGTCATGGAATAGTCGATCTCGTCAAACTTCTCGCGCGGATCAAATCCGTTCGGGAAGGGATAGACAGTCTCACCGCCGGAGGTGACCCCGACGACCTTCGATGGGACGCGATAGTTTTCATAGTGCTGGGATGAAAGATATCCAAACGTATCGAAGGTATAGAACTCGACATTATCCGTAATATTGTATCCCGCATTCACCAATGCGTTATATATATTGTACTGAGGATCTCCGTTCAGCCTGTTTACGTAAGGAAATCCGGGGTAATTGCCGGCGCCCGAGTTCGGGACGCCGAGCCCGGGCAGCAAGGCGCCGGTCGAGTCCGTGACGCGACGATCGCCGATGCCCAAGGTGCTGAAGTCGTGATAGCGCTCTTCCAGAGTGACGTTGACGAAACCTTTGTCACCCAGGTTGAATCCGTGGTTTAACGATATCGAGGCGTTATCGCCCTGGCCGTTGTAGTACTGGCCGCCCGTCACATCGAGCAGACCGCCGCTCGCGTTCGACTTGAGGATGATGTTCACGACGCCGGCGATGGCGTCGGTGCCATACTGGGCGGCCGCGCCGTCGGTCAGCACCTCGATGTGATCGATGGCGTCGACCGGAATGAACGCGAGGTCAGTCGTGGCAGAGCCCGAATAGGGGTTCCCGCTGTCGACGGCGAGGTTCGAGGTCGTGTGCCGGCGCTTGCCGTTGATCAGGACCAGGGTGTCGTTTGGGCTGAGGCCCCGCAGGGCGGCGAGGACCTGCACGCCGGCGGAGTCCGCCGCCTGGGTCTCGATGTTGAGCGAGGGAACCGCCGCGGTGAGCGCGCCCGCCAGATCGGGGTTGCCGGTCCTAAGCAGTTCGGAGTGCCCAACGAGCTGGATGGGCGCCGGGCTGTCGGCGGCCTTGATGCCGGTCTCGCGAGTGCCGGTGACGACGACTTCCTCGACATCGCTGGAGGCGGAATCAGCGGCCGCCGGGGCCGCTGGCGCGGCGGCTGCGGTGGCCGCCGCCGCAGCAGCAGCCTCGGCGTGGACGGATCCGGCCGCAGCCAGGAGCGCAAGCAGGCTCGCGCCCGCCATCAGGTTGTTCATCTGCAAGATGACCTTCTGTTTTTGAATAGAGTCGAGTTATCTCTCTTCGGAGTTCGAGTTACCGCACTCCGGATTGATGGGCGCTTTGGCCCACCCTTTATTCTTCGTGTTTTATTTGCTTGGCTTTACGGCCTCCGCCTCGATCTCCACTAGAGATCCAGGCGATGCGAGACCGGCGATCTGCACGGTCGTACGCGCCGGCTTGTTCGGCTGATCGGCCGTGCCGAAGTACTGGGTGTAGCCGGCCATCATGCCGGCGAAGTCCATCTTCCCGTCCTTGGCCGGATCGCCAACAAGGTAGACGCGCAACATCACGATATCCCCGGCTCCAAAGCCCTGGGCCTTCAGGCCGGCGAGGAGCTTGGTGAGCGAGTCGATGGTCTGGGCCTTGGTGTCGCCCGCCTTGGCCGAGCCCGGCGTTCCGCTGGCAAAAGCAATGTCGACACCGCCTGCGTCGTGAACGACAACGACGCTCGAGATCGGGAAGTCGGCGGGTCCGACTCGCGTGATCTGCGGCGCAGAGACAGCGGACCCCGTGGACGCAGCCGCCATGGCCGCCCCGGTGGCGAGCGCAAGCACAATTTTCTTCAAGGAATCCCCCTAGTAACGTTCAATGTTTCGGGTCAGCCAGTTAGGGCTACCCTCGGTCACGGTCTGTGAAGGCAGATTATTCTGACTGCTATTCAGCATATGTTCGTGAAAACTTGCCGTTTTCATCGTTATAGGCGGCAATTCATTTCATCCTGTCATTCCCCTTGGTCAATAGACACACATCCCCAACCATCGCGGCGCGTGGCGCGAGGTCTCCAGTTATTGAGCCGCGAACCAACGCGATGACTGACGATCATTCAGCACGCCGCCGCCTGATGAAAAATGCATGACAGCCGCCGCCCATCCATCGACCGAGGTGCGATTGGGGCGCGAGATGTCGGACGTGTATAAAAAACAGTCAGATGCGGCCGCACATCGGGCGCCGCGCAGGCGTTTCGGGTCCGCCGGCCGCGCTTAAAGGGAGCAGATAGCTCTTCCGGCCCTCGCCGATATCGCCCGTCTCGACGCAGACGACTCCCTCGCAAACAAAATCGCGCGGGCGTCGTCGGTCAACTCGGGGCGCGCGCGACGCCCCGCCCGCGAAGGACGGGGCGCGATGTAGACTTAGAAGCTGACGGTCACGCGGCCGTAATAGTAGCCGCCGTTGGGATTCCAGGCCGAAGCGATTGGCACGTCGAACACCAGGGCGCCGTCGACCGGTCGGCCGGAAACGATCGGCACCGGCGACGGCTTGGTGTTGAAGAGGTTGTTCGCCCCGATGTCGAGCTTGAGCCACTTGGTGAACTTGTAACCGATATCGAGATCGACCAGGAACACGGTGGGCGTCGACAGGAACACGGGGTTGGACGTCGCCGTATACTGTCCTGTGTTCCCCCACAGGGTCCCGCGCAGGTTCACCGACCAATTGTCCTTGGTCCAGAAGCCCTGCAGGATTGTCTTGGTCCTGGGCGTGCCCGTGGTAAGGGCGCTCGCCGCCGCCTGGCTCTGCTCCGCCACCTGGCCGAACGGGATATTCTGAACCTCGAGCGGCAGGTTATCGAGTTGGGTGATGTGGGTCTTGTTCCAGTTGAAGCCGAGCGACCAGTCCACGTGGCCGTATTCGCCAAAGTCGCTGGAATAGTTCGCCGTAACCTCGGCGCCGTTGGTGACGGTGTTGGCGCTGTTGGTGAACAGCGAGATGCCGGTATAGCTCAGTCCCGAATCGAGGGTAACGCCGCGCGCGGCGATGGCGTTGAGCACGCCCTGGGAAATGACCGACGCGCCCGGCGAGCTGCAGCAGGTGCCGTAGATGAAGCCTGTGGCCAGGATCCGGTCGCGCAAGATGATGTGATAGAGGTCTGCTGTGATCTGCAGCCGGTCGATTGGGTGGAACACCCATCCGACGCTGTAGTTGTGCGAAAGCTCGGGCTTCAGGGGCCCGAATCCGGCCACGCTGGCGGCGAAGGAGTTCGGCGGCAGCTGCACATCGGCGGACGTCGGGCTGACGTTTGTGCCCGAATAATGCTCTTCCGCCAGCGTCGGAGCACGGAAGCCGGAGCTGATCGTGCTGCGCATGGCGAACTGGGGCGTGAAGTCGTAGCGCCATGTCACCTTACCGATCTCGGTGCTGCCGAAGTCGCTGTAGTGCTCGAAGCGGCCAGCCAGATCGATGTGCAGGTTCTTGATCGGATCGTTGGCGAAGTCGACATAGACGCCAACGTTCGATCGCGAGAACTCACCCTGATCCAGCGGCGTATAGCCGTCGAACGACTGGGCGCCGGCGCCGTAGTAGGACGACGGCTCGCCGGCCGAGATGCCGTAGGTCTCCCGGCGATACTCCACGCCGAAGGCGACGTTCAGAGGCGTGGCGAGGCCGACAGGAATGCTGCGGTCGATGTCGAGGTTGTTGGTCCACTGGGTGGCCTTGAATTGGCCGTTGTAGAACTGGGTCTGGGGAACAACCGGCGTCGCCGACAGCGCCTGCAGGACCGGGAAGAGCTGGGCGTTGGCCGAGTTCACCACATAGACGTCGGTCCGGTTGCCGCCGTAGGTCGTCGACAGATCCCAGCGCCACCCTTCGATGCTTCCGCGCAAGCCCGAGGTGAT
This sequence comes from Caulobacteraceae bacterium, assembly GCA_036488995.1. Classification (GTDB taxonomy): domain Bacteria; phylum Pseudomonadota; class Alphaproteobacteria; order Caulobacterales; family Caulobacteraceae; genus Acaudatibacter. The sequence continues at coordinate 13,649 of DASXGQ010000072.1, forward strand.
CGAGTAATCGGTCTCGTCGAACTTCTCGCGTGGATCGAAACCGTTTGGAAGCGGATAGACCGTCACGCCGTTGGACGTGACGCCCTGCACCTTGGTCGGAACTCGATAATTCTCATAGTGTTGCGACGAAAGATATCCGAAAGTGCCAAATGAATAAAACTCAACGTTATCCGTAATATTATACGACGCGTTCACCAGGGCGTTGTAGATATTGTACTGCGGGTCCCCATTCAGCTGGTTAAGGAAGGGAAAGTTCGACGCCTTGCTGACGTTGGACGTCGGAAACGTCAGTCCCGGAAGCGGGTTTCCGTTCGAATCGGTCACACGGCGGTCGCCGATGCCAAGGACGCTGAAGTCGTGATAGCGCTCTTCGAGGGTGACGTTGATGAAGCCTTTGTCCGCCAGGTTGAAACCGTGGTTGAACGAGACTGAGCCGGTGTCGCCCTGATGGTCGAAGTATTGGCCGCCCGTTACGTCGAGCAGGCCGCCACCGGGGTTCGACTTGAGGATGATGTTGACCACACCGGCGATGGCGTCCGTGCCGTACTGGGCGGCCGCGCCGTCGGTCAGCACTTCGATATGGTCGATGGCGTCGACCGGGATGAACGAGAGGTCGGTCGTCGCCGAGCCCGAATAGGGGCTGCCGCTGTCGACGGCGAGGTTCGAGGTCGTGTGCCGGCGCTTTCCGTTTATCAGGACCAGCGTGTCGTTGGGGCTGAGTCCCCGCAGGGCGGCCAGAACCTGCACCGCAGCGGAGTCACCGGCCTGGGTGTCGATATTCAGAGACGGAACCGCCGCCGTAAGGGCGCCGGCCAGGTCGGGGCTACCGGTTCGAAGTAGCTCGGAGTGTCCGACCAGCTGGATGGGCGCCGGGCTGTCAGCGGCCTTGATGCCGGTCTCGCGGGTGCCGGTAACGACGACTTCCTCGATTTCGCGTGAGCCGGAGTCGCCGGCTGAACTCGTTGCTGGCGCCGCCGCGGCGGCGGCGGCCGAGGCCGCAGCCTCAGCGTGTAGGGATCCGGCCGCAGCCAGGAGGGCAAGCAGGCTCGCGCCCGCCATCAGGTTTTTCATCTGCACGAGACCTTCTGTTTTGAATAGATCCAAATTACTTCGCTACTGGACCTGAATTTCCTCCCGCGGGCGGGCCTCATATACTCGGGCCTGCTCTGTAATTCCGTATGTTAAGAGTGTGGTTTGACCGCTTCCACCTCGATCTCCACCAGTGATCCAGGCGAAGCGAGGCCGGCGATCCGCACGGTCGTGCGCGCGCCGCCCGCCGTGGCGGGCGCATGCATCAATTTCATCGATTATTTCCCCCAAGCAACGATCGATATTACTAGCTACCCCTGGCCACGATCGTCGGCGTCAGATTACCCTGACTGTTTTCCCGTCCACTCAAGTAACAATCTGCCGCTCCCTTCGGAGAGAGCGACTCTTGGTCACAATTCGGAATTCACATCATACCGCCTTCCCCCTTGGTAAATAGACACACGTCTTCAACACGTGCCGCGCCCTGCGCGAACGACTCGCAATTCTCCAGTTATAGAATCGCCCACCCAATGCGATGACTCACGCTAATCCACCGCTTGGTTCTGTGATGAACAATGCATGACAGCTGCCAGCCAGCCATCGACCGAGGTCCGATTGGGGCGTCAGATGTCGTACATGAATAAAAAACGGTCAGGCGCGGTCGCACAGCGCGCGCCGCGCAGGCGTTTCCGCCATCCAACAGCTGCGTTTGAATGCGGACAGGGTTGCGCCATGGCGCGCCATCAGTCCCGGATTGCCCGCATGGGCTAGAGCCGGGCGGTCACGACCTCCACCGGCGCTTTTTTCTGACAGCAGGTCAGGCGCCCGCTCGTCCCCTCCAGCCCTCCAGCGCCGGGCCAAGGGCGTCGCGAAGGGGAGCGAGCCAGGGCTCATAGTTGCGCCAATGTTCGAGGGCGTCGCGGAAGATCGGACGGCGGACCTGCTCGGAGCTGACCGTGCGCACCGCCCGCTCGGTCTCCCAGAAACGCAGGCAGGACTCCTCGAAAGTGAGGCCGCAATAGTCCAGCAGGCGACGGATTTCGCTTTCCGTGTCGGCTATCAGGTCCTCGTAGATCACGCGGTGGACCAGGCCTGGGGCGGCTTCGTCTACGGCGTCCATAAGCTCGACGTAATCGCGATAATAGGCGCCAATATCAGCAAGGTCGTAGGAGAAGGTCTGACCCTGGTTGAAGTGTTGTTTGAAGACGGAGAATCCCGCGGCCATCGGATGGCGCCGAACATCGATCACCCGCGCTCGTGGGAGAGCCGCCCGGATCAGCGCCAGATGGCGGAAGTTGTTGGGCATCTTGTCGACGAATCGCGGTGCGTCGGTCTTGCGCCAGATCGAGGCGCGCTCGAGATAGGTTTGCCCGAGTGCGGTGACCTCGGACGGCGCGAGCTGGCCGATGAGGGCGGGATAGGCCTCGACGGCGCCTCTGCCACGGGTCCGGATCAGTGACTCGGCGAGGGCGCCGACCTCCGGCAACTCCATCACGCCCTCCACGTGGGAGTGGCTAGCGAGGATCTGCTCGACAAGAGTGGAGCCGGCGCGTGGCAGGCCGACGACGAAGATCGGGTCCTCGCGCGGATCGCCGCCGCTCGGCAGCGCGCGTCCGGCTGGCGAAGTGAACCAGGCGATCGAACGGCGAGCGAGGTCGGCCTCGAGGCGCGGATCATAGGGCTCCAGGCGACGGCGGGCCTGCGCCCCCTGTGCGTAATGGCCGAAGGAGGCCTCGAACGCCTTCCGGTCCTCCAGCGCCTTGCCGAGGGCGTAGTGCAGGTGCAGCCGGTCGTCCTCTTCCAGGCCTTTCCGGCGCAGTTGTTCCTGAAGCGCCTCGACGTCGGCTTCCGAAAGCGGGGCGACCTTCAGGTTGGCGATCGACCACCAGGCCTCGCCCAACTCTGGCGTCAGATCGACCGCCCGCCGGTAGGCGGCCAGCGCTTCGGCCTGTCGGCCGACAGTGCGGAGTGAGTGACCGTGATTGAGCCAGACCCTCGGCTGGAGAGGGTAGAGCGCGGTGAGCTCGGCGTTGATCGCGATCGCCGCGTCGAAGTCGCCGAGGAGGGCGAGGATCGCTGCGAGCAGGTTCTGGTAGGGTGAAAACGCTGCATCCCGGGCGACGAGCGCGCGGGCATGGGGAAGGGCCTCAGCCGGTTTCTGCTGGTTATACAGGGCCGCGGCCAGGCCGAAGCGGGCGGCCGGATCGTCCGGCAGTATAGCCAGCCGCTGCTCGAAGGCGCCGGCCGCTCCGACGAAGCGCCGTTGACGCAGATACGTATCGCCCAGCAGGCGCCACGCCTCCGCATCAGCGGGTCGGGCTGCGAGGCGCTGTCCCAAAAGGGTCTCGGCGCGTGCAAGCTGGCCTTCGAAAATCGCGTTTGCAGCCGCGCGCAAGGCCGGGTCGGTCACGCTCGCCCGGTCGTGCTCTGCGAAGGCGCGCTCGGCCCCGGCGACGTCGCCCGCCGAGAAGAGGGTGTCGCCGAGGGCGCGCCAGGCCTCGGCCAGGTCGGGACGGGTTTTGATCGCCTGTCGCAGGGCCTGGGCGGCGCCGGCATGGTCGCCACGGGCGGCGAGGACCAGGCCGAGCTCATACTGGGTGCGTGCGGCGGCCGGAAAGGCCTGGGCCAGCGGCCGCAATATGGCCAGGGCCAAGTCGATCTCGCCCAGTCGCCGGTGGGCGGACGCCAGGATCAGCCTCGCACGCGGGTCATTGGGCGCGCGGGCAAGGATGGCTTTGGCCTGATCGAGAGCTTCGCGCGGGTCACGCCCGAGGATGTCGGAGGCGCGCGATACGGCGTCGTTGAGGGACAGGGGGGGCGCGGTCGGCATAGTCCAACCCATCTTATGGCGCCCCGCGCCAGGAAGTCTCGCCCGGCCGAGCCTCGGCGGTTTCAAACCGGGCCTCGTGCGCCACTCATGCTCGGAGTTCGCGGGAGCATCGCACTCAGCGCCGCGCCGACAGCCTGTTCAGGCTGCACGACGCGGTGCCGGATCGCGAAGTTCCCGCAGATCACCCCGGTCGGTTGGCTCGTCAGAAGTTGACGGTCACGCGGCCGTAGTAATAACCGCCATTCTGGTTGTAGGGGGCCGTCGTATTTGGAACATTGAACACGTTGCCCCCTTGGATGGGGCTGCCGTTCAAGTTCGGAAAGCCTGGCGGTTTGTGGTTGAAGACATTGTTGGCCCCGATATCGAGCTTTACCCACTTGTTGAAGCGGTAGCCAAGATCCGGGTCCACAAGGAACGCGGCTGGGTTCGTGATGAATACCGGGTTACCCGTGGCCGTAAACTGACCGGTACTGCCCCAGAACGTGCCACGCAGGTTGAACGACCAGGGGCCCTTGGACCAAAAGGCCTGGAGAATGACCTTGTTGCGGGGCGTGCCTGTGGTCAGCGCGCTCGCAGCGTTGAGCGACTGCTGCGAGGTGTTGAGGGGGGGTGAAAAAACCTCTGCCGGCAGTGGCGCCAGCGCGGTGATGTGGGTCTTGTTCCAGTTGTAGCCCAGCGACCAATCCACGTGGCCGTAGTCGCCGAAATCGCTGGAGTAGTCGGCCGTGATCTCGAGTCCGTTGGTCGTCGTGTTGGCGCTGTTGGTGAACAGCTCGATCCCGGCGTAGCTTATACCAGGCTCGAGGGTCACGCCGCGGAATGCGAGAGTGTTGACGACTCCCTGCGACACCAGAGGGGGCAGGGTGTTGCCCGGCCCGGGTGAGCAGCAATAGCCGTAGATCTCGCCGGTATCGAGAATCCGGTCGCGAAGGATGATGTGATAGAGGTCGGCGGTGATCTGCAACCGATCCATCGGGTGTAACACCCATCCGACACTGTAGTTGTGCGAAAGCTCCGGCTTGAGCGGGCCAAAACCCGCCAGTCTTGCGGCGGCCGAGTCCGGCGGCAGCTGAACGAAGGCGAAGCTGGGCGCCACGTTTGTGCCCGAATAAAACTCCTCGGCCAGAGTGGGGGCGCGGAAGCCGGAGCTTATTGTCGTGCGCATGGCGATTTGCGGCGTGAAGTCGTATCGCATCGTCACCTTGCCGATCTCGACACTGCCGAAATCGCTGTAGTGTTCGAAGCGCCCAGCGAGGTCGATGTGTAGGTGCTTGATCGGGTCGGTGGCGAAGTCGACATAGACGGCGGTGTTCGTGCGCGACTGTTCGGTTGCATCTAGCGGCGTGTAGCCGATGAAGGACTGCGCGCCGGCGCCGAAATAGGAAGCAGGCTCCCCTGCTTTGATTCCGAAGGTGTCACGCCGCTCTTCCACCCCGAAGGCGACGTTCAGAGGCGCCGCCAATCCCACATTGAAGTCGCGGTTGATGTCGAGGTTGGTGGTCCATTCCGTCCCATGATACTGGCCGTCATAGAAGTTCCTCTGTGGCGCAACAGGCGTCGCCGACTGCGCCTGCAGGAGCGGGAACAACTGGGCGTTGCCCGAACCGACGACGTACACGTCGGTCCGGTTGCCACCCCAGGTGGTGGACAGATCCCAGTGCCAGCCCTCGAACTCCCCGCGGAAGCCGCCGGTGATCGAATAGTCGGTCTCGTCGAATTTCTCGCGTGGGTCGAAGCCCTGCGGGAAAGGCATGACATTGTAGCTCTGGCCGAAGACGCCGCCATTTTCCCCTGTCACGCACGAGTTGAATGGCGCCACCGGCACGAAGTTCGAGGTGCACCCTGTCACCCGGTTGGGCGGACGGACGTTCTCGAAGTGCTGTGATTCCATATAACCGAAGGTGTCGAATGAATAGAATTCGACGTTGTCCGTGATCTTGTACGCGCCATTCACGACCGCGTTATAGATATTGAACTGCGGGTCGCCGTTCAGTCGGTTGATATAAGGAAACGTTGGGTTGTTGAAGATACCGGTATTGTCCGGGTTTATGCCGCTCAGGGGCTGTCCCTGCGAATTGGTGAACCTTTTGTCGCCGATGCCGGTTGAGGTCCAGTCGTGGTACCGCTCTTCCAGGGTGATATTGATGAAACCCTTGCCGCCCAGATCGAAGCCCTTGTTCAGGGTCATCTGGCCCGTAGCGCCCTGACCATCGACGTTGCCGTTGTAATAGCGACCGCCGGTCAGATCGAGCAGGCCGCCCCCCGGGTTCGACTTGAGGATGATATTGATGACCCCGCCGATCGCGTCGGAGCCGTATTGGGCGGCCGCGCCATC
>DASXGQ010000200.1:0-10473 GCA_036488995.1 Caulobacteraceae bacterium
GCGCCCTGCGAATGGTGAGACCCACGCTGCTCTCCCCCTGTCACGTTTTCGTCGGCGCGTCGCTCGGGCTCGAGGCGACCCAAGAAGGTGCGATCCCGAACTCAACGACACCTTACGGCCGCGGCCGACAGGCGCAAGGCCGGCCGACTTGGCGCCTCGCGGGCTTCGCGGCCAAGGCTTATTATCAGAGCGCCAGCAAATCCTGAGGAGTGAAACGTCGATGCCCAAGACGATCGTCGTTGTCGGCTACGGGCCCGGCGTCTCCAACGCGATGGCCGAGAAGTTCGGCGCGGAGGGTTTCTCCGTAGCCCTCGTGGCGCGCGGCGAGGCAAAACTCGCGGCCGGCGTCGAAGCGCTGAAGGCCAAGGGGATAACGGGCGGCGCCTTCCCGGCCGACGCCAGCGATCCGGCCTCGATCCGCGGAGCCATCACCAGGGCGCGCGCCGCCCTCGGCCCCATCGGCGTGATCCACTGGAACGCCTACGGCGGCAGGAACCTTGGCGATCCTCTCGCCATCGACCCCGCCGTGCTGCCGCGCGTGTTCGACGTGGCCCTCGTCGGCCTTCTGAGCGCGGTGCAGGAGGCTCTGGCGGACCTGAAAGCGGCCGGCGACGGCGCCGTCCTCGTCACCAACGGCGCTTTCGGCGAGCTCAACCCGATGATCGACAACATCACCCTCACCCTGGGCGAGATCGGCGTGGCGCTCGGCAACGCCGCGAAAGCGAAGCTGGTCGGCCTGCTCTCGGCGCGACTGAAGGGCGAGGGAATCTACGTCGGCGAAGTCACAATCGCCGGCCTGGTCAAGGGCACCGGTCCCGACAGCCCCGGCCTCCCCACCATCGAAGGCTCCGCGATCGCCGACACCTTCTGGCGCCTCTACAAGGACCGCAAAGAAACCCGCGCGCGTATCGGGTGAGGGGGCGGTGGCTGGTGAGGGGCGGGACGAAGAACGGACAGGTAGAAGGTCAGCAATGGGCGAAGCTGGACCTACACAGAACGCGGACCGACGCTCCGAAAGCGGAGCGCGGTGAGTTCCAAGCCAGCCGTCGTGTCGTCGTAGGTGTACCCTTCCAGCGTGTCCGCGACCCCGTCCTTCATCCAAAGCAAAAACCCCATCCCGCGAGACATCGCCTCAATGTCTGCCCCAACATCGCCGATGGGTGAAGTAACTCCGACCAGCTTCTGCCCGCCTGTGACCGCCAGCTTAGTATAGAAACCAGCGCCCGTATTTTCACGTTCGGTCACAGTTGCCGACATCACCTGCTGGCGTAACGCCTCGCCCCACTCCGGCACTTGGTCGACGATTGCGGCTAAGACCGCGCGTTCCAGGTCGGATAGACTTTGCATACAGAGATTTCCCACCTTTGCGCGCCCACGCCAAGCGGACCTTGGCAGGCGGAGCGAGCGGACCCGTCAAAGGCCCATGCGCAACGGACCATTCTGCTCTTCACGCCAATCAGTGCGGGTGCGTGAGTAAACGTAACAGTCCGCCGGTTCGTCGCCGAAACCGGCGCTTCGAAGCAGGCCCTCTCGGACGAAGGCGCAGCGCTCGGCCAGCTTCCAGCTCGGGACATTCCATGCCTCGATCAGGAGCTGGATGCGATGGACGGATTGTTTGGCGACGAAGAGGTAGTCCGTCAGCAACCTGACGGCTTGGGTCGCCGCGCCTTGGCCTCGGTCGCTGGCTTGATGGATTATGTAGCCGAGTTCCAAGCCGTGAATGCATGGCGCTGCGCGATAAAACTGAGCCGTTCCCAGAAATCGGCCATTGGCGGAAGCGACGATGGCGATCGCGCCAGCGTCGGTTGTCCAAAAGCCAGTCTCCTCGAAGGCGGTTTTGAGGTCGGCCTCATTGTCGAGCGGCTCGCGAATCGAAACCGTGAACGGAAAGCGATAGATCTGAGGAAGGTCGGCTGCCTCGATACGACGCAAAGAAACGAGACTGCCTATCGGCAGTCGAGACCGGGACTCGTGGATGTTCGACATGTGGCATAGCTCGTTGGCATAGACATGCATCCCGCCGCTGGCGGGCGCGGAGGGCGCCTCGCTGGAGCAAGCGCCTATGTCTATGAGCGGGCCACGACTGAACTATGCTTTGCGGCGATCTAGTGTCAAGAGTATCCCCTATTGGCGCATAGACAGTTGATTGAGAGAATATAACGAGCGGCGATAGGCGCTGACTTCGCAGGCAAGCACACGGAGCGCCGACGTCCTCGCCGGCTTCTCGCCGTGGACGCAGATCCCGGAGGGATATTCCCGCGACGCCCGACGATCGAGCGCTCAGGCCCGAACGCGAGGGGAGCGGAAAGATGCCGGCGAGGACGCCGGCGCTCCGGGATAATCTCGCGATAGGCGCAAAGAAGGAATCAACCACCCACCGCCACGCGCTCGGTCTGCCAGATCGCTTCGATGTTGTTGTTGTCGGGGTCGAACACGAATCCGCTGTAACAGTTAGGCCGCCTATAGCGCGGCGCGCCGTTGTCACGACCGCCCGCGGCAAGCGCCGCAGCGTAAAAGGCGTCGACCTCCGCGGGACTGGCGGCAGAAAAGCCGATGTGCACTGGCGATACGCCCGGATTGGCGATCCGCGGATCGGTGCGGTCAGGCTCTCCAAGCCATAAAAACGTGACACCGCCGCGGCGCATAAAGATCCGCGCCCTGAATTCGGGTTGTTCCTGCACGACTTCGATGCCGAGTGGCGCGAGCGCCGCCGAGTAGAACGAGAGGCTTTTGCTGGCGTCGCGGATGTAGAATCCGAGATGGTCGATCATCGACGGCGCTCCCGTGCCTTCTCCCGAAACCCCGGGGCAACCTGGTGCTCAGGCGCCTAATGGTGCGCAGGCGTGGCCACGGCGCCGCCGCCCGTTGGGAACTTGTCCATCAGCCTGGTGACGGCGGAGTCGATCTTCCTCAGGTTCGGATTGTTAGGGTTGATGGTCTCCTCGGCCTGGCCGTGCCAGACGGCCTGTCGGGTCTTGCTGTCGAAGGCGTCCACCGCCAGACGGCCCGTGGTGACCACGTTGGTGTCCACCTCGCGGTTCAACCATCCACCCCACTCCTGATATTGAGTCTGCTGGCTCGCGCCGGCGCTGATGATCAGGCTGAGGTCGCCGGGGTCGCCCTGGGTATATCCCTTCTTCGCCAGAGCGGCGGAGATGTCCGCCTGGATCTGCTGGAACTCGACCGGATTCATGCCTCCAGGCGGCGCCTTGTTCACCCAGGCATAGGTTTTGTAGCCGGCGAAACTCACGCCGGGCGCGGCCATTGTCGAGATGTCGGGACGACCTGCGTAGGCTGAGGCGGCGATCAAGACGACGCCGGCGACACAGGTCAGGAAGAGTCGGCGGGGCATGGATGGCCCTCCGGGTTGATACTCCGAACAGCGTCGCCAAAGGCTTGGCGGAGCAAATCGGTGCAAACCCGCGCGCGGCCGCACGACAAACCCGCAGGCGGCGGATCGGCCCACGCTCCGATCTGAGAGGCGGCCATTCAGACCGCCACGTAAGCCTCCGCCTCGGCCTGGCTTCGCCACAGCCGTGCATAGAGCCCGCCGCGCGCCAGCAGCGTCCGATGGGAGCCGCGCTCGGCGATCCGGCCGTCCGCGATCACGGCGATCTCGTCGGCGTCGACGACCGTCGAGAGCCGGTGGGCGATGACGAGGGTCGTGTGGCCGGCGGCGATGCGGCGCAGGGCGGCCTGAATCTCCGCCTCGGTCAGGCTGTCGACCGAGGCTGTCGCCTCGTCGAAGAGAAGGATCGGCGGGCGCGCCAGCAAGAGGCGCGCGATGGCGATCCGCTGGCGCTCGCCGCCCGAAAGCTTGAGCCCCCGCTCGCCAATCCGTGTCTCGTAGCCCAACGGAAGCCGGGCGATGAAGTCGCTCAGCGCCGCCTGTCTCGCGGCCTCCGCCACCTCGGCGTCAGACGCGTCCGGACGGCCGTAACGGATGTTGTAGGCGATGGTCTCGTTGAAGAGCTGGGTGTCCTGCGACACGACGCCGACGGCCGCGGCCAGCGAGCGACGGCTCACCTCACGGATGTCCTGGCCATCTATGCGGATCGTCCCCGCGTCAGGGTCGTAGAGCCTCAGCAGCAGACGCCCGAGCGTCGTCTTTCCCGCTCCGCTCGCCCCCACCAGGGCCAGGGAGCGTCCTGGCGGGATGACGAGCGATACGTCCGACACCGCCGCCTCGCCCGCGCCGTAACGGAACGACACCCGATCGAAAGACACCTCGCCGCGCAACGCGACCAGGGCTGGCGCGTCCGCGCGTTCCTCCGTCACCGGCGCTTCGGCCAGCAGCTTCTGAAGCTCCGCGAGATCGGCAAATCCCTGGCGCGCGTCGTTATAGACGAAGCCAAGTCCGGTCATGTTGGCGAACACCTGCATCATGTAGACCTGGGCCAGGACCAGCTCGGCGACACGCATCCGTCCACTGATCACTTCGCCTACGGCGAGGGTCAGCACGCCGGCCACCGCCGTCGCCTCGATCGCCTGCCAGCCGACCGACATCGAACAGGTTGCGGTCTGGACCCGGGCCGCGACCTGCGCCTGGATGCGCCTGGCGGCGGCGTAGCGCCCCGTCTCGTAGGCCTCGCGACCGAACGCCCGCACGAGGTCCCAGTTCTGCAGGCTCTCGAAGGCAAGTCCGTTGCCGATGTTCTCCTGGGCGTTGAGCCTGCGCCGCTCGCGCAGCTGCCAGCGCGTGAAGACGATGGCGACCGTCGCATAGCCGGCCATCACGGCCAGCAGGATCAGGCCGAAGCGCCAGGAGATCACCCGGGCGAGCACCAGGCACGCCAGCGCCGCCTCGAGCAGCACCTGGAAGACGACGACCTGCGTGCTGCGCACCGAGGTCACCAGCCCCGCCGCGCCCCGCTCCAGCACGCGAGCGAGGGCCCCTGTATTTCGGTCCATGTGGAAGTCGCGACCCAGCGCGAGGACGTGCGCGAAGGCGTCCGCCGCAAAGCGCCCCTTCACCCCCTCCATCACCGAGGCGGTAAGCACGACCCGCGCCTGAATGGTCGCTAGGCCCAGGAAGCGCAGCACCGGGTAAGTGACCACGAGCAGAGCGGGCGCGGCGATCAACGCCGGTCCGGACAGCGTTCCCACCAGCCGCCGCAGGAACAAGGGGGCAGCCGCCGCCAACAGCGCCGACACCAGCGACATGGCGAAGATCACGCTCAGACGCAGCTTCAACCCGCCCGCGCGTCCGGCGGGCCAGAGGTTCGCCCGCAGCGCGCCCAGCGCTCCGCCCCCGACCGAAGTCGCCATTCCCCACCCCCTCTGCTTTGAGGGGGTGACCATTTATAGAATAACGGGCGCTTCTGGCAGACTTGATCTCGAAGATTTCAGGCTTAACTAAGAATCATGGGAGACAGGCGAGTCCCGGCGCCAGCTGTCGTCGTCGCTTTGACCGTGGGCGCAGAACCATCCGGGCCTGGGCCTGCGGGCCGGGAAGCCTCACCATAGCTCGTGCCGATGCCGCAAGATGGGCCGGTTCATGAGCCCTGGGTTGAAAGACCTGAAGTGTGCTCCATGCCTATGTTGCTCGGCACGCCGTGGAGAGGCCTATGAATTCTCGGACCCCGTCCCAATCCATCGCAGCGCTCGGTGTCGTCGCCGTCGCGCTCGTTGCGGCGACCCAGGCCCAGGCTCACGCTCATCTCATCGCCGCTGCGCCCGCCAGGGATGCGACGGTCGCCGCGCCGACGCTCCTCACCCTGCACTTCAGCGAGAAGCTCGAAGCAAAGTTCTCCGGCCTGGAGCTGGACAGGTCGGACGGAACCCGGGTTCCGGTCACGTCCGCAGTGCCGAACGACAACCCCAAGACGATCGTGGGCAGGGTGGCCGGCCGGCTTATCCCCGGCGTCTACACCGTCAAGTGGCGCAACGTGTCGGCGGACAGCCATCGCATGGAAGGCTCCTATAGCTTCACCGTTCGCTAGGTCCGGATGACTGAAGTCGCCCTCACCGTCTCGCGCCTCGTCGAGTTCGTGGCGGCTGTGGTCCTTTTCGGATCGCCGCTGTTCTTTCTGTATGGTCTGCCGAGGAGAGGAAACGAATCCGCAGCAAGCCTCGGTTGGACGCGCCCTCTATTGGCGGCATCGAGCGCTGCCCTGCTGGTGGGCGCCGTCGTCGGACTTGCTGTTCAAACGGCGAACATGACCGGAGACCACGCCGACACTTTCAGGCCGCGCGCGTGGCTGAGCGTGGTGAGCGGCGCCGATTTCGGACCCGAGATGGCCGCGCGGATCGTTCTGCCCATCGCCGCCCTCATACTTGTGCAGTTGAGCCGCCCCTGTAGTCCGCTATGGGGCGTGTCGAGCCTCATCGGTGGCGCTGTGCTCGCAAGCTTCGCCTGGACCGGCCATGGCGCTTCGGACGAAGCCATGGCCGGCATCGTCCACCTTGGGGCCGACGTCCTGCATCTTCTCGCCGCGGGCGTCTGGCTGGGTGCGCTGGCGGTCCTCGCCATTCTTCTGTGCACGTCGGGCGACCGTTCCGATCCGGCCTCGCTTCGAGCGCTCCACCGCGGGCTGAAGGGCTTCTCGGGCGTCGGTACGGCGACAGTGGCGATTCTGCTCGCGACGGGGCTGGTGAACAGCTGGTTCCTGATAGGGCCCAAGCATGTCCGAGACCTGTTCGCCACGCCGTACGGGCTCCTGCTTTGCGCCAAGATCGCCTTCTTCGTCGCGATGCTCGGCTTTGCCGGGTTCAACCGGTTCAGGCTGACGCCGGCCCTCGCCCATTCTTTGTCAGACGACGGATCACCCACAACCGTGAGGCGCCTGCGCCTCAGCGTAGTGCTTGAAACGGCTTGCGGCGGCGCCGTTCTCGCCCTCGTCGCGCTTCTGGGCACGCTCGAGCCCCCGTCGGCGATGGGTTAGCAAGGCGGGCGCCCCCGCCCGAACGTCAGGCTCCGTTCAGCATGCCCGGCCCTCGTCGCGCCTCCATGAAGCGGAGGAAGACCTCGAGGGGCATAGGGGTGTGTCGGCGGCTGGGGTGGTAGAGGAAGACACCGGTGACCACGCGGGCGTAGTCCTCCAGCAGGGGGACGAGGCGGCCGTCCGCGAGCCAGGGCGCGGCCATGAATTCGGAGATATAGACCACGCCGAGGCCATCCAATGCGGGGCGCAGCAGCAGATCGGGGTCGTTGACGATCAGCGATCCCTGGACGGCGATCTCGATCTGCTCGCCGTCCTTCTCGAAGGTCCAGGGCAGCAGGGATCCATCCCACGGGGAACGGTAGCCGATACAGTTGTGCCCGTGCAGGTCGCGCGGCGTCGTCGGCCGGGGCCGGCCCGCAAGGTAGGCCGGCGAAGCAACGGGCATCAGGCGGAACGCATCGGCGATCCGTAGGATGGTCATGTCGCGCTCCACACGATGGCCCACCCGGATGCCGGCGTCGAAGCGACCGCTGACGATATCGCCGTGGGTGTCGTCGACCGAGATCTCCAGGCGGATGTCGGGATATTCGGCCAGGAAGGGCTGGATCAGGGGCGCGAGCATCAGGTTGGCGTAGGGACGGGCGACGGCGAGGCGCAGGGTCCCGATCGGCTTGGACCGGAACGAGTTGACGCTCTCCAGCGCGTTGTCGAGGCCCTCCAGCACCGGGCGGACTTCGGTCAGGAGGCGCTCGCCAGCTTCGGTCAGGGCGACGCTGCGCGTGGTGCGGTTGAACAGGCGCACGCCCAGCCTCTGCTCCAGGTTGCGGATCGTCTGGCTCATGGTGGGAAGGGCGATGCCCACCTGGGCGGCGGCGCGGGTGAAGCTTCCGTGCTCGGCGACCGCGGCGAAGGCGCTGAGCTCGTTGAGCTGAATGGACATTATTCGTCCCGAACGAAGAAACTATTCGGAATATGTTAAATTAACAAAAGCCGCTGGGTGGTGCAATGCAGCGTAGCGCCCAAAGGCTCTGCGCGCCCGCATTGGCGGGCGGCCGCTCCGGGCTCGGCGCAAGGTTCGGCCCTTCTGAGCCGCAACATCAAATGGATCAGCGGCGAATGAACGGTTCGGCAAGCGTGAGCGAGGCTGTGAAGGACGTATCACCGGTAGGGAAGCGCGACAGCGCCGACATTTCCCTACCGCGTCCCGGCGCCATGCCACGGATCCGCGCCCTGCGCTGGCGCCGCTGGGCAATGTTCGTGCTTCTGCCGATCGTCCTGGTCGCCGCGGGGATCTGGTACGTCAACGGCGGCCAGACCGTCTCGCTGGACGACGCCTATGTGAACACCCGCAAGGTCGGGATCTCCACCGACGTCACGGGCATCGTCGATCAGGTCAATGTCAGGGACAACCAGCGCGTCCAGGCGGGGCAGGTCCTTTTCAGTCTGCGCCCGCAGCCATTCCAGATCGCGCTCGAGCGAACCAACGCCGAGATCGGAATGGTGCGCGACCAGGTGCAGGCGATGCAGGCAAGCTATCGCGACATGCAGGCCCAGATCCGGCAGGCGCAGGCGGATTCGGCCTATTACGACACGGAGGCGACGCGCCAACAGAACCTGCTGAACGCGCACGTTTCCTCCCAGGCAAACTTCGACCTGGCCCAGCGCAATCAGCAGACCTCCCACCAGAAGATCGACTCGCTGCGCCAGCAGCTGGCCGCTCTCTCCGCCCAGCTCGATGACCAACCCGGCGGTCCGGCCGAGTCGAACCCGCGCTACCACGAGGCGGTGGCCGCCCGGGACGAGGCGGCGCGCGAGCTGAACGACGCCGTCGTGCGGGCGCCCTTCTCCGGTCTCGTCACCGGGGTCGATTCGATCGCGCCGGGCAAGTCCCTGCCGGTCGAGACCACCGCCTTCTATCTCATCGACACCGATCACATCTGGGTGGACGCCAACCCCAAGGAGACCGAGCTCACCTGGGTGCGGCAGGGCCAGCCCGCGCGCGTCCACGTGGACACCTATCCCAACGTCACCTGGAAGGGCGTGGTCGAGAGCATCAGCCCGGCGGTGGCCCAGGAGTTTTCTCTGCTGCCGGCGGAGAACACGAGCGGCAACTGGGTGAAGGTCGTGCAGCGGGTCCCGCTGCGGATCCGCATCGACACCGCTCCGGGCCAGCCGCCGCTTCGCGCCGGCATGAGCGTGGAGGTGAAGGTCGACACCGGCCATCGGCGCGGCCTGCCGCGCTTCATCACCGATCTCTTCGGCGGATCACCGCGGGCGAGTCGATGAGCGAGCAGGCTCCCGCCGGCGGCGGCAACCGCGCTGCAATCACCGTCTGCGTCATCCTGGCGACGGTGATGCAGGCGCTGGACACCACCATCGCCAACGTCGCCCTGCCGTACATGCAGGGCAGCGTGTCCGCGAGCCAGGACCAGATCGACTGGGTGCTGACCTCCTACATCGTCGCCGCGGCGATCATGACCCCGCCGGTGGGTTATCTGTCAGGGCGCTTCGGGCTCAAGCGCCTGCTGCTGGTCTCGATTTTCGGCTTCACCGTGGCCTCCATGCTGTGCGGCATGGCCCAGTCTCTGGTCCAGATCGTGCTGTTTCGCGTCCTGCAGGGGGTGTTCGGCGCAGCCCTGGTGCCGCTCTCCCAGACCACCCTGATGAACATCAACACCCGGGAACGGCAGGGTTCGGCCATGGCCCTGTGGGGCATGGCCGTGATGGCCGGACCGGTGCTGGGACCGGTGCTCGGCGGCTGGCTGACCTCCGCCTACAACTGGCGCTTCGTCTTCTACATCAATCTTCCGATCGGCATTCTCGCCTTCCTCGGGGTGACGACCTTTCTCTCCGAGACCCCGCGCAACACGGCCGCGAAGCTGGATGGCTTCGGTTTCGCCATGCTCAGCATCGCCATCGCCGCTTTTCAGATCATGCTCGACCGAGGCGAGCAGCTCGACTGGTTCGGATCGAAAGAGATCGTCATCGAGACGATCGTCGCCGTCTCGGCCTTCTACCTCTTCCTCGTGCATACCTTCACGACGAAGACGCCCTTCGTTCGACCCTCCCTGTTCCGCGATCGGAATTTCACGGCCGGCGTCATCTTCGCCGCGATCGTGGGCCTGACCTACTACGCCTCGCTGGCTCTGCAGCCGCCCTTCCTGCAGGAGCTGATGGGCTATCCGATCGTCACGGCGGGCCTGGTGATGGGTCCGCGGGGCATAGGAACCATGGGCGCGATGATGGTGGTTGGACGCCTGGTCGGACGCCTCGACACCCGCCTGCTGCTGGGCGTCGGCCTGATCATCACGGGCTGGACTTTCTATCTGATGACCCATTGGACGCCGGCGGTCGCGACCTCGACCATCGTCGTCGTGGGGATCGTCCAGGGCATCGGCCTCGGCTTCCTGTTCGTGCCCCTGAGCGTGGCGACCCTCTCAACCCTCTCGCCGACGGATCGCGCAGAGGGCGCCGGCATCTACAGCCTCACGCGCAATATCGGCTCGAGCGTTGGCATCTCGGTGGTCAACAGCCTGCTGACCCAGAACACCCAGATCAACCACGCCTCGATCTCCAATTACGTGAAGCC
>DASXGQ010000212.1:0-1655 GCA_036488995.1 Caulobacteraceae bacterium
CAACTCAATTATTGACGATTCATGGCGATAACAAGAGCTTGGCCGGAGGCGCGGCCCGTTTTCTGACGCTGCAGCCCAAAACCGCCGCGTTCCGGCCTACATCGCCGCGTGGTTTTTGGGCTCTGACGCCAAAGAACCTTCGCTTCCGGCGGCGCCCGGGGCGCAGGGCAACGAATCCGGGTTAACGGCGGGTAGGTTGTAGGAGTGAGGCGAGGTAGTCCTGGCTCCATCCGGCCATTTTCCGTCGGGTCTTCAGGCTGTGGTTGTCGTTGGCGGTTCGCACGAGGTTGAGGGCGAAGTGTCGGACGACAGCCATGTTCTTTGCCCCGTGGCCGGTTCTCAGGCGCGAGAGGTCGTCCTTGAAGACGACATCGAGGACCCAGTGGAGTGAATTCTCGATGCGCCAGTGGCCGCGGATCGCCTCGGCGCAGTCCCTTGCGGTGAGAGGCCTTGAGGAGATGAAGAAGCGGGTCTCGCAGCGGCAGCGGTCGTTCAGTTCGGTGCGGGTCTCGACCTTGGCGATGGCGGCGAGCCTGGGGAAGCGATGCTCGCCGGGGAAGCGGCGCTCGCCGGTCATCCAGCTGGTGTCGGCGGAGACGAAGACCCGGCGGTCCTCGATGCGGCCGTGGCCCTTGTCCAGGTCGAGATGGCGGTCCAGCGCCTGTTCGGGCGCATCGGCGAAGAAGCGCTCGACCTCACCGTGCAGGGTGGGCTGGTTGGCCTTCACCGCCAGGAGGTAGTCGGCCCCCTGGTCGATGATCTCGCCGGCGATCTTCGGATTGCAGGCGACGGCGTCGATGGTGACCAGGGCGCCCTTCAGGCCGTCGCCCTCGCCAAGCCGCTCGAGCAGGACGGGGATCGCCTCGATCTCGTTGGACTTGTCGGCGACCGCTTCCTGGCCGAGCACGAGGCGCTCGCGGGTGGCGAAGGCGGAGACCAGATGCAGCGCCGCCAGACCCGCCGACCGGTCGTGGCTGCGCCGTGAGGTCTTGCCGTCCAGCGCCACAAGGTCGGGGGCGTCGGGCCGAAGCTCGCGAGCCCAGGCCATGAAGCAGGCCGAGAACAGACCCGGATCGATCCTGTTCATCAGGATGTTCAGCCAGCGCTGCCCCGGAACGCCGTGGTGGTAGGGCAGAAACCGCCGCAGGAAGTCCAGGTGCGCCTCGCCCCAGGCGGCGATGTCGTCGAAGTCGTCGCACGAGGCGATCGAGCCGCACACCACCAGCAACAGCACCTCCGGCAGCGGATGGGCCACCCGCCAGGCTTCCCGAGGGTCGGCGACCTCCGCGAAGTGGTCCAACAACAGCCGCAGCCGCGGCTTCTCGATCATCAGGTCCATGACAGCGGCTCCGAATCAAACCGCTCTCCAGGGAATCACGCCCGCCGCAACCGGTCATCCGCGTTAACCCGAGTTCGGTGCCCTGGCCCGGGGCGAGCGGGAGTTGAGCGCGCAACCAAGTCGCGTTAGACACGACGGAACCTGTGCAGGCCGGGCGGCGTGCGGCGGGCAAGAGACGAGCCCGCGTTCCAGCGGCGTCAGGGAGACGGGACCGATGAAGATCAGGACGGCGCTGCTGGGTGCGGCCATGCTCGCGGCTCTGGCTGGGACCCTGGCCGGGTGCAATCGCAACGGGGCCAGCCTCACCGCCCAGGAC
>DASXGQ010000246.1:0-20960 GCA_036488995.1 Caulobacteraceae bacterium
CGCTGGATAAACGGGATCCCCGAAAGTCACCGTTAGTCAGAGGCGGAACGAAGGTTAGGAAACCGGTGATAAGGGTCATAACGCCAGGCTGGGGCGGCCCCTATTCCACCGCCTTCAGGATGGTCTCCACAGCGGCCATGCGGGTGCGCACGTCCGTCAAGTTAGCCTCCATGGGGGCCAGGCTGGTCGCGATCTGCGACTGAGTGGCCGAGGCACTTTCCGCGAGTTGGCGATAGGCGTCGTCGTTGGCCAGCCGCGCCTTCGCCTGCTGGATGTGCGCGTAGTAACGCATTCCGAAGACGATCAGGATCGTCGCCAACGGCAGCAACAGGGTCAATAGGTAGAGGGTTACAGTCATTGGAATCCCCTAGGTCTCAAGTTTGGCGCTGAGTGTCTTGGCCGCGTCGGCTACAGCCGCCGGCGTGAGGTGAAAGGCGAATTGCGTCACTTCGAAGTAGTTGAGCGCCTTGCCGTCCTGAGACAGCTCCAGCTTGCTGGTCACCAGGCCGGCGTCCTCCAGCTTCTGCAGATGCAGGTGCAGCAGGGGCCGGCTGATGCCGATCTCGCGCGCCAGCTGGCTG
The DNA here is from genome assembly GCA_036488995.1 of Caulobacteraceae bacterium. Taxonomy (GTDB): domain Bacteria; phylum Pseudomonadota; class Alphaproteobacteria; order Caulobacterales; family Caulobacteraceae; genus Acaudatibacter. The sequence goes on from DASXGQ010000246.1 coordinate 582, forward strand.
ACATAGTTGCGACCGCCGCCGGCAAGCGCCGCGACGACCCGCATCCGGTGCGGATTGGCCAAGGCAGCCAGGGTCGCCAGGAGCCGGTCGCCTTCGGTCATGGTGTCGACATGCGATTTCACGTGTCAGAAATACCTGACGCATGTCAGAAAATCAATTGATTGTTTCACGGCGCTGGGGAGCATGCGCGCCGGGCTGCGCGGCCGCCCGCTACAAATCCTTCTCGGCAAGGCTTCTGAACTCGTCCGGAACCGAGCGCGCCGCGCCGACCCCCGATGAGCCATAGCCGACGGCGTCTCGACCGAAGCGTTCCCGAATAGCGTCCAAGGCGCGATCGGCGCGCAGTCGCGCCATGCCTTTTCGCGAGCCGGGTCGCTGACCATCGTCCGCCAGGCCGAAGGGCAATTCCAATTGAAGGACCGCCTCTTCCTCCAGATGCGACACGCAGATCGCGACCAGCGAAATCGTCTTTTCGTCCGGATGGTCGCGCAGAACGCCCCGCACCAGATCGGTGGCGATTTGCGCAAGAGCTATCGTCGACGAAATGGGCGCCGGCAGAGTGATCGCGCGGGACACCGACCTGAGATCGGCAAACCTCACCCGCACGCTCACTGTGCGGCCTGGTCTGGCTTTGGCCCGCAGACGGGTTGCGATGCGTTCGGCGAGATGCAGCAGAACCGGCCTGTACACATGCTCGACGGCGGGCTTGCGACCGAGCGCCGATTGCGCGCCGGCCGACTGTGCGCGTCGATGCGTTCGAACCGGTCGCGGATCGAGATTCCAGGCCAGCGCCCGCAGCTTTCGTCCTGTGGCGCGGCCCAGCAGTCGCTCCACCGATTGGGGCGCGCGCGCCGCGAATTGCCCGATCGTGGTGACGCCATTGGCGGCCAGGCGCGCCGCCGTCGCCGGTCCCACGCCCCACATCAGTTCGACGGGCAGCGGGTGCAGGAATTCGAGTTCAGCCTTTGGATCGACGATCACCAGGCCGTCTGGCTTGGCGACCTGTGAAGCGATCTTCGCCAGGTGCTTCGTGCGGGCGACGCCAATCGAGATCGGCAGACCAAGCTCTGCGCGAACGCGCGCGCGCACCATCCTGGCGATTTCAGCAGGCGGGCCGAACAGCGCTTCGCAGCCCGAGACGTCGGCAAAGGCTTCGTCGATTGAGATACGCTCGATGGCTGGCGTGTAGTCGGCCAGCACGCCGATGGCGGCGTCGCCGAGACGTTGGTACTCGGCGAAATGACCGCCGACGAAGGTGAGTTCAGGACACAGTTCGCGCGCGCGCCGACCTGGCATTCCGCCCTTCACCCCGAACGCACGCGCCTCATAGGACGCAGCGAGCACGACGCCGCCGCCGACTGCGATGGGCCTGCCGCGCAGCGATGGGTCGAGCAGCTGTTCGACCGAGGCGTAAAAGGCGTCGAGGTCGGCATGGAGAATGGCGGCGCCGTCCATTGCATCGATGCCCCGACGATCATTGTCGAGAACATAACAAGAACATACCCTGATCCGCAATCGGGCATGCGGCCCGAAGGCTTGCCAGGGGATCGGCAGTTCTTAGCTGCGCTGTCCGGCGTCCCTACTTCGGATCTGGCAGGCCGAGGACGCGCTTGGAAACCACGTTCAGATTGATCTCCGAGCTGCCGCCCTCGATCGAGTTGGCCTTCGTCCGGAGCCAGCCGCGCACCTGCGCCAACTCGTGGTCCTCGAAGCCCTCGCCTTCCCAGCCGAGGCCCTCGGCGCCGAGCGCCTCGACGACCAGTTCGGCGCGATCCTGCGCGACCTTCGCGCCCGCGTACTTCATGATCGCGGCGGCGTTGCTCGGGCCCTGGTTCGACTTCGCCTCATCCGCCGCCCGGCGAAGGGTCATCTGGAAGGCCTGGCTCTCCATCCGGTGCTGCACGAGCCGGCTGCGGTAGTCGGCGTCGGCGAGCCGTCCCTGGTCGTCGAGACCGATGTAGCGCCTGGCGTAGTCCTCGACGCCCATTGCGGAGGCCGGGCCGGCCAGCGTGCCGGCGCCGAGGCCGGTCGCAATGCCCTCGCGCTCGAACTGCAGGAGCCGTTTGGCGATCGTCCAGCCGCCGTTCAGCGGTCCGACGATGTCGTCCTTGCGCGCCTTCACGTCGGTGAAGAAGGTCTCGCAGAAGGGGCTGTCGCCGTTGATCAGCCGGATCGGTCGCGTCTCGACCCCCGGGTCCTTCATGTCGATCAGAAGGCAGCTGATCCCTTCGTGCTTCTTGGCGGCGGGGTCGGTCCGCACCAGGCAGAAGCACCAGTCGGCAAGGTTGGCGACCGAGGTCCAGACCTTCTGGCCGTTGACCAGCCAGTGGTCGCCCTTGTCCTCGCACTTGGTCTGCAAGGACGCGAGGTCCGAGCCCGCGCCCGGCTCGGAGTAGCCCTGGCACCACTCCTTCTCGCCGCGGGCGATGCCGGGCAGGTGGCGCCTCTTCTGCTCCTCCGTACCGAGCTCCAGGATGGTCGGGCCGATGCTCAGGATGCCCAGCCCGCCGATCGGGTTGTAGGCGCCGATCCGCGCCATCTCTTCGGCGAGCGCCCGGGCCTCGCCGCGCGAAAGGCCGCCCCCGCCGTAGGCCTTCGGCCAGGTCGGCGCCCCCCAGCCCTTCTCGGCCATGCGCTCGCGCCAGAGTTTGGCGTCGGCGCCGCCAGACCGGCGGCCGGCCTCGGTCTTCAACGCGGGGGGAAAATTCGCCTCCAGCCAGGCGCGGGCGTCCGCCCGGAACGCCTCGAGATCGCCGCCGAAATCCGCCATCGCGCATCCTCCCTACGCTTAGCCGCCATCTGCGCGCGCCCCCGCCGTCCAGGCAAGCGTGACCCCACGACAGGCAGCTCCATTCGCCCCTCGCCGGACGTTGACATGCCCGCACTGGCGACCGAACCGTGGTTGCTTCTGGGCAAAGAGCAGGGCGAAGCGGTGAATGTGATCGATTTCGAATGTGACACTCCGACCAGGGAGGCGGTCGAAGACACCATCCGCCTGATCCACTCGGGTCGCGGCTTCGACAAGGAAGGCTACGCCCAGCTGATGGCCCCCGGTTGGGCGGCGCAGATCGGCATGACGCTCGAAGAGTTCAACCGCGCCAAGGCGCAGATCGGCCTGACCGCGCTCGCGCTGAAGCTATGCGACCGAGACATGGAGCGTGCGATGAGCCACGCCCAGATCATCGCCATGCTCGATGAGGCTGGGGTCTCGCACGCCTGCGTCGGCAACGCCGGGCGTCGCGCCAGCAACGAGGACGTCGCCAGGCTCGCCGCCGAATATCCGGACCGGCTGATCCCCTGGTTCCGCATCTGGGGCGACGAAGGCGCGGCCGGCGTCGCCAGGCTCGAGCACGGCGTCAAGGCGCTGGGCTGCAGGGGATTCGAGATCGCGTCCTACCGCGAGCGGCGCGCCATCAACGACCCGGTCTACCTGCCGTTTCTGGCCAAGTCCGCCGAGCTGGGCATCCCCGTGCGGATCAGCGTCGGGGTCCACCTGTTGTCGGACCGCGCCTACGACTATGCCCATCCGCGCTTTCTCGACGAGATTGCGATCGCATTTCCGACGCTGAAGATCATCGCGGGCCTTGGCGGCTGGCCTTGGGTCTCGGACCTGATGGCGATCGCCATGCGCCACCCAAATCTCTACATCGACTTCGCCTGCCGAAGGGTGAAACAGCTGTTGGCGCCTGGCTCTGGCTATGAGCCGCTGATCTACTACGGGACACGGGTCCTGCAGGATCGGATCCTGTTCGCCAGCGGCTGGGGAACCAGCATGATTCCGCTCTCGCAGCTGGTGCGTGAGACCGAAGCCTTGCCCTTGAGCGACACCGTCCGCGCCAAGTGGATGCACGACAATGCGGCGCGCGTGCTTGGGCTCGATTGAAAACGCTGTTCGGCTGACCGGGCCACCTCCCCTAAAACTCCGTCATGGCCGAGTTTATTGGATAACGGGGAGATCAATTCAACTACAAGCTGGAAATACCGATCGTATTTCGATATTCCGCAACCGTACCCGTAAGTCGGTGCCTGGATCAGGCTCGGTGTTTGACTCCGAGTGAGTTGTATTTGTTGGCTGCCCGGTGTCGGTCGTGTTGGACATTATGAGAGTGGCGCAGCGTCGGTCGGGATCAACCATCAATTCCGCGGTGAAGGCGCCCTGGTCGCCGTCATGATAAATGTAGCGATGACCATCAACATTGAACACGAAGAATCCCAACCCCATCGCCGGCACAGTTCCACCTGACGCTCCAGGGACCGCGGGCTCGATGGGGAGAGTACCCTTCCAGGCTTCCTCCAGAGAACTTCGCTTCAACACCACATTATATAATGTATTATCCGGGTCGCCGATCAGAAAGCGTTCGTATTTCAGCATATCCGAGATCGGCGCCTTCAGGCCGCTATTGGAAACGGTGATGCCCGTATCAAAGTCGAGCGGCTGGGGCGTGATCGTGTCGCCTGCGCGCAGATAACTGCCTGAGACGTCGGATTGCATGAAATAGGGAGCTTTATCGAAATAGCTGGAGGTCATGCCCAGGGGCATCAAAATATTCTTTGTGATGTACGCTTCGAAGTCGTCGCCAGTCAGGCGTTCGATGATCTGACCAAGAAACACATAACCCAGGTTTGAATAACTCCAGCGCGAGCCAGGTTTGAAGGCGACGTCAGTATAGGGCAGCATCGCTTCGACCTGGCTCCAGCGCGTAGGCTCGAAGGGCTGCCAATCGCATTTCGGCGTGGCGTCGCAATCCCAGGGCCAGGTCGGATTGCGGAAGCCGGCGCTGTGATTGAGCAGGTCGCGGATGGTGATCGCATCCACCGGCCCGAAGGTGTCGTGGATCTGGCGCAGCTCGGGCACGTAACGCACGGCTGGATCGTCCAATGACAGTAACCCACGATCGCGTAATTGCAGGATGGCGATGGCGGTCATGGTCTTGGTGATCAAGGCCCAATTGTAAGTCGTGTGGGCGTCGATCTTTTGGCCAGACTCGCGGCGCGCCTGGCCGAAATAGATCTCTGTCGGCGCTTCACCCGGATGCACGAAGCCGTAGGCGCCGCCCACCACATGATGGCTGGCCAATTCCTGATCGAACGACGCGTGAAAACGGTCGAGCGACGCCTCGGCGCGGTCGGCGGCCGAACTTGCCAACGGCAAGCTCAACAGCGCGGCTACGACAAGGGCGAGCTTTCCAACGGATAGGTGATTCATCGGACCAGCTTAGCCTTTGATCGGCAGGTTTCCACCCAAAGCCCTGCACGAGGGGCTGGCCAGTTCGGCGGAAGCGGCGCTCAACTCGTAAGGTTCGGGCCATCGGCAAGGAGGTCTCTCTCTTGGTTGAGGCTGTCTTGGGACCCATCCCGGGTTACGACGTGCCGGCGGTGGAGGCGTGGGTCGGCGCCAACACGCCCCTGGCCCCCCCGTTCGAGTGGACGCGGCTCACGGGGGGCCACTCCAACCTCACCTGGCGCATCGATGACGCGCGGGGACGCAGAGCGGTGATCCGGCGTCCGCCTCTGGGCGAGCTCCTGCCAAAGGCGCACGACATGGCAAGGGAGTGGGCGGTCATCCGCGCGATCGCCCCATCGCCCGTCCCGGCGCCGGAGGCGATCGGCTTTTGCGGGGACATCTCGGTGACCGGGGCCCAGTTCTACGTCATGGGATGGGTCGAAGGCCGGCCCCTGCACAGCGCCGCCGACACGCAGGCCTTTGTCCCCGAAAAGGACCGGCGCAGCCTCGGCTTTTCGTTCGTGGACGTCCTGGCCGATCTGCACGCGATCGATCCCGAAGCCGTGGGGCTGGGCTCGCTGGGCAAGCGTGACAGTTATGTGGGGCGCCAGCTCTCCACCTGGCACAAGTCATGGACGGCGTCTGCCGGGCCGGCGCAGCTGGATGATGCACGGGTCCACCAGCTGCAACAGCGCTTTATCGAACACCTGCCGATCCAGGAGCCGGCGCGGATCGTCCATGGCGACTACGGTCTCCACAATTGCCTCTCGCGCGAAGGCGCGGTGGCGGCAGTGCTGGATTGGGAGATTTCGACCCTGGGCGATCCGCTGGCGGATCTGGCCTATGCGCTGAACCGGTTTCCCGATCCGGCGGATGGGGCCCTCCCCGACCCCGCCTCCGCGACGGCGCCGCCGGGCTTCCCCACCCGCGCAGAGCTCGCCGATCGCTATGCCGAACACTCGGGCCGCAACCTCGCCAACCTCGCCTACTACCGCGCGTTCAACCACTGGAAGTCAGCTTGCATCCTGCAGGGCGTCTACGCGCGCTATCGCGAGGGCAAGAAGAGCGCCGAGGGGGTCGACCTCGCCCACATGGCGAGCCAGATCCTGACGCTGCTCTCCGCTGCGGAGGCAGCCGCATCCCACGCCGGCGTGTGAGGCGTTCGAACGCCGCGAGAGCCAGGCGAACATTGCTCCTGTCCCCAACTTGCGGGCGTCCGCCGAAGCGTTACTACGCTCGTGATGCTATCCAGAGCGCCGCTCGGCGGCGGAGACTTCGATGGTGATACGCCTCTGCAAGGCGAGCCTGGTGGCGGCCATGGCGCTGCTCTTGGCGCTCGTCGCTTTCAACAACATCGTCGACTACGGCGACAACTGGGCCTTTGTTCAGCACGTCATGGGGATGGACAGCATCTTCCCCGACTCGACCCAACGGTGGCGGGCGATCCATTCGGCGCCTGTGCAGCAGCTCGTCTACCTGGCGATCATCACAGCGGAGGTCCTAAGCGCCGGGCTGCTCACGCTCGGCGCTGCGGCGTTGTTCCGCCAGGCGCGCAGCCAGAGCGGTTTTGATCGGGCCCTCGACCTGTCGGTCGCGGGGCTAACCCTCGCGATGCTCCTCTACGGCGCAGGTTTCATCGCCGTGGGCGGCGAATGGTTCCTGATGTGGCAGTCGAAGTCATGGAGCGGTTCCGACTCAGCCGCCCGGTTCTTCATTCTGAACGCCGCTGTCCTGATCGCTCTGCTCGTGGGTCGACCGTCCGCGGGCGCGGACGCCGTTGACGGGGCTTCGACGGCGGGGTGAGGTCTGTAGCCTGGGGAGGGGCGCGATGGCCCGACATCTGGTCTGCCTGACCTTCGACTACGACAACACCTCCTCCGCCATCGCGCGCGGGCAGACCACCCCGACCATGCTCTCGCGCGGCGACTTTGGGGTGGTCGGCGCACCGCGCATTCTCGAGCTGCTGGAGCGCCATTCGATCCGCAGCACCTGGTTCATCCCCGGCCACACCATCGAGAGCTATCCGGACGCCTGCCGGGCGGTCGTCCGGGCCGGCCACGAGATCGGGCACCATGGCTGGACCCACCGGGTCCCCGCCTCGCTCACCCGCGAGGAGGAGGCGGCCGAGCTCGAGCGCGGCAACGCCGCCATCGAGGCGATCACCGGGCGCCGCGCGCGTGGCTACCGCTCCCCCGCCTGGGACCTCAGCCCATGGTCGATCGACCTCCTGCTCGAGCAGGGCTTCCTTTATGATTCCAGCCTGATGGGCGACGACTACCTGCCCTACCAGGCGCGGGTCGGGGACGTGGCCGAGCTCGAGCAGCCCCTGAGGTTCGGGCCGGACAGCCCGCTGGTGGAGATGCCGATCAGCTGGTCGCTCGATGACTATCCGGTATTCGAGTACTCACGCAGCGCCACCGGGCTTCTGCCCGGGCTCATGAACGCCCGCCTCGTGGGCGAGAACTGGCTCGGCGACTTCCGCTACATGGCCGCCCATCTGGATTGGGGGGTGCTCACCTACACCTTCCACCCGCATGTGATCGGCCGTGGCCATCGGATGCTGATGCTGGAGGCGCTCATCGGTCAGCTCAGGGACTCCGGCGCGACCTTCGTGGCCATGGAGGCCGCCGTCGCCGAATACCGTGAGCGGTGGCCCGCGGGGCGCACCTGGGGCGCCTAGAGCGCCTGCTGGGTTTCGGTCCTGAGCACCTCGCGGGCGAGCGCCAGGTCCAGGGTTTCGGATCCGGGATGGTAGAGGCGAAGGATCGGGTCCAGGAGGTCGCTGATCGCATGCCGCTTGCCGGGCCGGCGCATCCCCACCTTCGCCAGGCTAATCGCGGCGCGGAGCCGCCAGGCAGTTGCGGTCTGCTGCGCGGCAACCGTCATCGCCCGCTCCATCGCCTGCTCCGCGCCATCGAAGTCCGGGCTTTGGCCGGCGGCGAGCACCTCGCCCTTCAGGCGAAGCAGTTCAGGAAGATAGAAGCCCTCCCCGCTCTGTTCGAGCCGCGCAAGCGACGTCTCGATCGTGTCGCGGGCGGCCCCTAGCCGACCCATTTTCAGCTGCCCCTCCGCCAGGGAGGTGAGGAACCACATAACGGGTATCTTGTAGGCGTTGGCGTCGAGGATCGGCACGACCTCCTCGAGGATCGCCACCCCCTCCTCGGGGTGGGGGCCGCGCGTCGCCAGGTCTCCGACGAGCGCGCGCGCGACGTGCTGATAAATCGGGATCGCCAGACGATCGGCTTCGTAACCGAGGCGCCGAGCGTTCTCGGCGGCGGTCTCGAGTTCGCCGGACCAGAGAAAGACGGGAGTGCTCCAGAACAGGCCGACGCACAGGGTGAGCGGATGGCCGAGGCTGGCGGCGTCGGTTATGGCGTCACGCGCCGTGTCCAGGCCGGCTTCCGGCGCTCCCGAGATCCATAGGTCGCGCGCCCTGACGGTCAAGGTTCGGACGCGCGCGTCCGAACCCAGGATGTGCGCGCCAAGACGGTTCGGCTGCGCGACGACGAGACCGGCCTGGAGATGCCCCCTCGCCTCTTGATGTCGGCCCGCAAGGTGCAGGCACGTGCCGAGCAGGCCGTGGGCGTCCGCGCGCGCTGAGGGGTCGTCGAAGTGTTCGGCCACATCATGGTAGCGCACTGCGTAAGCGACAGACTCGGTCAGACTGCCCATGCGGTGGACCAGTGTGATCAGGCCCGAGAGGAAGTGCAGCTGGCGGGTCGCGTCCCCGAGTTGCTCGGCGAGAGCGAGGCCCTGCTCGAAGACCGATCGCCCCTCCACGCCATCGCCCGCGCGCGAACTGGCGAAACCGCAGGCGGAGGACAGCTCCAGCTTCAGCGTCGGTGCATGCACGTCCGCATCGAAGCTGTCGAGCGCGAGCTTGGTCCAGGCATAGGCGTCGCGATACAGAGCGAGCCGCACGAACAGACGGGACGAGGCGGACGCCAGCGGCACGCTGATGTCCCGATGGGCGGGATCGGCGAAGCTCCACGTCAGCGCAGCCCGCACATCGGCAAGAAGCTCTTTGGGGTCGCGGGCCGCACCGGACCAGCCGGCGCCGCCCGGCGCTAGCCCTTCCAACACCGCGCGCAAATGTTCAGCATGGCTGCGCTCGGCGCTCTCGCATTCCTCCGCCTGCTTGAGGCGGCTTTGCGCGTAGGCTCGGGTGGTGTCGAGCAGACGATAACGGGTCGCGCCGTTGCTGATTTTCACATTGAGGAGTGATCTGGCGACAAGGCCGGCCATGGCCTCCGGCACGTCCACTGGCTGCAACGCGTCAGATGAAGCCACGGCCTGAGCGTCTTCCAAGGTGAATTCGGCCGCGAAGACAGCAAGGCGGCGTAACACCCATTTTTCTTTGTCAGGCAGGAGATCGTAACTCCACCTGAGCGTAGCCTCGAGCGTCTGGTGTCGGGGCACAGCGGTTCGCCGGTGCTGCCACTGAAGGTGGAAGTGCCCATCGACCATCTCTGCGACTTCTTGGATGCCGTACACGCCAACGCGGCTGGCCACGAGTTCGAGCGCGAGGGCTATGCCATCGAGCTTGCGACAAATCCCTGTGACCAGGCGCAGGGCGTCCTCAGAGATCTCTATGTGGTGGCCGCTGGCGGCGGCCCGATTCAAGAATAGTTCGACCGCGGCGTAGTTCAGCAGGTTGTCCCGGTCGAGCGAGAGTTCATCCGGCGGGGTCTCCATAGGGAACAGTCGGTAGACGCGTTCGCCTTCGACCCGCAGAGACTCCCGGCTCGTGGTCAGAACGCGCACATGATCGAGGTCGCGAAACACCTCTTCGGCCAGCTCGGCCGCCGGTCCGATGACGTGCTCGCAACAGTCCAGCACCAGCAGGGCCGCACGCCGACTGAGCCCGGCGAGGATCGCGCCGCGAGGTTCGGGCGACCCTTCGGGAAGGCCCAGAGCAGCCAGCACCGCTTCTAAGACTTGCGAGGGCGACCTGACCGGGCCGAGATCGACGAACACCGCCGTGGCGTCCAGGGCGTCGCACAACGCGCCGGCCGCCGCCACGGCGAGGGTCGTCTTTCCGATCCCGCCGGGACCGACGATCGAGACGAAGCGATCCTCCAGCAGCATCGACTTGACGGTTTCGATCTCGCCCTTGCGCCCGATAATCAGCCGTCGGGTCTTTGGGAGCGTGGTCGGGAAGACGTTCGCGGGCGGCTCCCGGGACTCCCGGCGATCTGAGGAGACTTTGGCGACCGCTCCGGTGAAGCCGTAGCCGCGGCCCGCTACCGTGACGATCATGCTGTCCTGCGACCCTGCGCCCTCGCCCAGAGCCTTCCGAACTCCAGCCATGTGAGTGCGCAGGCTGGTCTCGCCGACGTTCGCATGCGGCCACACCCGGGCCATGAGCGTCCGTTGGTCGACGATCTCGGGCGCCGACTCCACCAAGACGTGGAGGATGTCGAAAGCCCGCGCTCCGATGCGGATCGGCAGTCCGCGCTTTTCGAGCGTGCGCCGTCTGGCGTCCAGCCGGAACTCGCCGAAGCGGAACTCTTCGCGCTGCGCCGTGTCTGGAGCCGGGTCGCTCACCGTAACAAGACCGCGAGGCTCCATCGCCTGTCCTAGCCAATGGGAGAGAGGTAGCACCTCCCTCGCCCACCGACGATTCCAGACGGCGCTGCGGTCGCCACGGCAAGCATGGCGACGCCCGTTGGAACGACGCGTACTATCTGATGCGGACAAAGATCCGTGGCCCGTCGTTCAGGGAGGAAGACGCCATGACCAATCGTCAGATCGTGCTGGAGCGGCTGCCGGGCGCCGAGCGGCTCGCGGCGGAGCACTTCTCGCTCAGGACCGGCGAGCGGCCGACGGCGCGCGAGGGCGAGGTGCTGGTGAAGACCCGCTACATCTCGCTCGACGCCGCCAACCGGGCCTGGATGCAAGGCGCGACCTATCGTTCCGCGCTGGAAGGCGGCCAGGTGATGGCGGGGGGCGGGATTTCAGAAGTGGTGGCGTCGAATGTCGACCACCTGAAGCCCGGCGACCTGGTGTTCGCAGACACCGGCTGGCAGGAATACGCCGCGCTCCCGGCTGGACGTCTTCGCAAGCTCCCGAACCTCAGGCCCGAGACGCACCTGCTGAGTGTCTATGGGGTCGCGGGCCTCACGGCCTATTTCGGCCTCCTCGAGTGCGGGCAGCCCAGGCCGGGCGACACCGTTGTCGTCTCGGCCGCCGCCGGATCGGTGGGCTCGATCGTGGGGCAGATCGCCAGGATCAAGGGTTGCCGCGTGGTTGGCGTCGCCGGCGGCGAGGCGAAGGGCGCGTGGCTCACCGGCGAGCTCGGGTTCGATGCGGCGGTCGACTACCGAAGCCCTGAGTTCAAACGACAGCTTCGGGCGGCGTGCCCGGATGGGATCGACGTCTATTTCGACAATACCGGCGGCGACATCTTCGAGGCGTGCCTGTTCGCCATGAAGAACCATGGGCGCATCGCCTGCTGCGGCGCTGTCTCGGTCTATGACGGGGCAGCCCCGCCGCACGGGCCCCGCGGGGTGCCGGGGCTCATCGTCACCAAGCGCCTGACGCTGCGCGGTTTCGTCGTCATGGATTTTGCCGACCAGAACGACAAGGCGCTCGCCGATCTGCAGAGCTGGGTCGCGTCCGGCCAGCTGAAGGTCCACGAAGACATCGTCGAGGGTTTCGAGAACCTGCCAGCGGCTCTGATCGGCCTTCTGCACGGCGACAACCGCGGCAAGCGCATGGTGCGGGTCTAGCCCCTCGCGCCCGCGCGTTCGGGCGCCGCTGCCCGAGCGGCGCCCGCGGAGGCCCTGGACTGGACTCCCTCCGACGTGACGCTCAGAGCGCGGCCGCGTCGATGATCGCCTGGGCGAAGTCGCGCGGCGCCTCCTGCGGCAGGTTGTGGCCGACGCCGCCGCCGATCAGGCGGTGTGCGTACTTCCCGACGAACTGCTTCGCATAGGCGGCCGGTTCGGGATGTGGCGCCCCATTCGCGTCGCCCTCCATGGTGATGGTCGGCACACGGATGACCGGAGCGTGCGAGAGCTGTTGTTCGAGCGTGTCGTACTGGCGCTCGCCGTCAGCCAGGCCGAGCCGCCAGCGGTAGTTGCTGATCGTGATGTTGACGTGGTCGGGATTATCGAAGGCCTGAGCGCTGCGCTCGAACGTGGCGTCATCGAAATTCCACTGCGGCGAGGCGGTCTTCCAGATCAGCCTGGCGAACTGCCTGCGGTATTTGTCGTAGCCGGCGCGGCCGCGGCTGGTGGCGAAATAGAACTGGTACCACCAGGCCAGTTCGGCCTGAGGCGGCAGCGGCGTCTTGTTGGCCTCCTGACTGCCGATGAGGTAGCCGCTGACTGAGACCAGGGCCTTGCACCGCTCCGGCCAAAGCGCGGCGATGATGTCCGCAGTACGCGCGCCCCAATCGAACCCGCCGAAGATCGCCTGGCGGATGGAAAGCGCGTCCATCAGGGCGATGACGTCCAGGGCGAAGACCGACTGCTGGCCGTTGCGCACGGTGCTCTCCGACAGGAAGTGGGTGGCGCCATAGCCGCGCAGATACGGGACGATCACCCGGTAGCCCGCCGCGGCGAGCCGCGCAGAGACTTCGACATAGCTGTGGATGTCGTAGGGCCAGCCGTGCAGGAGGATGACGGCCGGCGCGTCCGGCCTGCCGACCTCCGCGTAGCCGACGTTGAGCAGGCCGGCGTTGATCTGCTTCAGCGGCGTAGGGAATTCGCCGGCGCCCGATAGCGGCGCCGCCAGAGCGCGCGCGCCGAGACCAAGCTGGGCTGCGGCGACGCTCGCGGCGGCGACCCCGAGCAGGCGGCGGCGGTCGTGGTTGATGAACTCATTCTGCATGGCATTGTCTCGCTGCAATCTCGATGACCGCGAACCTGACACGGGCCGCACCGTCGCGCTTTGAGACGCCCTTCAGGCCGTCTTCAGATCACCCTGATTTTGGCCGAAGCCATGCGATGCTAGGCTCCGGCGGCCAGAGCAACGGCGGCTTCGTGATCTATCAGTTCGACACCTTCACCCTCGACACCGCTCGGCGCGAACTGCGCAAGACGGGAGAGCTCATCCCGATCGAACCGCAGGTCTTCGATCTCTTGACCTTCCTCGTCGAGGCCTGTGATCGTGTCGTCAGCCGTGACGACATGCTGGAGGCCGTCTGGCGCGGCCGAATCGTCTCGGAGGCGACGATCAGCAGTCGCTTGAACGCGGCGCGTGTCGCCATCGGCGACACTGGCGCAGAGCAGCGCCTGATCCGGACCCTGCCTCGCAAGGGTGTCCGGTTCCTGGCCGCCGTGCGTGCTGTCGCTGAGCCTGAGCCCGGCCCCCCGCAGGAGCCAGCCGCCCAATCAGCCCTCCCCTGGCGCGCCGCCGCCCGGGCGCCGTCTGTCGCGGTCCTGCCGTTCGCCAATTTCGGCGGCGATGCGGAGCAGGATTATTTCGCTGACGGGATTGCTGAGGAGATCATCACCGCGCTTTCCCGCAGCAGCGGACTGTTCGTGATCGCCCGCAACTCGTCGTTCGCCTACAAGGGCAAGTCCGTCGACGTGCGCCAGATCGGGCGAGAGCTCGGCGTGGGCTATGTGCTCGAAGGCGGCGTCCGCCGGAGCCAGGACCGGCTTCGCATCACCAGCCAGCTGGTCGACGCCAATTCTGGAGCGCACCTCTGGGCCGAGCGGTTCGACGGGGATCCCTCGGACGTGTTCGCGCTGCAGGATCGGGTTGCGGAAAGCGTCGCCGCAGTCATCGAGCCGACGCTCGAGGTCGCCGAGATCGGACGGCTGAAGCGCGCGCCGCCGCCCAGGCTCGACGCGTACGACTTTCTCTTGCGCGCCAATGCGCACATGTCCGAGTTCACAGCGGCTGGGATGGACGCGGCCATGACCTGCCTCGAGCAGGCGTTGGCGGTTGAACCGGCTTATGCGTCAGCGATAGCGGCGTCGGCCTACTGTCGGGCGCAATGCCATTTCCAGGGATGGGCCGAGCAGGACAAGGCGAAGCGCGATGAGGGGGTCGCCTCCGCCTGGCGGGCCGTCGAGCTCGCGCCCAACGATGCGCAGGTGCTGTGGATGGCGGCCTTCGCCATCTGGAACATGGCCTCGACTGAGCGCGAAAGAGCGCGGGACCTGTTCGACCGGTCCCTGCAGATGAATCCGAACTCAGCCATGGCGCTGACCCTCGCCGGGTGGATCGAGGCGATGTGCGGCCACACGGCGAAAGGCCGCGAGATGGTCGCGCGCGCTCAGCGGCTCAATCCGCGCGATCCGCGCGGCTGGCTGATGTCGGGCGTCATGGCCATCACCGCTGTGATCGACGAGGACTACGCCACCGCGCTCGACTGGGCCGAGCGCGCGCTCGCGCAGAATCGCCGCTTCGCGGTTGCGCTGCGCGTGGCGGCCGTATCCCTCGTCAAGCTTGGGCGACAGGACCGCGCGCGCGAGATGGTTCAGGAGCTGCTGCAGATCGAGCCGGATCTCAGAATCTCCAGCTTTTTCGCCAGAATCCCGGTGCCGCTGGAGACCATGGCGAAGACATACGCAAAGGGCCTGGCCGAAGCCGGCCTGCCGAAATGACGGGGCGGCGCCCCGGAACGGCGGCTCTCGATACTATGCAGTCGCCAGCGCCGCGCGCGTCAGGTCCTGCTTGAGCAGATAGAATGAAGCGGCAAGGAACAGGATGTCCTTCATCAGGAAGCCGAGCGGCAGGGTCATGATTGGAAACCCTCCCGCCTGCTGCGCCCAGGCGCCGGGCAGGAACAGAATGATGCTCGCCGTGCCTGTGAAGGTCACGAGCGATCCAAGCGCCCCCAGGATGCCAAGCCTCGGACTCCAGTAACCCAGGAAAATAAGTGAACCGAAGGTCAGTTCGCTCGTCCCGAGGAAGAAACCCGCTCCGCGAACACCAAAGGCCGGCTCTAGCCAAAATACGATGGGGCTATGACTGATCAATGGAACCAGCATCTCGCTCGTGTATGCGTTCCACTTCTGGATGCAGAAGACGAAGAACTCGAAAACCATCGCAGCGCGGATCAAATGACGATCGAGGTCGCCACGGAACAGAGAGATTTTTGAAATCGAAAGAACCAGTTGATTCAATTGATTCATGGTCTTGTTCCCCGATTCGAGGGTTATGCCATCGGCCGGCCGATCAAGCAGGATCTCGTTTAGTCATTTGTCGGGCATTTCGTAGATACCCCTTTTTGATATCACTAGTTCCTGTTGGGAATACCCCGACCTTCTCCAACCGAAGCCTGTTTGAATGGAGCGGGGGTGAGCCCGTTCTGAAATCTGAGAATGGGACAGCCGCACCTGCCGTCGTCGCATCCCGGCGTGGCGAGCCGGACGTCGCGCGGCGCGCACGCGCCGACTTTGTCCGGTTTAGCGCGGGCTCGGGGTTTTTCCCAATTGAGGTCGCATCGCATTTGAGGAGGCTCGCCGGGCGCTCGGCGCGCGAGCGTATGGATACGGTGAGCCCGCATGACCTATGCTGACGTCTCCGAACCCGCCGAACTCCCGCTCTCCAGCCCGCGGGCGCGCGAGATCGTCGAGGGCGTCTGCGACGGCTTCATCAGCGTGGACCCCGACTGGGGGATCACCGACTGCAATCCAGGCGCCGAGGCGTTGCTTGGCCGTCGGCGCAGCGAGCTGCTGGGCCAAAGGCTCTCGAGCATCGCCGGTTTCTCAAGCGACAGCGCCGCCGCCGAACTCGGCCGGCGCGTCGCCCGCAACGGAAAACCGGAGGAGGCGGAAGTCGACTTCCAGGCCAATGCCCGCACCAAGCTGCTTCTGGTCAGAGCCTTCCCGCTGGCCGGAGGCGTGGGGGTCGTTTGGCGCGACATAACCCGGGTCCGCGCCGCCGAGCGAAGACTTGCGGCAAGCCAGTCGCACCATCGCGAGGTGGCGAACGACCTGCCCGCACCAGCCTGGCTGACGCGGAAGGATGGGCAGCTGGTCTTCATCAACGAGTCCATGGCGGAGGCGCTTGGGCGACCGCGGGCGGACCTGCTCGGATTGGGCTGGATGGACTCGATCGACCCAGACGATCGGATGCGCCTGGATGTTGTCCGGGCGCACGCACGCGAGAACGCCGCTCCGGTCCAGTACGAGGGCCGGTTTCGGCGGCCCGACGGCGGCCTTAGGATCATACAGCTCTACGGTCGCCCACGCTTCGATCGCATGGGCCGCTTCTGCGGCCATGTCGGGATCGCGACGGACGTGACCGAAGTGCGCGCCGCCGAGAACCAGCAGCGCCTGCTGATCAACGAGCTCAACCACAGGGTCAAAAACGCCCTGGCGATTGTGCAGGCCCTCGTGCGCCAGACCCTGCGCGAGCAGAAGGCGTCTCCCGAGCTCGCACAAGCGATCGAAGGGCGGATCTTTGCGCTCGCGGCGGCCCACGACGTCCTGACCCGTCAAAGGTGGGTCGGAGCCGAGATGGGTGCGCTCGCGAAGGAGGCGACCAAGCCCTACAGCGAATATGGCGCGTTCGGCTTTTCCGGACCGACCGTCACGATCGCGCCGAAGTCGGCAATCGCCCTCTCGATGGCCCTGCACGAACTTGCCACCAACGCCATCAAATATGGCGCTCTCTCCAGTCCCACGGGACAAGTGGCCGTGAGCTGGGGCTGCGCCGATGGCGCGATCAAGCTCGAATGGCGCGAATCCGGCGGTCCGCCGGTCGCACCCCCCGAGCAAAAGGGTTTCGGATCTCGGCTGCTGGGTCGGGTGCTCGAGGGCGAGCTCGGAGGGCCTGCTGAGTTGGATTACGCCCCGACGGGCCTTGTCTGCCGGATCCGCGCGCCGATCGACGGGCCCTGATCCACGCCCGGTTGGCGACCGGAACCGCACGGTGGCCTTGGGTGTTTTTCGTCCAATTGCTCAGGTGCTTACCTGATAGGGGCGGTGATGTGCCCTCCCCATCCTGGATGGCCTGAGCGATCGCAGGCGGGTGTCAGGGTATGGACGTGCGGTCAGAGAGCGCCACGGCTCGTCCGGGTGCGCGGTTCATCCCCGCTGTCCTGGATTTTTCAGTCACCGACTTCTGCAACGCTGATTGTGATTTCTGCGGCTTCGCCCGCAGCAAGATGAAGCGCAAGCCGCGCAAGTTCGCCGATGCGGACGCTTTCGAGCGAGCCCTGCCGATCATCTTCCGCCGCGGAATCCGCTACCTCAACTTCCAGGGGGGCGAGCCCCTGCTGCATCCGCAGATCATCGCGATGGTCGACGCCACGCGCCGCGCCGGGATCAAGCCCAGCCTGATCACCAACGGATGGAAGCTGCCGGAACGGGCGGACGCGTTAGCCGACGCGGGGCTCCACAACCTTCTGGTCTCGCTCGACAGCGACGACCTGGCCAAGCACGACCAGAACCGCGGCATGCGCAACCTCTCGCAGCGCATGGAGCGGGGGATCGCCCGCATGAAGGAGCGCGGCGTGCCCGTCATGGCGTCGGTGACGGTCTCCAAGCTGGTCGATTTCGAGGCCCTCCCGGCTACCTTGCGAGGGATGGGCTTCGAGGCCGTGACCTTCTCCTACCCGCGCCAGCAGCCATTCGGCTCGAGCTCCCTAGTCTACGACGAAAGTTCGGCGATCATCGACTTCACCGACGATGAACTGAACGCCGCGCTCGAGGCGATCCTGAAGCTCAAGCACCGGTTCCGCGTGCTCAACCCAGCCGCCTCGATCCGCGACATCCAGCGCCACATCCACGGCGATCCGGAGCACTTCCCGTGCGTGGGCGGCTTCAAGTACTTCTACATGGATTGGCGGCTCGACGTCTGGCGCTGCGAGGCCTGGCACGCGCCGGCGGGCTCGGTGTTCGACTTTGGTCACATCCCTGACGATCGTGCTCACTGCACGGCGTGCATCATGTCCTGCTACCGCGACACCAGCACCCTGATGCATGCGGGCGTCGCCGCCGCCGACGCCGCGACCGCCCTGGCGAACGCCCGGCCGTTGGCCGCTGCGCGCGCGATGATGACGCCCAGCGTGGCGCAGTCTCTGGGAACCACCCTCTCCGAGATCGGACTGTTGACGACCCTTGGGCGTTGATGAGGCGCACCAGACCGGGCGCTAACGCGCGTCCAGCCCTCGGTCGCGAAAGACGTTAATCGCCTCGGACACGCTCGCCGGCTTGGGCGGCTCGACGTCCTCGAGAGTGTAGTCGAGCTTGAGGTTCTCCCATTTGTACCGCCCCATCTGGTGGAACGGCAGGATCTCCACACGTTCGACCACGCCAAGGTCCGCGGCGAAGTCGGCAAGCCCCTCCATCTCGTCGCGCAGGTCCGTGAGGCCGGGAACGAGGACGTAACGCACCCACATCGGGCGCCTCAGGGCCGCCAGGCGCTGGGCGAAGTCGAGCACTGGCTCGTTGTCATGTTGCCCGCAGACCTTCTGATGCTGAGTCGACGTGAAGCCCTTCAAGTCGAGGATGACGAGATCGATCAGACGAACTTCGTCGTCGGAGAGCCTCGCGCCATTGAAGCCATTGGTCTCGAGCGCGGTATGGACCTCCAGCTCTTTCGCCGCGCGGAACAGCTTCGCGGCGAACCGATGTTGTGCGAGCGGCTCGCCGCCTGACAGGGTGAACCCGCCGCCCATGACCTTCAGGCCGTTGGCGTACTTGCGCATCTCCTCGGTCGCTCGATCGATCGAGACCGGCATTCCGTTGGTCAGCGTCCATGTGTCCGGGTTGTGGCAGAAGCGGCAGCGGAACATGCAGCCGGTGGTCCAGGCGACGAGCCGCACGCCGGGTCCATCGACCGCCGAGCCCGTCGTGAACGAGTGGAGGAAGCCGAGGTCCCCGCTCGCCACGGCCGAGCGCACGTCGGTCTCGGCCATTCCCTCGCCCAGCCGAATTCGCATTTCGAAGGGGCTCTTCGCCTCGAGGGGCGGCGGCTTCTCCGGCGCGACCGTCGTCATGCCGCTTCTCCGTGGAAGGTGCGGCTGATGACGTCGAGCTGCTGCTCGCGGGTGAGCCGCACGAAGTTCACGGCGTAGCCGGAGACCCGGATCGTCAGGGTCGGGTACTTCTCGGGGTGGTCCATGGCGTCCACCAGCGTCTCGCGGTTCAGGACGTTCACGTTCATGTGGTAGCCGGTCGATCCGAAGAAGGCGTCCAGGATGCCAGTCATATTCGTGATCCGCTCATCCTGGGTGTGGCCGAGGCCGGACGGGACGATGGTCGAGGTGAGCGAGATCCCATCGGCCGCGTCGCGGTAGGGGATCTTGGCGACCGAGGCTGCGGAGGCGTGGATGCCGTGGCTGTCGCGCCCGTGCATTGGATTGGCGCCCGGTGCGAACGGCTCGCCCGCGCGCCGTCCGTCCGGCGTATTGCCCGTCGCCTTTCCGTAGACGACGTTGGAGGTAATCGTCAGCACTGACTGCGTATGGGTGGCGTGACGGTAGGTCGGGTACTCGCGCAGCTTTTTCATGAAGGTCGAGATCAACCAGGACGCCAGGTGGTCGACCCGGTTGTCGTTGTTGCCGAACATCGGGAAGTCGCCTTCGGTCTGGTAGTCGACGATCAGACCGGTGTCGTTCCGCACGACTTTCACTTTGGCATGCTTGATCGCCGACAGGCTGTCGGCGACCACCGACATGCCGGCCATGCCAAACGCCATGGTCCTGAACGGCGCGTAGTCGTGCAGCGCCATCTCCAGGCGCTCATAAGCGTACTTGTCGTGCATGTAGTGGATGGCGTTCATCGCGCCGACGTAGACGCCGGCCAGCCAGTCCATCATCCGCTCGAACTTCCCAAGGACGTCGTCGAAGTCGAGATACTCGCCCTGGACCGCCGGAAACGCCGGACCGACCTGGTCGCCGCTGATCTCGTCCCGCCCGCCATTGATCGCATAGAGCAGACACTTTGCGAGATTGGCGCGGGCGCCGAAGAACTGCATCTGCTTTCCCATCAGCATGGGCGAGACGCAGCAGGCGATCGCGCCGTCGTCGCCCCAGGTCCGGCGCATCGTCTCGTCGCTCTCGAACTGCAACGAACTGGTGTCGATGGCGACCTTGGCGGCGAAGCGCCGGAACGTCTTGGGCAACCTCGGCGAATACCAGATAGTCAGGTTGGGCTCCGGCGCTGGACCCAGGTTGTAGAGCGTCTGCAGGAAACGGAAGCTGGTCTTGGTCACCAGCGGTCGACCGTCGTCGCCCATGCCGG
>DASXGQ010000250.1:0-10958 GCA_036488995.1 Caulobacteraceae bacterium
TCTACGACGTGAACGGCGCCACCGCCGTCATCACCCTCAACCGGCCGGCACGGATGAACACCATCTCGGGGCCGATGCTGAACCAGCTGACCCAGCACCTCCTTGCCGCAGAGGCGGATCCGGCGGTGCGGGCGGTGATCCTCACTGGGACGGGCAGGGCGTTCTGCGCGGGGCTGGATCTTTCGGAGGCGACCGGGGGCGGCCAGGGCGTCGGCTCCAGCGCCGCCACGGCCACCAACCTCGACCTGCGCAACACCCCGCCCACCGTCATGTTCAACATGGGCAAGCCCACGATCTGCGCCCTGAATGGTTCCGCAGCCGGTTATGGCATGGATACGGCCCTTGGCTGCGACATCCGGCTGATGGCCCGGGACGCCAAGATGGCGGCGGCCTTCACCAAGCGCGGCATTGTTCCAGAGAGTGGTGGAACCTGGTTCCTGCCGCGGCTGATCGGCTGGTCGAAGGCGGCCGAGCTGATCTTCACGGGGCGCACGCTTTCGGCGGACGAGTGCGTCGAAATGGGTCTGGCCTCGCGCGTGGTCGATCCGGACCGTCTGATGGACGTCGCCCTGGAACTGGCCAATGAGATCGCGGCCAACGCGCCGCTCGCGGTCCAGGCCGCCAAGCGCATGATGCGGATGGGCCTGAACGAGACGTTCGACGACCACGTCCACCATGTCTTCCTGCAGCTGCTTCCCCTGCTTCGCAGCCGTGACGCCGCCGAGGGGATGCGGGCCTTCATGGAAAAGCGGCCGCCTGTCTTCGAAGGCCGGTGAGGTCACGCGCGGGGCGCACGACCGGATTCGGGCGTTGACGCGAATTGACGTCACGAGTCCCTTATCCGCGGTAAGGTGAATTGGCGTCACAAGTGCATTATCGGCGTTAACGTGAGTTGACGCGAACGGCAGAGCTAGTTAGAAATAAGACAAATTTCGGTCGATTTTCGACCGTAGACGCGCTCACGAAGCGTATGGAGACGTACATGGGAATCCCGAGCCGCCTCTTCGCCGCCGTCGCTGGTGCGTCCCTGATGACCACCGTCTCGGCCCACGCCCTGGTCGTCCATTTCGACCCGCCTCTGTTCAATTTCTTCATCAGCGATCCTTCTTTCGGACCGCTCTTTTCCCCTGATGACACAGTGGAAATTACGCCGCTGAACATCCCCGGATCGTTCGGGTTCGTATTCACCAACCCCAAGCTGGTGGACTGGGTGGGTTTTGGGCTCGATGGCGAGACCCTCACCTTCGGCGCCGGCGATGTGGGCGGCTATCAGCTGGTTGCGTCCGACCCCATCTGGACCGTCACGACGATCTCGCCGGGGCCGAACAAGCCGCCGCAATACGAAGTGACATTCCCCACGCTTATTTCTGATCCGACACAAACCATCGAGTTCACCAACCCGGCGACGGGCCAGCAGGTGCCGGTCACGATCTCCGTGCCTGAACCGGCGACCTGGGCGCTCATGCTGGTCGGTGTCGGATCGCTGGGAGCCATCCTGCGCGGGCGTCGTCGCTCCGCCGCCGTCCCCGCCTGACGCCTCGACGGCCGGCCGCCAGGCCGGCTTGTCCGAAGGATCCCCGGACCGTCGTGTTCCTCCGATCGCTCTGAAGCGCGCCGTTGCGATTGGGGCGGCATAGAGGCATGTTCCAGTAACTGCTCCGCACCCGGACCCGGGGGCGGTGAACGCGGCGGGATTTAGGTATGCCTGAGGGATTGCTCGGGGGGCTACTCGGGGGCGAGGAAGAAAGTCCCGACGTAGAACTGACCTCGGACGCTCTGGTAGGCGCCGAAGCGTTCGCCTCCGCGGTCGCGGCTGACGAGGCGAAGCGCGATCCGACCGTCGCCCGCGCCACCATCCACTTCCTGCGCGAGCAGGCGCACATCCTTCGCCTCCAGAGCAAGTTCCTCGCGGACGAGCACCATCTGCGTCTGGACTACCTGCGTGGTCAGGTGCGCGAGGGCGTGTTGCGCCGCGCCAGTCAGCGGATGCGGGTCGCGATCAGCCTCTTCACGGCGATTGCAGCCACGGTGATCGCGCTGGTCCTGGGCAAGATGCTCTACGACGCCATCACCTCGCGGAGTGTCGTTGTGGAGTCCTTCCAGACGCCGGCCGCCCTCGGGCCCAGGGGCGTGACGGGCCAGGTGGTCGCCGCCGACATCCTCGATTCCCTCCAAAAGCTGCGCGACGCCACGCGCACGGTCACCAAGGGCCTCAAGAGCAAAAGCGCCTGGTCGACCGACGTGAAGATCGAGGTGCCCGAGACGGGGGTCTCGATCGGCGAGGTGGACCGCCTCCTGCACCAGAAGTTCGGCCATGACGTCCATATCGAGGGCGAACTGGTCGAGACGGCCGACAATGGCCTTGCTCTGACGGTCCGAGGGGACGAGGTGCCGCCCCAGACATTCTCGGGGGGCGCGGGCGATCTGGACCAGCTGGCGACCGAAGCGGGCGAGTACATCTACGGCCGTTCGCAGCCCTACCAGTTCGCGGCATACCTGGCCGGCGGCGGCCGATACAAGGACGCGCTCACCTTCCTGCCCGGAGCGTTCGCCCGCGCCGACAACGACGCGTTGCGCGCCGATCTCGCCAACGTCTGGGGCTCGGCCTACACCAGCCTCGGCCAGCCCAAGCAGGCCGCCGAGAAGTTCCGCCTGGTGATGGCCCTGTCTCCGCAGCGGTCGCGCAAGTGGTGGAACGGATGGGGCAATCTGCTCAGCGTCATCGCTCTGGCGGAGGGAGAAGAGGCCGCCTGGCGCGAGAGCCACGCCTATCTCGAGGCGGTGGCCCACGCGCCGAAGGGAGAGCGTCCCGATCTGCCGCAATTGACCAATCCGGCCTCGATCACCTGGGACCTGCCCTTGGCGTTGTCCGCAGAGCTCGCGGATGCAAAGCACAACGGCGGCGCGGGCGCGACCTCGGCCCTGGACGGCCCCGCGATCGCTGACGTCTACGGACTCATGCACGATCCGGTGAAGGCCGCGCGCTACCTCTCCGCGAGCGACCCGGACGATCCCGGCGCCAAGGCCGAGACGCTTCTGTTGCCCGCCTACGACGCGCTCGATCGCGGGAAGCCGGAGGCGGCGATCGCCCCGCTCGAAGCCTTTTGGAAGGCCTGGCAGGCGGACACCAGCCTGCACCTGAGCTATCCGGACGCGCCTTGTCTCCTGGGCCTGGCCTATGGCCGGGTCGGACGAAAAGCTGACGCCGAGGCGGTCTTCAAGAGCATGCCGCCGCTCTCCCGCTGCGCCGCCGCACATGGCGAGGCCCACGCGCGCACCGGAGATGTCGCGGGGGCGCAGCAGGTCTGGGCCGATGGCGTGCGTCTCGCGCCGAGCCTGCCGCTCGTCTACCTCAACCGCGGCCGCTGGGAGCTGGAGCAAGGCGACCTTGGCCACGCCGAGGCCGACCTTTCGCACGCCTCCATCCAGGCGCCCCACTTCGCCGATCCCCTCAAATCCTGGGGCGATCTGCTCATGCGCGAGAACAAGCCGGTCGAAGCTCTGGCGAAGTACAACGAGGCGCTCAAGTACGCCCCCGACTGGGACGCCCTGCGGCGGGCCCGCGACGTCGCCGCGGCCAGGAAGTGACGCCCGGCGCTTCGCCGGCCGTGTCGCCTGACGGGCGCTGGACGAGGGCCGGACCAGCGGTTAGCCTTCCCGGATCTTAAGGAGCCGTCCCGATGCGTAGCGCGAATGACAAGCCTCGAGCCCCATTCGCCAACAGCATCCCTGGCTTCTCATGCCCGCTCTACTTACTCTCGATGACGTCGCCGCCCGCACTCCCGACGGGCGCACACTCTTCGAACGCCTGACCTTCACCCTCGGCCGTGAGCGCGTCGGGCTCGTCGGTCGCAACGGTGTCGGAAAGTCCACCCTCCTTCGCCTGATCCTTGGAGAGCTCGCCCCGGCGTCCGGGACGGTTGTGGTCGCCGGCCGTGTCGGCGCGCTGCGCCAGACCTTCGAGCCGCCGCCGGGTTCGAGCCTCGCCCGCCTGCTCGGGGTCGACGACGCCCTGGCGGTGCTCGCCCGCATCGAAGGCGGCGAGGGCGCCGATGCGGATTTCGATGCGGTCGACTGGACACTTCCCCAGAGGATCGACGAGGTCCTCGCAAGGACGGGGTTGGCGGGGGTTCCGCTCGATCTGCCGGCTTCCGCCTTGAGCGGCGGGCAGCTCACCCGGGCGGCGCTCGCGGCTCTGCTCCTGAGCGAGCCGGACCTGATCCTGCTCGACGAGCCCACCAACAACCTTGACGCGGATGGCCGTTCCGCCGTCGCCGATCTGCTCGATGGCTGGGGTGGGGGCGCGCTCGTGGTCAGCCACGACCGCTCGCTCCTGCGCCGCGTCGACAGGATCCTCGAGCTGACCAGCCTCGGCGCGCAAGTGTTTGGCGGTGCCTTCGACCTCTATGCGGCGCGCCGCGCCGAGGAGACGGCCGCAGCCGCCCGCGCGCTGGAGTCGGCGAGGCGCGAGTCGGCGAGGATCGAGCGGTCGGTCCAGGCGACGCGGGAACGAAAGGACCGCAGCGACGCGGCCGGACGACGCTCTCGCCTGAAGAACGACGCCCCCAAGATCCTTCTCGACGCGAAGGCGCAGCGCGCCGAGGCGACCGGGGCGCGCCAGAACCATCTTGCCGAACGTCAGCGCGTGGCGGCCCGTCAGGAGCTCGAGGCGGCGCAGGCGCGGGTGGAGCGCGTGCGGCGACTGACCTTCGCCCTACCGGCGTCGAAACTGGCGGCCGGAAAGCTGGTGCTCGCCTTTGAGGACGTCACCTTTGCCTGGCCAGGAGCGCCGCCTGTCTTTCGTGATCTGTCGTTCCGCCTGATCGGCCCCGAGCGGGTCGCCGTCACCGGCCGCAACGGCGCGGGCAAGAGCACCCTGATCCAGCTGGCGGTCGGCCAGGTGTCGCCGCTGCACGGATCGGTCGTTCGCGGCGCACCGTCCGTGCTGCTCGATCAGCACGCGGCCCTGCTGCGCGGCCACGAGACGCTGCTGGAGAACTTCCGCCGGCTGAACCCGACGGCGAATGACAACGCCGCCTATGCCGCCCTGGCTCGCTTCCTCTTCCGCAACAGCGCGGCAGAGCGCCTGGCGGCCGAACTCTCCGGCGGCGAGCGGTTGCGCGCCGCTCTCGCCTGCGTTCTCATGGGGCCGGTCCCGCCGCAGCTGCTGATCCTGGACGAGCCCACCAATCACCTGGATCTCGACTCGATCGAGGCCGTGGAGGCGGCCTTGGCGGCCTATGACGGCGCCTTGCTCGTGGCCAGCCACGACGAGGAGTTCCTCGCCGCGATCGGGGTCCGGCGGCGGCTGCGGATAGGGGAGGGCGTGACGGAGATCCTTGGCTCCGCCACGCCGGCCTGACGCTTTTCCCTCGCCGCCCCGCGACCTCAGTACTGCCCGCTGAAGCCGATCAGGTGGTAGGCGAGGGCGATGTAGAGCATGTACGCGAACGCCGCTGCGAGGAGCACCGCGAACAGCTTCGCCGTCCAGCCGCCGCTCGCCCGGAACACGAGGACCAGGTTCCACAGGGCCGCGACCATGCCGCCGACAAAGGCGACGAAGGCGAGGATCTGGGCCACGCTCAGCAGGGTCGCCACCGGCGCACCGTTGGTCGAGGAGACCTGCTGGAGGACGACCGTCCACAGAACCACAGCGCCCACGCCGAGGGCGGCGCAGACCCGGGCCACGCGATAGGCCTGGGCGCGTGGCCCGACGTACGCGTATTTCGCCCGGTAGCGCCAGCGCACCGCGGCGGTGACCGGCCAGAGGACGGCGACAAGCGCCAGGAAGGCGAGCGCTGCAATCGCCAGCGGAAGCTCCGCGCCTGATCCGGCCAGGCCGCCCGATCGGACGAAAACGAAGATCGGCGCTGCCGAGTCGGTGCTCCAGCGGGTGACGACACCGTTGACGACCGTCGCCTGCAGGCGGTCATGGCCGTTGATCTGGCGCCAGAGGAAGGGCGCGACCTCTGTGAACGTCTCCTTCTGGCCGATCGCGGCCGTCGAGATCGTTCCGTCGGCGTTGGCCGTGACGACGGTGGGCATCAGGAAGCTCACCAGATTGAGGAAGGTCGAGTCGGAGCGCCGGGTGTTGCCGTACCGGCCTGCAATCATCGCGGCATGCTTCTTGGCCGTGGCGGCAGTTACCGTGGAGGCGGGCAGAGGTTGCGCACGCGGGAAGTAACGGTCGGCGAAACCGTCGAAGAGGCTATTGCGGATGAACTCGCCCATGCCGTCCTTGCCGCGACCGTTGACCGATACGAACACGCCGACATTGTCGTCGATGAACAGGCTCAGATCGCTGTGGAAGAAGTCGGTGTCGCCACCGTGGGCGATCACGCGGTGTCCGTTGACGTTCTGCTGGTAGAAGCCAAGCAGGTTGCCGTTGAGATCGGGGAAGGATCGCCACACGGTCGTGTGCATCGCCTGCGCCGTCTGGGGCGAGAGGATCTGGCCTGCGCCGTAGCGGCCCAGCTGCAGGTGGGCGATCATGAAATGGGCCATGTCGTCGCCTGTCGATGACAGGGAGCCGGCCGGCGGCATGCTGATGATCTCGAAGCCCGGGCCGGGCTTGTCCCAGGTGACGTAGCCCTTCGACATGTCGGGCGCGAGAGCGGCGGGTAGGGGCTGGACGAAGGTCGAGCGGGTCATGTCCAGCGGCGCGAAGATGTGGCGCTGCACGTACTGCTCGAACGGCTCGCCCGACACGCGCTGGACGATGTAGCCCGCGAGGCTGGCGCCGTAGTTGGAATAACCCGGGCCCCCGTCAGGCGCGAAAATCCGCGGCGGGACGTAGCCCTTGAGGACCTGGTCGAGCGGGGGCGGAGCCTTACCGAACGTCAGGAGGTCGCGGGCCGTTTCGGAGAAACCCGCGCGGTGGGTCATCAGCTGGCGCATGGTGACCGGCTGCCCGCGATAGCGCGGTATCTTGAAGTCGAGGTACTGGTTGACGTCCGCGTCCAGGTCGATCTTGCCGGCCTGGACGAGTTGCATCACCGCTGTCCAGGTGAAGAGCTTCGAGACGGAGCCGGGCCGGAACAGCGTCCGTTGCGGATCAACCGGAATCTGGCGGGCGTAGTCAGAGAAACCATAGCCCTTCTCGAACAGCACCTGGCCGTCCTTGACGACCACGACCACGGCGCCGGGCGTCTGAGCGGTTCTCAGTGCCGCGGGCATAAGGCCGTCCAGGAAGGCTTCCACGTCCGTCGCGGTGAGAGGATGAGCGGTCGCCGGCATCGCCGCGGGCGCGGTGGCGGCCGGCGGCGGAGCGATCGGCGCCTCGGCGGCCGCGAACGCCGGGACCATCAGCCAGGCGCTGGCCGCGAGAGCGACGGCCGCCGCGATCCGGCGGGCGGCCCGGCGTCGCATCGTCAGCGGCCCCGGCATGGGCTGGGTGGTCGTGGTCATCTGCGGACCTCCGATGGGGAAGGGGGATTGGGCGCGCCCCAGAGCTCGTCGGGACACCAGATCTTGCCGCCGGCGTAGGTGGCGGGCGTCTCGCGGTCGCTGCGAAGGAAAGTAGGCCCGTCCAGGTCGACGAAGTCGCACAACTGGCCGAGCACGAAGGCCGGCGCCATCGAGAGCGAGGTGCCGGACATGCAGCCGACCATGACCTTCAGGCCAAGGCGCCGAGCCTCCCGAGCCATCGCCAGGCCCTCCGTCAGGCCGCCGCTCTTGTCGAGCTTGATGTTAGCGACCTGATATCGACCGGCAAGGCTCGGCAGATCCGCCCGGCTCTGCACGCTCTCGTCGGCCGCGATCGGGATCGGCGAGGCGAGGCCTTCGAGCTGGGCGTCTTCGCCCACCGGCAGGGGTTGTTCGATCAGATCGACGCGCGCCTCGACCATCGCGGGCAGCATCCGCTCGAGGTCCGCTCGACTGAGCCCCTGATTGGCGTCGACCCCCAGCCACACGTCGGGCCGCGCCTCGCGCACGGCCCGGATGCAGCCGAGGGGGTCCTCCTCGGTGAGCTTGAGCTTGAGAGCCGGCAGCCCCTTGTAGGCCCGCGCGGCTTCCGCCACCTCGCCAGGCGCTCCCGCGCTCAAGGTGAAGGTGGTGGTCAGCGGGCGCGGGGTCGGCGCACCGGCGATCTTCCAGACGGGAACGCCTGTCCGCTTGGCCTCGAGGTCCCACAGGGCTGCGTCGAGCGCATTGCGCGCGCCGC
Organism: Caulobacteraceae bacterium; assembly: GCA_036488995.1. Lineage (GTDB taxonomy): Bacteria > Pseudomonadota > Alphaproteobacteria > Caulobacterales > Caulobacteraceae > Acaudatibacter. Next base: position 8,165 of record DASXGQ010000250.1, read on the forward strand.
CGGCCGGTAGCAGGCGGGCGAGCTCCGCGCGGTCAAGCCCCGGCTCCACGCGGCTGCGCGCCAGTTCGATCTGGGTGAGCATGCTGTCGGGGGTCTCGCCGTGATAGTACACCCCCGCCGCCTCGCCTTGGCCCTGCACGCCCCCCTCCTCCAGGGTGACGACCAGGACTTCGGCGCAAGTAAACACGTAGTTGGTAATGCGGAAGGGCGTGGCGTACGGCCACGTCTCCTTCCTGACTTCGAGTTTCATGGACTAGAACGACTTGTCGATGCTGAGGCCGATCGTCCGGGGTTGCAGTACGGGCGCCTTGATGTCGATCGGCAGGGTGAGGGCGTCATAGAAGTAGGTCGCGGGAGCGAGGAAGGCGCGGCTGTCCAGCGCGTTCTTGGCGAACAGCGAGATGGTCATGTCGTGCGACCGCACGCCGGCGTGGATGTCCATGTCGCCGTAGGCGCCGACCTCCAGGCCCTGGATTTCGCCGTTGGCGATCGAACCCTGGACCGCGGAGTAGCGCGAGCCGCTATAGGTCCAGCCGCCGCCAACGAAGCCGGCCCAGCCGTCGCCGACCGGCTGTGAATAGTCGACGGTAAGGGAGCCGGCCCAAAGGGGAATGTAGGGCAGGCGCGCGCCATTGGCCGCGCCGATCGAAGGCACGGCGCTGGTCAGGAACGCGTCGGTGTAAGTGAGGCCGGCGCCGAAGACGAGGCCGCGGATCGGCGAATAGGTCCCGTGGAAGTCGAAGCCTTCGCTGCGGGCGGAGCCGGCGTTCTCGATCGCGCTCTCATTGCCGATGAGAACGCCGACCTGGATCTTGCTCCAGTTGATGTAGAAGGCCGACAGGTCCGCCGTCGCCTGGCCATCGAGGAAGGTCGACTTCAGGCCGAGCTGATAGTCGATCAGGCGCGAGGAGCTGAACTGCGAGGGAATGCCGGTGACGCCCGGCAGGACGACATTGGGGCCGCCGGGCTGGTAGCCGCTGGCGATCCGCACATAGGCGATCGTGTCCTTGTTGATGTGGAAGCGCGGGTCGACCGAGAAGGTGGTCACGCCTTCGCTCGAGGACCCCGGCACGGTCACGACAGGCGCGGTCGGCGGAGACGAGCCCACCAGGACCCCGCCCTGAAACTGGGTGAAGGTCTGGTTGTTGTGCGCATAGCGGACGCCGGCTGTCAGGTCGAACCAGTCGGTGAAGTGGTAGGTGGCGTGACCGAAGAAGGCGTATTCCTGGTAGGTGCTTGGCAGATTGACGAATTCCAGCGGATTGAGCCCCGGCAAGGGCGCGCCGGTCGTGTCGTAGGCGTTGAACACCTCATAGTTCGAGCCGTCCTCGTGGGTATAGAAGCCGCCGACCATCCACTCGAACTTTTGGCCCTCGGGCGAGGCCAGGCGCACTTCCTGCGTCCACTTCTTGAGGCGATAGTCTTCGTGGAAGTCGGACAGGCCCGGGCCCGGCGCGCCGAAGAAACCGAGATACTTGCCGATGTAATCGGTCAGGTCCTCGGTCGCCTGGTTGGTGAAGGTTTGGTAGCTGGTGATCGAGGTCAGCTGCGCCCAGTGCAGATTCCAGTTGAGCGTCATGCTATAGAGCTGAAGCGCCTGTGTGTAGGGCTCGGGCAATGTGTTGATGTTGGATAGATTGCCAAAGAGCGGTTGGCCGGTCGTCTGGCTGAGCGCCACGATCGAGAGATTGTCGGCATGGGTGTTCTGATAGATCGCGTCGAACTGGGCGTTGAAATCTTCGACCGGCTGCCAGCGGATGGCGACGCGGCCGCCCTGCTGGCGCACCGGATTGTCGTCCTTCTGCCCTGTGGTGGCGTCGTCGATGAAACCGGGGGTGTTCTCGTCATAGGCCGAGACGCGGACGGCCAGCTTGCCGTCGATAATCGGGACATTGACCTCGCCCCGGCCGCCGCCGCCGGGCTGGTTGGCCCGCTCCACGGCGAACACGTCGCCGCCGATGTGGCCTGAGAAGGAATTCAGGTCCGGCGCGGTCAAGACGTACTTGATCAGGCCGCCCATGGTGCTGGCGCCGTAGAGCGTCCCCTGCGGCCCGCGCAGCACCTCCGCCCGGTCCAGGTCATAGGGCAGCATGTCCATGGAAAAGCCGTTGGCGCCCTGGAAGCTGCTGCTTGAGCCGATCGGCGTCTCGTTGACGTAGACGCCCACTTCCGAAGCCGCCCCGATCGGCGGGATGCCGTCGAGCGCGATAAATGAGAGGCCCGGCGCCCCGACCTGGGCGACCGTGAGGCCTGGCACATAGCCAGCCCAGTCCAGCATGGAGGTGGCCTGCATCTGCTGCAGCTGCTGGCCGGAGACGACGCTGACCGATTGGGGGACGTCCATCAGCCGCTCGGTCCGCTTCTCAGCGGTGACCACCACTTCGGAGACCCCGCTGCCCTGAGGCTGCGCCTGCGCGTTTGGCCCTTGCTGCGCGTGGGCGGCGGCGCACAGCGCCGAGCCTGCGAATACGACCGAAGCCAACAGCCATTGGCGCCCGCGAGTCATCTAGTCCCCTCTCCCCTTGCAGGGACGCGGCCCCAGCCGTGCGTCCCGTTTCGAGCATGTTGCATCGCTCCCTTTCGGACGGCAAGATGTTAGTGAGATATCATCTTGAGCATCGATGTCGCGGACCCCAGAAGGGGCCGGCGGCGCGCCATCGCGTCCGCTGGCCTCTTTCCGAAGGTCGCAATCGGCGGGGCGGAGCGCGCGTGGCGAGTCTGGAAGAGACGATCAAGAAGGACTGGAAGACCTACACGCCCGCCGAGCAGAAGCTGGCGACGTACTTTCTCGCGC
>DASXGQ010000045.1:0-6796 GCA_036488995.1 Caulobacteraceae bacterium
CAACGGCATCGTCGTCGACTACAACGTCGCGCGGTACTTCGCCGACGCCGAGGCGCTCTACTCCTACGAGGGCACCTTCCAGATGCAGAACCTGATCGTCGGCAAGGCGGTCACGGGTCTTGGCGCCTTCGTCTGACGCGCCTGCGCCTCGTCCCTCGATCCACCTTTGCAAATCAGGAGATGGCCGCGTGAACGCGCCTGTATCAATCCCAACGTTCGAGAACCTGATCTACGAGAAGCGGGACAGGATCGCCTATGTGACGCTGAACCGTCCCAAGGTGCTCAACGCCCTCAACACGCCGACCTGGACGGACCTGCACGGCGCGTTCAGCGACGCTCAGGCCGACCCCTCGATCCTCGGCGTGATCCTGACCGGGGCCGGCGACAAGGCGTTCATCGCCGGCGCCGATATCAGCGAGCTGGCTCACGTCGCCGCCTTCGAGGCGGAAAGGGCCAGCCGCTACGGCCAGGAGGTGCTCGATCTGATCGAGACGCTCGGCAAGCCGGTGATCGCGGCGGTGAACGGCTTCGCCCTGGGTGGCGGCTGCGAGACAGCGATGGCCTGCACGATGCGCATCGCCGTCGAGACGGCGCGGTTCGGGCAGCCGGAAGTGAAGCTCGGGCTGCTGCCTGGCGGCGGCGGCACCCAGCGGCTCCCGCGGCTGGTCGGAAAGGGTCGCGCCCTGCAGCTGATCCTCACCGGCGAGACCATCGACGCGCGCGAGGCCTGGCGCATCGGCCTCGTCAACGAGGTCGTCGCAGCGGCCGACCTGCTTCCGCGCGCCGAGGCCGTGCTGCGGCAGATCTTCGCCAACGCCCCGATCGCCGTGCGCTACTCGCTGGAAGCGGTGAACACCGGCATGCAGTCCGGCCAGGCCCAGGGCCTCGTGCTCGAGGCGTCGCTGTTCGGCCTCTGCGCCGCCACTGAGGACAAGGCCGAGGGCACGGCGGCGTTCCTCGCAAAGCGAGCCCCGAGCTTCCAGGGCCGCTGACATGACGCGCCACCCATCATCCTCGAATGCAGACGGAGCCATCCATGCCTGCTGACAACATCTTTTCCGGTCTGAAGGTCGTCGACCTGGCGAGCTTCATCGCCGGCCCCGCTGCCGCCGTGATCCTCTCGGATTTCGGCGCCGACGTGATCAAGGTCGAACCGCCCAACGGCGATACCTGGCGGATCGGCCACCACATCCCCCCTCAGCCGATGTCGGACGACAACTATCCGTGGCACCTGGATAATCGAAACAAGCGCGGCCTCGCCGTCGACCTCAAGTCCCAGGAGGCCCGCACCATTGTCGAGCGCCTTGCCCGCTGGGCCGACGTGATGATCGTCAACACCCCGCACCCGGCTCGCGAGCGCCTTGGCCTTGGCTATTCCGACGTCGCGCCGTTCAATCCGCGGCTCATCTATGCCGACGTGACGGGGTTTGGCGACGCCGGGCCCGACGCGCAGCTCCCCGGCTTCGACATCACCGCTTACTGGGCGCGCAGCGGCCTTCTGTGGATGACCCGCGACGCCGGGGCGCCGCCGACACTGCCCGTTGCGGGCAGCGGCGACCACGCGACGGCTGTCGGCCTGTACTCGGCCATTGTGACCGCCCTCTATCGCCGCGAGAAGACTGGCAAAGGCTCCTACGTCACGACGTCTCTCCTGGCGCAGGGCGTCTGGTCGAGCGGCGTCGTCGTCCAGGGCGCCCTGGACGCTGCGAAGTTCTACCCGCTGCACGACCGGACCAACCCGCCCAACCCCACATTGAACCTCTACAAGACGGCGGACGGTGTCTGGTTCGTCATCGTGCTCACGCCGGATAAATGGCCGCCGCTGACCCAGGCGCTCGGCCGCAACGATCTGCTGACCGATTCGCGGTTCGCCGACCCGGCCAAGATCATGCAGAACGCCGGCGCCCTCACCGCGATCTTCGACGAGCTGTTCGGCTCGCAAGATATGGCTCACTGGGCCAAGGCGCTCGACGCGGCGCACATCACGTACGGCGTCGTGAAGTCGCCTCCGGAGGCGATCGGCGACCCGCAGCTTCGAGCCAACAAGATCGTGGTCCCGCTCGAGGGCGCCGGTGGCCATCTCGTCGAGACGATCAGCAGCCCGATCAACGTTCACGACGTCGAAAAGACGCCCGCGCGGCGCGCGCCCGAGATCGGCGAGCACAACGAGCAGGTGCTCACCGAACTCGGTTTCACCCGGGCTGAGATCGACGGCTTCGAGACAAACGGCGTCGTCGCCTCGAAGCCCCGCCGCGCCGCCTGAACCCCACCAGATCGGAGCGAACCATGACCACTCGTGAACATGAACATGCGCAGCAGACGTCGGTCCGGTCCAAGGCCGGTCGTCTGTTCGTGCTCAACCTCAGCGCAGGCGTGGTGACGTCGATGAACGCCGACGGCAGCGACCACAAGGTGCTCGCGACTGGCCACCTGCCCGACGGGGTCGCCGTCGATGTCGAGGCGGGGCATGTCTACTGGACCAATATGGGCGTCCCGAACCTGAACGACGGGTCGATCGAGCGGTGCGATCTCGAGGGCGGGAACACGAAGACGATCGTCCCGCAAGGGATCACCCATACGCCCAAGCAAATCATGCTCGACCGGATCCACCGCAAGCTCTACTGGGCCGATCGCGAAGGCATGCGCATGATGCGCGCCAATCTCGACGGCTCGGGAGTCGAGACCCTCGTCGTATCCGGCGACGAGGCGGCGAACCGCGGCGACCAGACCAGATGGTGCGTCGGGGTCGCCATCGACCACGAACGCAGCCAGCTCTACTGGACGCAAAAGGGCTCCGACAACGCCGGTGTGGGCCGGATACTTCGAGCCGGGCTTGAGATCCCGCCCGGCGAAACGGCCGCCAGCCGCAACGACATCGAAGTCTGGCGCGATAACCTGCCGGAGCCGATCGACCTGGAGTTCGATGAGGAGAACCGACTCCTCTACTGGACCGATCGCGGCGATCCGCCGGCCGGCAACACCGTGAACCGCTCGACGGTCGACGGAACCGTTCGTCTGCCGCCGGAGGTCCTCATCAGTCATCTGATGGAAGCGATCGGCCTGGCCCTGGATGTCCCGGGAGGCCGCCTCTTCGTCACGGACCTGGGAGGATCGGTCTACGTGGTCCGCCTCGATGGCTCCCACACCGACGTCCTGGCCTTCGCCCAGGGCAACCTCTCCGGCATCGCCTACACCGAAGTCCAATCCGCTCAGGAGCAATCGCGATGAGCCATCCTCCCATCCGCCGCGTCGCCATCATTGGAACGGGCGTGATCGGCGCCAGCTGGTCGGCGCTCTTTCTCGCCAAGGGCCTCGATGTGGTCGCCACCGACGTGGCGCCCGACGCTGAGGCGAAATTGCGGGCCTTCGTCGATCAGTGCTGGCCCGCGATGCAGGAGCTCGGGCTGGCGCCGGGCGCCTCGCGCGAGCGGCTGAAGTTCGAGCCAAAGCTCGAGGACGCCGTGAAAGGCGCCGACCTCGTCCAGGAGAACGGTCCCGAGCGGATCGACTTCAAGCGCGAGCTCTACGGCAAGCTCGACAAGCTGCTGCCGGCTTCGACCCTGATCGCCTCGAGCTCGTCAGGCCTGACGATGAGCGAGATCCAGAAAGCCTGTCCCGATCATCCGGAGCGGTGCTTCATCGGCCATCCGTTCAACCCACCCCACCTGATCCCGCTGGTCGAGCTGGTCGGCGGCGCCCAGACCTCGGCGGAGACCCTCGACCGCGCCGCGGCCTTCTATGACGGACTCGGCAAAAGGACGGTCCGGCTGAAGAAGGAAGTCCCTGGGCACGTCGCCAACCGGCTCGCCGCGGCCCTCTTGCGCGAGGTCATGTACCTGGTGGGCGAAGACGTGATCAGCGTGGCGGACGTCGACGCTGCGGTGTCCTACGGGCCTGGTCTGCGCTGGGGGCTGATGGGCCCGATGATGCTCTACCATCTCGGCGGGGGCGCCGGCGGCATCGACCACTGGTTCGACCAGTTCACCGGCCCGATCACCGCCTGGTGGGGCGTGCTGGGGAATCCGCAGATCACACCGGACCTGCGCGCCAAGGTCACGGCTGGCGTGATGGAGGAGGTCGCCAACCGTTCGATCCCTTCGCTCGAGGACCTGCGCGACCGCGAGCTGATCGGTCTGCTGAAAGTCCGTGCGGCGGCCTGAGTAAGAACCAAAAGGTAACCAGCTGATGGTCAAGTTTCGACTCAACCCAAGGCCGCCTTAGGGGTCCAGGAGAACCGCAGACGCATGCACGCGTCGCTCTATATAACAATCATCGCCTCCGCCGCCCTCAGCGGCGTCGTGAGCTATCTCACGTCTCGGCTCAGTCAGCACAATCAGCGCCTCATTGATCGCCAGACCTATCGCGTCGCTATGCTCGCGGAGATCCGCGGCCTGCATCAGCGGCTCATCGAATACGAGGAAGCCTTCGGCCAGCGCGTTCTGACCGGCCAGGTTTCCAGCGCTCAGGTTCTCCGCGTTCTGCTGCAGTCGGGCGACACGGTCGTGTTCAACAACCACGCCTCCTCTATCGGCCTCTTCGACCGTCGCACGGCGCTGCGAATCGTCCGTTTCTACGCTGGGATTCGCAGCCTGCAGGGCAGGGCCGTGGTGCTCTCGGAGTTGGCCGAACGACCCGGCTCGGGCGGCGTTGAGGAGGACGTGCGGAGACACATGGAGTTCGTCCGCCAATTGCGCCGGCGCGCCAACTTCCTCATCCACCGGGTTCGCCGCACCCGGCTGAACCGTTTTCGCGTGCTGTTAGTGTGGGTGCGCGGGTTCTAGAGCGCGTTGCGCATCCCGTTCAGGCGATTCCGCCCGAACGGGACGTGCTCCAGGGCTGGCGCCGCGACTTAGTCCTTGTGCGGTTGGACGCTGACCAGCTTGAGTCGGAAGGCGAGGACGCTGTTCCCGGGGATGGGGCCGGTGGCGTCGGCGCCGTAAGCGAGGTCCGGCGGGATCCACAGCATCCATTCGTCGCCGGGCCGCATGAGCTGCAGGCCCGCGATCCAGCCGGGGATCAGGCTGCCGAGCTGGAAGGTGACCGGCTTACCGGGCGGCGTGGCGTCGAACACCTGCCCGTTCAGCAGGCGGCCCTCGTACTCGACCGTCACGTCGTCGTCTGGCGTGGGGTGCGCTCCGACGGCCGGGCCGGACTGCAGAATCTTGTATTCGAGGCCCTCGGCGCTGACGACGCCGGGCGCCTGGGCGTTGGAGGCCATGAACGCGGCGCCGTCCGGGCCCGTGGGACCGGTCGATTTGTGCGAAGTCTGGCAGGCGGCCAGAACGATGCAGGCGAGGGCGGGCGCGATGAGGCGGCGAGGGTGCATGATGATCCGGATCGAGCGGTGGCCTGCGGGCCGCCGCCGCTAGCAGGGAGAGGGGGCTGGCTCAAGCCTGATACGAGACCCCGCCCCCCACGACAGTGCGCACGATCTGAATGTCCTTGATCTTCGAGGGCTCGACCGTGTGCGGATCGTCGGCGAGGACCACGAAGTCCGCGAGCTTGCCGGGCGTGATCGAGCCCTTGATGGTCTCCTCGCGGGTGTCGAAGGCGCCGTTGAGCGTGTGGACGCGGATCGCCTCGTCGACCGTGATCTTCTGGTTTGCGCCCCATGTCTCGCCGTTCCAGCCGGTACGCGTGACCATGGCCTGGAGCGCCATCAGGGGAGAGAAGGGGCCTGGGTCGAAGTCGGAGCCGGCGCAGACCGGCACGCCGGCGTCGATCATGGAGCGATAGGGCATGGTGTGCTCCATCATCTCCTCGCCGTAGAAGTGGAATTTGTCTGAGTTGTAGTAGGCATAGGTGGAGAAGAGCGCGGGCGTGACGCCCAGCGCCTTGATCCTCGCCAGCAGCGCTGGGGTCACGACCGAGCAGTGGGTGATCTTCCACCGCGCGTCCTTCGTCGGCAGGGCCGCCTGGGCGCGCTCGTAGGCGGTGAGCACATGGTCGATCGCCACATCGCCATTGGCGTGGCAGTTGGCCTGGATCCCCGCCCGGTGGACGCGCAGGGCCCAGGCGTCGAGGTCTTCCTGGGTCTCGGTGACATTGCCCCGGTAGCCGTCCGTTCGGCCCGGATAGGGGTGGCTGATCGCCATGGTCCGCTCGGAGAACGAGCCGTCGGCCGTATGTTCGGCGGTGGCGCCCAGGCGCAGCCATTCGTCGCCCAGCCCCGTGGTGATCCCCGAGCGGATCATCGCCTCCAGCACATCGTCATAGGCCTCGTAGTTGACCCGGTGCAGCAGGCGGCCCTCGCCGCGGATCGCCTCGATCGCGTGCAGCGGGCCGCCCTGGTGGCACACGCCGGTGAGGCCATAGCGGACGAACATCTTCGAGATGTGCGCCATGCCCTCGCGCTGGCGCCTCGCGGTCTCCTCCGGCGAATAGGTCACGCGGGTCCCGACCTTATCGAACACCACGCGGGCGCGGTCGGTGACGCGTCCATTGAGCGAACCGTCAGGGAAGTGGTCGTATGTTCCGCTCGGCAGGTTCGCGGTGGAGGGGGTGACTCCGGCCATCTGCAAGGCGCGGGAATTGTAGAAGGAGGTGTGTCCGCCGCGATGGTGGACGGCCACCGGCTGGGTGGTCGAGACACGGTCGAGGTCATGGACGTCGAGCTGCCGCCCGTCCTTGACCTTGGTGTCATCGAAGAAGAAGCCCTCCACCCACGCGTCGGGGGGCGTGGTCGCGGCGCGGGCCTTCAGCTTTTCGACGATGCTGTCGATGGTGACGAACTCGACCTCGTAGCGATTGCCGACCAGCACCTCGTAGAGAAGTGTCTGGCCTGACGCGTGGTTGT
>DASXGQ010000069.1:0-40854 GCA_036488995.1 Caulobacteraceae bacterium
GAGGGCGCTGCGATCTTCAGGCGCTGAAGCGGGATCGCCCCGATGGGACGCTGGGCTGTTGCATGACTCTTGAACAACTTCGCATCTTCGTCGCGGTGGCCGAGCGCCAGCACGTCACCCAGGCCGCGGCCGAGCTGCACCTGACCCAGTCGGCAGTCAGCTCCGCCATCGCCGCCCTCGAGTCGCGACACGATGTTCGCCTGTTCGACCGAGTGGGCCGCAACATCGTCCTCAACCAGAACGGCCAGGTCTTCCTCGAGGAGGCCAAGGCGGTGCTCGCCCGCGCCGCCGCGGCGGAGACCGCGCTGGCCGACCTTGGCGGCCTCAAGCGCGGCAGGCTCTCGGTGCACGCCAGCCTGACCATCGCCAGCTACTGGCTGCCCGAGCGGATCGTCGCCTACCGCCAGGCTCATCCGGGCATCGACATCGACATCCAGATCGGAAACACGGCGGACGTCGCCAAAGCTGTCGCCGAATCCTACGCCGAGCTCGGCCTGGTGGAGGGCGAGGTCGACGATCCGGTCCTGTCGAGGCAGCCGATCGGTCAGGACCAGCTGATGATCGTGGTGGGACTGGACCATCCCTGGGCTGGCCGGGTCGAGATCGAGCCGGCCGACCTTCCCGCCAGCAACTGGGTCCTGCGCGAGCAGGGATCGGGAACCCGTTCGGCGTTCGAGGCTGCGGTCAGGAGCTGCGGCGTCGATCCCAAAGCCCTGCCGGTCGCCCTGACCCTTCCGGCCAACGAGGCGATCCTGGCCGCCGTGCAGGCGGGCCTGGGCGCCACGGCCATCTCGGCCAGCGTCGCGCGCCCCGCTCTCGAAGCCGGCCACGTGCGGCAGGTCCCGTTCCAGCTTCCGGCCAGGCCCTACTACGTCCTGCGCCACAAGGAGCGCTTCCGCAGCAAGGCCGGCGACGCCTTCCTCGCCCTCGCGCGCGCCATGGACGGGGGGCGAGGCGGGGCCTGCTGACGGACGAGTGTTGGCGTGTGTGCGAGATCGCCCACAGAAGCCTGGAGGGGCAAGCACCAGTCCGACCGATCAATATGAACAGTGTGTTTCGTTGGAAGCTCGCGGCCGGGAGGCGCAGCCTCAAACCTCAGCGAGGGCGTCAGTCCTGGCCAGTGAAACACGAGGTTTATCCATGACTGAGATCGCTCAGCCGCTGCATGGGGCCGTCAGCCGCCCCAAGGCGGCGGTTTCAGACACGCGCGGGGACTGGTGGAACGCCGGTCTTGCGCTGCTGTCGGTCCGCTTCATCCAGGGCTTCATCTACTGGGGCGGCGGATCGCGCCGTTTCATCTATGCGCCGTCCAAGCTCGACCCGAGCGGGGGGCACAGCTGGATGGCGAACAAGTTCCAGACCGCCATGCCAGGCGCGCTGCTCGGCATGGATCACGTCATCAGCTACATGCTGACCCACTTCTACCTGCTCTATGCCGGCGTCATCCTGTTCAGCGCAGCCGAACTCATCGTCGGCGCCCTGTTGATGGTCGGCCTGTTCACCCGCGCCGCCGCGCTGGTCTCCATGGGCTTTTCCGTAGTGCTCATGCTGATGTTCGGATGGCAGGGCGCGACCTGCATCGACGAATGGACCATGGCGGCGTGCAACCTGGCCATGGGCGCTACCCTGCTCCTGGGCGGGGCGGGGGCCTATTCGATCGACAGCCGTCTGGCCGAACGTCACCCGGGCCTTGCCGGGAAGACGTGGTTCCGTTGGGCGGCGGGCGGCGTGCCGCTAGGCCTTCCGACGCGCGACTTTCGTCGCCTGGGCCTGGTGATCTTCGCCCTGGTGGCCGCGTTCAACGTCGCGACGTACAGCTACTATCGCGGTTCGGTCGTGGGGCCCTTCCATGGCGGCCCTGTCAGCCCGACCAAGCATCACCTGAGCCTGTCGCAAGCAGCCGTGCAGCCTGATGGAAGCGTGCGCTTCCACGTCTATCTCGACGCCGGGACTCCGGAATCGCAGGCCCACGTGGTGCAGGCGAGCCTGCTGGACGCCAACAAGACGCCGATCGCCAAGTGGGACACCGCGACCCTGTCGAAGACGCCGAAGTCGGCCTTCGCCAACGACTACGCCTACAACAAGTTCGCTCCCGGCCCGTTCGGCCTGCGGGCTCAGATGGGCGCGAAGGCCACGATTACTCTGCCGGCGCCGACAGCCGGTTCGGAGACCGACGCCGCGTATCTCCAACTGACGGACGTGGACGGCCAGAAGTTCACGGCTCCCCTAAAACCGTAGCCAACTTCTGACTCTCGCTAAGTCCTGCGATCGCGGTTCCCGGCCGCGATCGCTTCTTCTTGTGCGGGCTGTCCCCGATGGGCGGGCTATCGGCGTGGAGCCCTGCTTGCGTCCCAATTCATCGAAGCCCTGGAACATCACGTCCAGATCAATGCGTTAGAATGGCAGGCCCGTCCGTGAATAATACGAGAAGGAGACAAGAGACGGGATTTAGCCATGACCACCGCAAACCATCCAATTCAGAGCGTCTCGCGAGTTCGGGATGCTCGTTCTTTCAGTCGAGCCGCGGCGCAGACCTTGATCCACCGCGTCGTCGCGACGATCAGGAAAGATCCTCTGGTCATTCTCGTTGGCGTCTGGGACGCGATCTTCTACGGCGGGATGATCGCGCTGCTGGCCTATCTGTAAGCAGCGTTCCGCCAGTCTAAGGCGCGCGGAAGGTGTCCCTGAGCGCCCTGATCCGCGCATTGAGGTCGACGATGGCGTCGACCGTCATTCCCGATTTTCCGTAAAGGGCGTCGGCCAGGGTCCGGGTCTGCGCGCGAACAGCCCGGCCCTGGTCGGTGAGCGAGACCTTCACCTGGCGTTCGTCCGAGGGATTGCGCTTTCGCGCGACGTGGCCAGCCTGCTCGAGACGCTTCACCAGCGGAGTGATCGTGCTGGGCTCCAGATCCAGGCGCGAGGCGATGGCGCCGATGGTCTGCTCGTCGCCTTCCCACAGGACGCTTAGGACGAGGTACTGCGGGTAGGTCAGGCCAAGCTGGTCCAGCCAGGGCTTGTAGGTCCGCCCGACCGCCATGAAGGCCCCGTAGAGCGAGAAACCGAGCTGCTCATCCAGGGGCAGGGGGAACATGCGGTCCATGATCGCTGACTCCTTGGCTTGCGAAGACGATAATTATTATCGCGATAAAAAACTGATTGACAGCTTTTTCGGTGCGCCCTAGCTTTTAATTATCGCGATAACAATTATCGCATTAGGCAAAAAGGGGAGAACAAACATGTCCAAGATCGCTGCGTCCCTCGCTTCGGCTGCCGCGCTGATCGCTGGAGCTGGCGTCGTCCACTCGGCGCCCGCCGGGGCAATCAAAAACGTCGTCCTGGTCCACGGCGGATTTGTCGACGGCTCGGGCTGGGAAGGCGTCTACGACCTCCTCACCAAGGACGGCTACAAGGTCACCGTTGTCCAGAACCCGACCACTTCGCTGGCGGACGACGTTGCTGTCACGCGCCGCGCGATCGCCGCCCAGGACGGCCCCGCCATCCTCGTGGGCCATTCCTATGGCGGCGTGGTGATCAGCGAATCCGGCAATGACCCCAAGGTGAAGGGCCTCGTCTACGTCGCCGCCTTCGCGCCCGACACCGGCGAGTCGGTCTCCTCCCTGATCGCCAATCCGCCTCCCGGCGCGCCGACCCCGCCGATCCTGCCGCCGCAGGACGGCTATCTGTTTCTCGACCGGGAGAAATTCGCCGCCTCCTTCGCGGCCGACGTAAAGCCGGAGCAGGCGGCGTTCATGGCCGCCTCCCAGGTGCCCTGGGGCGTCGCCGCCCTGCAAGGTCGGGTTACCTCCCCCGCGTGGAAGTCCAGGCCGAGCTGGTACCTCGTCACCGCCGACGACCACATGATCCCGGCGCCGGCGCAGCGCCAGATGGCGGCCCGCGCCCACGCGAGCGTGGTCGAGACCGCCGGCAGCCACGCGATCTATGTGTCGAACCCTAAGGTCGTGGTGGACACCATCGAAAAGGCGGCCCAGGACGCCGGGCGCTAACCGCACCCACGAGCAGCCAGACCCTTCCGTCGTGAATCGGGGCCCCGAGCCGTGCTCGGGGCCTTCTTCTTGCGCCATGGCTCGACCTCGGCCGCCGGGGTAAGGGAGGGCATGAGCGAACAAAGACCCTACGGCGCCTGGCGCTCGCCGGTGAGCGCCGCGAGCCTGGCGCAGGGCGCCATCGGCCTGGCCGACCTGCGGGTGGCGGGCGATCGCCTCTATTGGGTGGAGACCCGCCCGGCCGAGGGCGGTCGCCAGGTCGTGATGACCCTGGGCGACGGGGTGCGGCAGCTTACGCCCGAGGGCTTCAATGCCCGAACGCGGGTGCACGAGTACGGCGGCGCCCCTTACGTCGTCGCGGCGGACGGCCTCTGGTTCAGTCATTTCCGTGACCAGAAGCTCTATCGCCAGGTGGGGGAGGGGGCGCCCGAACCGATGACGCCCGAGGGTTATCGCTATGCCGACGCCGTCCCTGCCCCCGGCGGAGGACTGATCGCCCTGCGTGAGGACCACACTGATCCGGCGAAGGTGCGCAACGCCATCGTCCACCTTTCCGGCGAGGCCGGGGACGCGGGCGAGGTCCTGTTCGGGGAAAGCGACTTCGTCGCCTATCCGCGGGTGAGCCCGGACGGCATGCGTCTCGCCTGGATCGCCTGGGACTTCCCGGCCATGCCGTGGGACGCGACGCGTCTCTACGTGGCGGACCTGGGCCCGACCGGGCTCGAGAACCGCCGCCAGGTCGCCGGCGGTCCCGGGATCTCGGTGATCGAGCCGAAGTGGGCCAGAGAGGGGACGCTGGTCTGGCTCTCGGACGAGAACGGCTTCTGGAATCTCTACGACGATCGCGGCGGCGCGCCCCGGGCGATCCTGCCGCGCGAGGCGGAGTTCGGCGGGCCCCTGTGGTCCTTCGGGGCGTCCCACTATGCGCTGGCTGGCGAGCGGATCGTCGCCACCGCGCGCGCAGGCGGGCGTGAGAGCCTGCTGGTGATCGACCCCGTCGCCGGGACCGCCGAGCCTCTCGCCACGCCCTTCGACTCACTGGGCGGCATCTGCACCCTGGACGAGACCCGCATCGCCGCCATCGGCTATAGCGCCGCGGAGACCGCAGCCCTGGTCGTGATCGACGTCGTCACCGGCGCCTGCGAGGTCGTGCGTCGGCCCTCGCCGGTCAGCCTGTCGCAGGGCGATATCTCCCTTGCCGAGCCGATCAGCTTCCCCAGCGCGGGCGGGCGCACCGCCCACGCCCTGTTCTACGCGCCCGCCAACGCCGCCTTCCACGCCCCGGCCGGCGAGAAGCCGCCCTTGATCGTCCAGGCCCATGGCGGGCCGACCGCGTCGGCCTCCGGCGCCTTCAGCCTCGGCATCCAGTACTGGACGAGCCGCGGCTTCGCGGTCGTCGACGTCGACTATGGCGGATCGTCCGGCTACGGCCGCGCCTACAGGGACCTCCTCAATGGCCAGTGGGGCGTGGTCGACGTCGAGGACGTGATCGCCGCCGCGCGACATCTGGCCGACGCGGGCCGGGTCGATCGCGCGCGGATCGCCATCCATGGCGGCAGCGCCGGCGGATTCACCGTGCTCGCCGCCCTCGCCCAGAGCGACGTCTTCTCCGCCGGCGGCGACTTCTATGGCGTGGCCGACCTCGAGGCCCTGGCGCGCGACACCCACAAGTTCGAGAGCCGCTATCTCGACGGCCTGATCGGGCCCTGGCCGGAGGCGAAAGCCGTCTACGACGCCCGCTCGCCGATCAACCATCTCGACCGGTTCGCCACGCCCTTGCTGATCCTGCAGGGTGCGGAGGATCCAATCGTCCCGCCCAACCAGGCGCACATGATCCGCGACGCCCTCCACACGCGTGGCGTGCCGGTCGCCTGCATCGAGTTCGCGGGTGAGGGCCACGGCTTTCGGCGGGCCGAGACGATCATCCGCGCCAAGGAGGCCGAACTCGACTTCTACGGCCAGGTGTTCGGCTTTACGCCGGCCGACCCGATCGAGCCGGTGCAGATCGAGAATCTGGCGCCGCGTGCGGCCTGAAGGCCTTCACTCTTCGTTCCGGAGGCGCTGCCGGATATCCTGGTAGGCCGCCGCGATGAGCGCGCTCAGGGCCGCGGCGTTCGCCTCCTCGCCCCAGCGCACCTTCGCGTGCCGCATACGCTTGCCCGCGCCTTCCAGAAGGTGGGCGGGGTCTTCGAGCTCTGCGCCGAAGAAGAAGCCCACGTTTGCGTGCGCGCTGAAGGCGTCGACATAGCCAAACGCCGCATCGCCCGCGCAGGCGACAGGATGGCGATCGTGCAGGAGCTCGCGGACGTCTGCGCCGCAAGCCCGCATCTGCTCGAACCATGGCCGGGCCATGCGACGCAGCTCATGGTTCGGCTCGTCGAACCATGCCTCGACCTTCGGATCGCGCTCGACCGCGCTTGGGAAGTGGAAAATAGCGCTCACGGCATGAGTCTAGCCGACTAGGGGCGAAGCGGCATGATCATGATCAAGCAGGGGTTCTCGGGCCCCCAGATCTCGGTGAGCTCCTCGAGCGGCTCGAAGCCGACCCCGAGATAGAATCGCCGGGTGCGGTCATAGGGTTCGTAGTTCGCCGAGGGACCCTGGGTCTTCACCGTCAGGTAGGGCTTCCCCAGCTCCCGGCCGACCGCTCCGGCTTTCTCGATCAGGGCCCGTCCGACGCCCTTTCTGTGGGCGTGGGGGCGCACGGCCAGCAGATGAACGTCGATCGCCGAAAAACCCTGGTCGGTGAGGACCATCAGCCCGAGCAACTCGCCCGAGTCCTCGGCCACCCAGGCCTGCTTCCGTTCGGCCGCCTTGGCATAGGCGGCGTTGGACGCCGGGATCCCGAACCACTCGGGAAGCTCGGCAAGGATCGACACGCATTCGACGCCGGCGGGCCGGCGGGTGATCTTCAAGGTCATGGGTATGTCTCGACAGAAAGCTTTGGCCGCAAACGACCATCTGCGCTCAAGGCGCGGCGGAGGTGAGGGAATGGAACGGCTCTGCTGTCGGTGCGAACTATACCGGTCCGCCCGGCGACTCGCAATCGAAGACCCGGGACCGGGGGCAGACTCCGGTCGCACCCGTCAGAATACGTGAAAGTTCAAAAGACTCGAGCGCCATTCCAATTCAATAGGATTGACGCCCGAGATCAACTCCGTCGCCAGCACTTTAGAAGTGCTGACGAATCCCAAACGTCAACACGTGGAGGTGGGTCTCGATTTTCGCATTCCCTGTGATCGAGCCGCCAGAAGTCAAAATCGATCCATTGATGCCGTACGTCGGTATGGCAAGATAACGATAGCCCACGTCCCATTTCGTTGTGCGAGTAAGATCGCCCGAGAAGCCGGCGCGGAGCTGCCAAACGAAGCCGCTGTCACTGACGTTCCCATCGAACGCGCTGTATTCAACGTGGCCATAACCTATGCCGCCTCCGACATAAGGAACGACCCACTGTATACGCCCGATCGCGTACATCAGATTCGCAAGGCCGCCATAGGATTCGACGTGTGAGCCGAACCCAAGACTATTCGTATCTCCGGAATTTCGAAGGAAAAAACCTTCACCTTCAAGCGCCACGCCAATAGGAGCGCCAATAAGAAATGAGTGACCAACAGCGCCAGAACCGAAAAAGCCAGGTTGGATATTGATGTCGGTCGCCGCCGAGCCGATCCCCGTGGCAGAGGCGCTCAGGTGGGCATTGCCGCCGAGGCCTGTCCCGAGATTGACCTGGAAGTAGTTATCTTTGGCGGCCGTCTGATCTTGCGCGTGAGTCGTCGTTGCCGCCGAAGCCGCGAGTGCGGCCGTGGCGGCCAGAATAACAGATTTCATTGAACCCCCCCTCGATCTAACGATATGCGTTAGCATCCCCACTTCGCAGCTACACGTGATCATACAATGTGGTCAAGCACGTTGATCTCCCATGGCAAGGATAGTCCAACGCCCGAATCAACCTGGCCGCTACCGAATCTGCAGGGATGTTGTTCCAAATAGTACGGCGGGTATCGGAGTCTCAGCCGTCATGCCTTGTGCAGCTGCCCGCCGTCGGAGAACTCGTTCTTAGTTCTTCTTCGAGAAGCCGTAGGTCCGCGCTACGGCAATTCCTTGATACGGGTCGGGAACTGCATGCCCTTGTCGCCCTGACCGCGGGAGAAGGTGATCGCGGCGAGGGGTCCTACGCTCTTGTAGTTGGGGACGCGGAGCAGCACACCGAGGGTCTCGCCCGGCCGGAGCTCGCGGTCGATCACCGCCACGCCTTGGGGCGCGCCTGGGGCCGCGCTGATCGGATAGCCCTGTTCATCCCCCTGGACGAACAGGCAGCATGTGCGGATCGCCGCTCCGGCCGCGTCTGAGCCGTGAGAGAGATTCTGCGCGTTGGTGAGCGCCAGGGGGGCGGTCGGGCGGATGGTGAAGCCGCAGATCGCCGCGTCGCTGTGCCTGGCGAAGCACCCCTCGAAGCGGATGGCGTAGCCGTCCGCCTTCTGGAACCTGCTCGTCGCCGTGATCGGGCCGAAGTCGCGGTACGTGAGAAGAAAGGTGTGCTTTTCGGCGCTGGCGCCGCCGGCGAGGGCTAGTGTGGCGCCCGCGGACAGCACGAACGCAATGCGCGATAGCATGCTCGTCAATCGAACCCCCGCATCATGTCTCCAGTCGCGCGGAGATCTTGTAGTCGAAGCGGTCGGGCTCGAGCCAGTCGAGGTCTGCACTCGGCGTCATCCCGTAAGGATACATGAGGAAATTCGCCTCCATCGGGCGCGGAGCGCCGGGGAGCGTAAGGTCCGTGGCGCTGTTGTAGGCGACCCAATTCATCTCCCAGGCGCCGAACAGCCTCTCGCGCTCGGCCTTCACCGCCGGGCTGTCCACGGGCAGTTTGGCTTCGAGCACCACCTTGCGCACGTCGGCGGGATCCACCGGGAACCAGCCGACACCGTCTAGCCAGACCTCCGAGCGGCAGTGCTGGGCGTGGCTGATGTCCGGGCCGGCGACGCCCAGGGTCTTCTGGATGTTGGAGGGGGCGAAACGGATCCCATAGACGTCGCGCGCAGGAATGCCGCTGGCGCGGCACAGCCCGGTCATCAGGCTGTTGAGGTCGGCGCATTTCCCGCCGAGGAACCCGGTGTCCAGAAGGCTCTTGATGTTGCCAATGCCGCACCCGCGCACCTTCGGATCGCGGAAAGTATTGTCCACGATCCAGTCGTAGATGGCCCGGGCCTTCTCCTTCGGGTCGGTCCGCGCGCCGACGATCGACATGGCGCGCGTGTACACGATCCCGTCGGTCGGCACGCTGGCTGTCGGCTGCAGCCACAGGCGACGCTCCGCCTCGGTCAGCGACGTCCGGACAGTCCCGCGGTCGCGGGTCTCGACGGTCTGGGTCACCGTCAGGGTCTTCGCGCCAGCCTTCGTCCAGCGCGCCCGGATCATCTTCGCGCCGTAGTGCGGATCGCGGACGATCTGGGCCTCGCCGGAGCAGACAATGCGCGGCGCCGACGCCCGCTGGGAGAGATAGACGCTCTCCACGAGCGGCGCCCACACCTCCACCGGCCCGTCATGGTTCGAGACGTCGATCGTGGTGGCGATCGAGGCCTGCCGCTTCGCACCGGCTTCCGCGGCGAGCCCGAGGCTGGGAGCGCCAACGACCCCGCAGGCAACTCCGGCGCCGAGCGCGCCGACCAACTGGCGGCGATCCATCAAGCCGTTCATTGGGAACGCACAGCCCATCTTGAGAACATGGTGCGGTCTCTAGGAGCCCTGCGAGGCCTGGGCAATGCCCGGCGCTACATGTGCACGCGTAGCGTCACCCCGAAGGTGCGCGGATCGCCAAGGTAACCCAGGAAGGAGCCGTAGGTCTCCTGGATATTGGTCAGGTAGTTCGTGTTGGTCAGGTTCTGGACCCACATCGACATGTCGTACCTGCCAGAGATCTTCACGCCCACCCGGATGTCGCCGACGCCGTAACCGTCGATGTGGCCGTACCGGCTGTCGTCGGTGAGCAGGTTCTGGCTGGAGCGGAACGAAACATCGGCCGAGACATAACCGATCGCCTTCGGGCTGATCTCCCGCTGGTAGTCGGCCGCGAGATTCAGGATGTAGCGCGGGGTGTTGGCCACCTCACGACCTGTCAGGGAGCACGAGGTCAGGCCCGCCGCCGTCTGCTCCGGCGCGCAGGGCGCATTGGGATAGTTGGTGTACTGCGCATCGGTGTAGGAGCCTAAGGCGCGCAACTGCAGGTTCGGCGTGACCGCGTAGCTGGCGTCCATTTCGAAGCCGCGCGAACGGATGCCGCCCGCATTGGCCAGGGCCTGGGTGGGCGCCGCGTTGATCAGGAACACCGCATTGGTCTGGTAGTTCGAGATACTTTCCCAGAAGGCGTCGAGGTTCAGGGTCAGTCGACGATCCAGCAGCTGGCTCTTGATCCCAAGTTCGTAGTTGTCGGCGCCTTCGGGCGCGATGGCGTATGTCACGCCGTGGGCCAGCACCGTGCTGCTCAAGAGCCCGACATTGAGCCCCGCGCTCTGCTCGCTGTGGGAATAGGTCGCGTACAGCATCGCGTTGGGTCGCCACTGATAGCTGAGCGACGCGAGCCCTGACGGCATGAGATTGTTGACGTTGAAATTGGCGGTCCCGGTGGGAAAAGCGCCGGCCACTTTCTGCGCCGTCGTCCGAGGCAGCGCGTAGCCGTCGAACACGCAGGATGCGCCCGTGGCGGCGCAGGTCAGGAGCTGGGTGTTTCCCTCTCCCGCGGAGAGGATCGACTGGGTCTTTGTTTCGTAGGTCTCGCGGAAACCCAGGGTCAGCGCCCATTTGCGTGTGATGTGCCACACGGCTTGACCGTAGGCGGCGTAGCTCTGGGTCGAAGGGGTTTCGCTGGTGAGATAGCTGAAGCCATTCAGCATAGAGGACAGGGCCGCAGACCGCGCCGGCGTGCCGTTCGCCAGCGGCGCCAAGGCGCTGTTGAACGCCCAGGCGTCGGCCTCGTTAGTGGTGTCGGCAAAGCCGCGCACGGTCTGCGTCAAGTAATAGAGACCGGCCACCCACTCGACCCGGTCGCCCGTGGGCGAAGCCACGCGCAGCTCCTGCGAGAACTGGGTGACGTGGTCGACGTAGTTGGTGTTGACGGCGATCGGCAGCGCGGTGAAGTCCGCGTCGTTGCTCGGGAGAAAGGCCCAGGTCTGGAAAGCGGTGATCGAAGTCAGCTTGTAGCCGCGCCCGAATGTCCAGTCGCCTTGCCCGGAAATCAGGAACTGGTGCGTATCGCTGAACTCGCGCGCGTCGTTGTCGACGATGCGATTGAATGGGCCGATCGGCGGCGAATAGCCCGGCGCTACCAGGGCCGCGCTTCGGGTGTAGTTGAAGCCCGTCGCCGAAGTCGGCTGGTCGCCCAGGAACGAGTACGCGCCCTGCGGCGCAGCCTCCCTGTTGTAGGAAGCGATCAGGCGGTAGCTGAAATTGGCGGTCGGCGTGAACAGGAGTTGCAGCCGGCCGCCGTAGCCGTCGCGGGCGTTCTCGAAGACGTGGCGGGTGATGTTGTATTCGAAGCCCTGTTGCCAGGTGTCGTAGCCGGTGAGGCGGAACGCCAGCACGTCGTTGATCAGCGGCCCGGTCACGGCCCCGTCGAATTGGCGCAGGGCGTAATTTCCGAACGAAGCTTCCGCCCATGCGCCCGGGGTGAAGGACGGGGCGGCAGTGGAGATATTGATCGAGCCGCCGGTGGTGTTGCGGCCGTAGAGCGTGCCTTGCGGCCCGCGCAGCACCTCGACGTGGTCCAGGTCGAACAGGTTGTAGGCGAACTCTCCAGGTCGGCCGAGATAGACCCCGTCCTGGTAGACCCCGACGGCGGAGTCGAGCCCGTCGCTGTTCTGGGTCGTGCTCCCGATCCCGCGGATGCTGGGGATGGTCTGGCGAGGATTGGCCTGGGTGAGGTTGAGGTTGGCGCTGACCTGTTGGAGCGCGCGGGGGGTGTAGATCCGCTGCAGGTCCAACGTCGCGCCGGAGGCCACGCTCATCGATACGGGCACCTTCTGGACGTCTTCCTTACGAAGGCGCGCGGTGACCACGATCTCGCTGATGTCGTTTTGCGTGGGCTGGGTTTGGGAGTCGCTCGTCTGGCCTGAACTCTGGATGGCTTGGGCGTGAGCGCCAGCGGCCAGGGACACGGGGATCGTGAAGGCCGCCGAGGCCAGGAGGACAAGGCTGCGGCGAACTCGGATACACAGAAGCGAGATCATGTGGCCCTGCAACAACCAGGCGCCGCACCGACGGCCGCCCCACTAGAGATTGAGGTCGGTCGTCGCCTTCACCCCGCGCTCACCGTTGAGCGGATGAGCCCGTAGATGACCGTCTGGATACGGGGCCAGCTGGAACTCGTCATCTTCGGCCGACAACCGATATGAAGACAGGGTGCATGACCAACGGCGCTCGCACGCCTGTCCAGAATGGGGCGTGAATTACGCCGCAAGATTGTGCGAATTAGTTCTGTAGTCGTAGATCGACTACGACTTTCGTCGAGGTCCTGAAGCGTTTCAGAACCTCGAGATTGGCGCGAGCGGCCGTGTCTGCGGGAAGCGCTTCAGGCGACTTCCTGGCGCTCGGCGCCTTCGGCCGTGGCGCGTCGCCGAGCGATCGCTTCGATGGCGGCCGAATGCGCGGTTCCCCACTCGCAGAGCGGCAGAAGCGCCTGGGCCAGGGTCCTTCCCAGCGGCGTGAGCGAATATTCGACCTTCGGCGGGATCTCCTTGAAGTCGACGCGCTCAATGACCCCGTCCGCCAGCATTTCGCGCAGTTGCTGGATCAGCATCTTCTCGCTCACGCCCGCCACCAGCCGGCGCAGTTCGCCGAACCGGCGCTTGCCGGGACCAAGGTGGAACAGGATCAGCGGCTTCCACTTCCCGCCGACGACCACCAGAGCCGCTTCCAGGCCGCAGGTAAAAGGCGAGGCGGCCATCGGGGCATCTCCATGAATATGGTACTTACAAAAAGGTATGTACTGGAGATATGAAAAGCAACTGCCTACCTCTGTCCCGGCCAATCGGAAGGAACGGACAATGGGCAGACTTGAAGGCAAGATCGCAGTCGTCACGGGCGCCAACAGCGGCATCGGCCTGGCGAGCGCGAAGCGCTTCGTCGCCGAAGGCGCGCAGGTCGTCATCACCGGCCGGCGGCAGTCGGAGTTGGACAAGGCCGTCGACATCATCGGTGGCGATGTGCTGGCCGTGCAGGGCGACATCTCGAACCTTGGCGACCTCGACCGGCTGTTCGACACGGTTCGTTCGGTGAAGGGCCGCATCGATGTGCTGTTCGCCAACGCCGGTCTGGGCACGCTCGAGCCGCTGGGCAAGATCTCCGAGGAGAGCTTCGACAAGACCTTCGACGTCAATGTGAAGGGCACGCTTTTCACGGTGCAGAAGGCCCTGCCGCTGATGAGATCCGGCGGGTCGATCATCCTCACCGGCTCGACGACCGGGGTGAAGGGGACGCAGGCGTTCAGCGTCTACAGCGCGTCCAAGGCGGCGATCCGCAATTTCGCGCGCAGCTGGGCGTTGGACCTGAAGGGCTCCGGCATTCGCGTGAACGTGCTCTCGCCAGGGCCGACGGAGACGCCGGGGCTGATGAATGCGCTCGGACTGACCGGGATGGGCGACGCCATGGTGGCCGGACTCATCGCGCAGACCGCGCTGGGGCGCATGGGCGAGGCGGACGAAGTGGCCGCGGTCGCCCTGTTCCTGGCGTCCGACGACAGCAGCCTCATGACCGGCAGCGAGGTCTTCGTCGACGGCGGTCTGGCGCAGATCTGACCGGACTTCGCGCTCCGAGATCCGGAGCTTCCAACCCGGCCGCAAGACGTATTCCACGACCCATGCCCCGACTCTGCGGTATGTACGGGCAGATTCGTCAGGCGGGCAGGGCATGTCGATCCTAGAGGCGGGCGCGAGGGGCGGGACGATCACGCTCGCCCTGCTGCTGGCCCTGCTTCTGCTGCGCGACGCCCGACGGTTCGCCGCCGCGCGCTACGGCGCCCTCTTCACGGTGAGCCTCGCCGCCCAACAGGCGGCCCTGGCGAAGGGGGTCGCCATCGACCCGGCACTATGGCTCGCGCCGCTCAGGCTTCTGGCTTTCGCCAATCCTGCGCTGTTCCTTGTCGTGGCCTCAGCGCTGTTCGACGACGACTTCGCCGTCGGCTGGCCGCACGTCCTCGCTGGCTTGGTGCTGATCGGCCTCGGCTTTTGGGGCGTCTACGGCGATCACACCGCGTATGACTACTTCAACATCGCCTCGGCGCTCTGCCTTGGGCTGACTCTCTGGCACGTCGGGGCGGGACTACGCGGAGATCTTGTCGAGGCGCGGCGACGGCTCCGCCTCGCCTTGGTGGTCGCCGTCGCATTGTTCGGCGCCTTCGTCTCGGTGCTTGCCATTCTCACGCGCGGCGGCGAGACCGGTCCGACGTTCGGTTACGTCGTCGGACTTGGCGCCTTGGCCATGACCTTTGCATTCGCCACGGCCCTCCTGTCGCTGACGCCTGAGGGACTCTTCCATCGCCTGGCGCTGCAGCGCCTCCCTGAGGAGCGGCCGGCCGCTTTAGAGCCGCCCGACCCGCGGGAGTCGGCGCTGCTCGGAGCGCTGCGGCGCGAGTTGGAGCAGAACAGGATCTATCGGGAGGAAGGGCTCGGAATTGGCGGGCTGGCGCATCGACTGGGCGTGCCGGAGTATCGTCTGCGCCGGCTGATCAACCAGCGGCTCGGCCACCGCAATTTCTCGGCCTTCCTGAATGGTTGCCGGCTCGACGAGACGATGGCGGCCTTGGACGATCCCGGCCAGGCCGAGGTGCCGATCCTGACCATCGCCCTGGACGCTGGCTTTCAGTCGGTGGCGACCTTCAATCGGGCCTTCAAGGCGCGCACGGGCCTTACGCCGTCCGAATACCGCGCCCGCGGGGCCTGCTCGCCTCACTGAGGCTCTGGGAGGCCCGCGGCCCACTGCTCAATTTCCAAAATCGAGCAGCGTGATTTCGAATCCGCCGCGCCGCCGGGCGCCTCTTCCTCCACGCCTGGGTCCAGCCCGGCTCGCGGGCCTGGAGACCCATCATGCGGAATTCTGTCGTGACCTCATCGCTGCTTGCGCTGCTTCTGGCCGCGGGCGCGGTCCATGCCCAGCCGCTCTCTTCCTCCGAACCTCCCGCTGCCAGCGCCCCGGCGAAGGCCGCCAAGGTCGGGTTCCAGGAACTCACCATCGCCAACGGCGCCGAAAAGCCCCTCACCATCGGCGTGTGGTACCCAACCGATGCGGCCGAGCGGCCGACGCAACTTCGACCGTTCGTCCAGACGGTCGCGACCGGTGGCGCGGTGGCAGGCTCTGGCCTGCCTCTGGTCGTCTTTTCCCACGGCACGGGCGGCTGGTACGGAGGTCACTATGACACGGCGCTTGCTCTGGCGCGGGCAGGGTTCGTGGTCGCCGCCGTCAGCCATGAGGGCGACACCTACGACAATCACAGCCAGGCGGCGAAGATCTGGGCTCGCTCCGCCCAGATCCACCGGCTGATCGACTACATGCTCGCGGAGTGGTCCGACCACGCGCGGATCGATCCGGGCCGCGTCGGCGCCTTCGGCTTTTCTGCCGGGGGCTTCACGACATTGGTCGTCGCCGGCGGCGTCCCGGCGCTCGAGAAGACGCAGGCCCAATGCCAGGCCCATCCGGCCTATTTCGAGTGCGGCGTAGCCAAGACACTGCCGAACCGCGAGGCCGTGATCGCGGGCCTCCCGGAGTCGGTCTGGGTGCACGATCCAAGGGTCAAGGCTGCGGTCGTCGCGGCGCCGGCGCTAGGCTACACCTTCGGCAAGGACGGACTGCGGGACGTTCGCATCCCGATCCAGCTCTGGCGTGACGAGGACGACCACATCCTGCCCAACCCGGACTACGCCGAGGCGGTGAGGGTCGCCTTGCCGGAGACGCCCGAATACCACGTGGTGCCGAACGCCGATCACTACGACTTCCTCGCCCCATGCTCGCCAATCATGGCCCAGCGCGCGCCGGACGTCTGCGTCGAGCGTCCGGGGTTCGACCGGGCGGCCTTCCACGAGGCCTTCGACCGGCAGGTGGTCGCGTTCTTCGAGCGGACGCTGCGCTGAATGCGCGGCGTCACCGGATCTGGCGATCAGCCGCCCGGGCGGTCGCCGGGTCCGGGTTCGCAACGACGACCCAGAGCCTTCGATTCAGATCTGCCTCGCCCGTCCCCTCCAATACGGCTCCCTCACCCGCCCGCGCAGGATCTTCCCCGCCTGGCTGCGGGGGAGTTCGGCGACGAAGTCGAGGCCGCGCGGGATCTTGAACTTGGCGAGGCGCTCGACCGCGAAAGCGAGGATCTCGGAGCGCAGGGCGTCACTCGCCTTGTAACCGGGCTTGAGCTGGATCACCGCGCGCACCTCCTCGCCCCATTCGTCGTGGGGGACGCCGATCGTGCAGCTGTCCTCC
Source organism: Caulobacteraceae bacterium (assembly GCA_036488995.1). Taxonomy (GTDB): domain Bacteria; phylum Pseudomonadota; class Alphaproteobacteria; order Caulobacterales; family Caulobacteraceae; genus Acaudatibacter. The sequence goes on from DASXGQ010000069.1 coordinate 16,467, forward strand.
ACCGCCGGATGTTTGATCAGCTCGTTGTCGATCTCCTGGGGATAGATGTTCACCCCACCGGCGATGATGGTCTCGGCGCTGCGGCCGGTGAGGAAGAGATAGCCGTCCTCGTCGATGTAGCCGATGTCGCCCAGGGTGAAGTACTCGCCGATGCGCGAGGCGGCGGTCTTCTTCGGATCCTTGAAGTATTGGAAGCCAGTGGGCGGGGTGCGCATGTAGATGGTCCCGGCGACGCCGCGGGGGCAGTCCTCGCCGTCCTCGCCGACGATCCGCGCCGCCCCCGGATCTGGCATGCGGCCCACCGTGCCCGGCCGCTTCAGCCACTCCTCGGAGGTGATGGTGAAGCCCGCGCCGCCCTCGGAGCCGGCGTAGTATTCGAACAGCACAGGCCCCAGCCAGTCGATCATCGCCTTCTTGATCTCGGGCGGGCAGGGGGCGGCGCCGTGGGTGATCCGCTTGAGCGAAGAGAGGCCGTAGCGGGCGCGTGTCTCTTCGGGCAGGGCCAGCAGGCGCTGGAACATGATCGGCACGAAGTGGGAGTGGGTGATCCGCCGCTCCTCGATCGTGCGAAGCACGCCCTCGCTGTCCCACTTGTCCAGCAGGACGATCGGCAGGCCGTTCATCAGAGGCGTGCGCACGTTCCCGGCCAGCGGAGCGGCGTGATAGGCCGGCCCGGTGCAGAGGTAGAGGTCGCCCTCGCGGTCGGCCTCGGGCAGGAAGGCGCCATAGATCAGGTCGGGCTTATAGACACCTTTGGGGCGGCCGGTCGTGCCCGAGGTGTAGAGCATCGTGTGGCCGCGCGCGGGGTCTTCAATGTCCGAACCGTCGACCCCTACGAGGGCCGCGTCGTAGGGCTCGAACCCCTCGATCTCGCCGCCGATCGCCAGCCTCAGCGTCGCGTTTGGGCAGGCCTCGGCCGCGAACCTGGCGGCCGGCGCGATGCGCACATCGGCCAGTAGCGCCTTCGCCTCGCAATCACTGACGATGTAGGCGATCTCCTCTGCCGTCAGGTGCCAGTTGACGGGCGTCAGCCGCAGGCCAGTGCGCAGAGCGGCGAGCAGGGCCTCGCAGAACTCCACGCGATTGGAGCAGGCGAGGGCGACTCCCTCGTTCGGCTGCAGGCCCGCCTCGCGCAGGCGGCGCGCCAGGCGGTTGGCGTTGGCGTTGAGCTCGCCGAAGGTCCGCGTCTGGCCAGCGTAGTCGTAGACCGCGATCCGATCTGGCTGTAGCCGCGCCCAGACTGCTGGCTGCATGCCGGTTCGTCCGGCGTCATTCACCATCGCCGCCAGCTCATCGGGGCTGATCGAGTCATAGGCCATCGCGGACGTCTCCCTGACCGGTCCGCTCATGACCCGCGCTTCGGTCGGCGGTGGCAGACCTTCGTCCCCATAAACATGCCGCGCCGCTCGTTCCCGTCCAGGGTAAAACCGCACTCCGGAACGGGAATACGCGCCGAAGGCGCAATAAAACCTGTCTCGCCCGCCCCCCCGACGCTGGCATCATTTCCCGATCTCCGTGCCCCTCCGTGTCCTCCGTGTCTCCGTGGTTAAGACCGCCTCGCCGCGACCGGACGCTCGGAGGTTAGCAACCACGGAGGCACGGAGGACACGGAGTGCACGGAGGCGTTTATCCGTCACCGCCTGGGGGCGGTTCGTTTGAGCGCGCCTTCGGCGCATTTGGGACATGCAGGCGGTGGTGTGATTTGCCGGGCTGCGCGGGCGGTTGACGGGTGTTCGGCGCAGCCCAAGCTTTGGCGACGAATTTTCAGCGGCGGAAAGGACCATGAACTCGATGAGAGCATGGGTGCGGTGGCTAATCGCAGGGTGCGGTCTTGCAGCTCTTAGCTTGTCGGGACCTGTTGCGGCGCAGGCGCAGACGGCTGTGGGGCCGCCGCTGACGGTGGTGCATCAATTTGGCGACGACTTCCGTCTGGTGGGCATCGGTGTGTCGAAGGCCGGACGGGTCTTCGCCACGGCGCCCAGCGCCCGGGCGCACGGCGGGCTCAGCATGATCGAGGTCGACACCCACACCGACAAGGTGGCGCCCTATCCGGACGCGGCGTGGAACCAGATCCGGCCGGAGGCCGACGGCAAGCCGGAATGGGGCCTGGTTCAGGCGCTTTGGGATGACGCCAGCGACCATCTGTGGGCGCTCGACACGGGCATCGCCCGGGGCAATTCGCCGATCCCGCCAAAGCTGATCGAGTTCGATCTACGGACCAACCAACCCATTCGCGTCTATACTTTCGAGGGCGTCGCCACGATCAAGGACGCGCTCAACGACGTGCGCGTCGACGTCCCTCACAACACGGCCTACCTGACCGCCGCCGGCAACCGCGGAGGCATCGTGGTGCTGAATCTTGCGACCGGCCGCTCCCGCCTGGTGCTGGCGGGAGATCGATCGGCGGTCGCGGACCCCAAGCAACACCTGATGATCGGCGGCCAGGAGGCGCTAAGGCCGGACGGCTCGCCGGTGGTGATCCAGACGGACGGCGTCGCCCTCTCGCCCGACGCACTGTGGCTGTATTACCGGCCGCTCACCGACCACAACTACTGGCGCGTGCCGACCGAGGCGCTTCGCAATGCGAGCCTGAGCCCGACGGCCTTGGCCCGCCGGGTCCAGTATCTTGGCTCGGCGGCGCTGAGCGGCGGCCTGATCATGGACAAGGCCGGCACGCTGTTTGCCGGCGATGTCGAGCACGCCACGGTGGTCGCGCTGACCCTACATGGCGATCACCTGACGTCCCGCGTCTTCGTGCGCGCGCCAGGCCAGCTCGCCTGGGCCGACGGCTTCGCGATCAGCGGCGGGGATCTCTACATCGCCGATTCCCACCTCAACGAAGTCGCCTTCAAGAACAAACTCCCGCGTTCCGGCCCGTTCACCATCTTCAAGGTAAAGCTGCCGGCGGAGTGAACGCCCACAAGGTCGTGGCGGCCGCTCTTACTACGCCAGCTTCAGCCGCACGGGATCGAGCGGCGTCGAGGGCAGGTAGTGGTCGCCGAGCACTTGCCAGCCGTCCCGCGAGAGCTTCGCCGGAATGACCAGCTCGCCGTCGTCCGAAATCGTCGCCGCGGCGAGGTCGAGCAGGGCCAGGTCGACGCGGCGGTCGCGGGCGCGCGTGTCGGCGACGGCGAGGACGGCGCGCTCGGGCCCGATTTCCACGCTCGGATCGGCCAGGAAGACCTTGAGCAGCCCGCCATGCGCCTCGCATTGCACTTCACCAACGAACCTGCCGACGCCTTCCGGCTTGCCGTCGGCGCCCAGCTTCAGACCCTCGCCCGCTGCCGCCGCGAAGATGAACGCGCCATCGGCGTCTCGCTGTGCGCCCGCGCCAGCCTCGATCGCGCCCCCTGCGCCTTCGACATAGTTGCGGAAGCTCTGCTTGAGCCCCCAGGAGAGCTTCGCGGCCTGATCAGTCATCGTGCTTCCATTCCTGTTCGTCGGGCGCGGCCGAAGTCATGGCGATGGCGCCGCCGGGACATTGCGATGTTTGTGGCGCGGCGTCCAAGAGTCCGAAAACAGATCGCTCAACGCTCCTGCAGTTCCCTCACACCGCGCACGAGGCAGTCGAGCGCCTCGTCCACGTGCTGCAGATGGGTGCGGAAGGACAGGATGGCCGCGCGCAGGAAGACATCTCCGTCGATCCGCGTTCCGCTCAGGAACACCTGCCCCTGTTCCTGCAGCCACGCCAGAAGCGCCTCATTGAAGCGGTTGGGGTCGCCCTTTTTCGGGAGATAGCGGAAGGCGACGACGGTGAGGTCCGGAGGTGGCCCGGGATCGAAGCCCTCCAGTTCCGAGAGCCTTGCGTGGAAGTGGCTGGCGAGGGCGAGCTTCTCAGACAGGGCGGCTCGGAATGCGCCGGCGCCGGCGAGCTGCAATGGCAGCCACAGGCGCAGCGCGCGGAAATGGCGCGTGAGCTCCGGGCCGAGGTCCGCCGGGGAGGGACCAACGTCCGTCTCGCTGAGGGGCTTTAAGTATTCTGCGCTGGCCCCGAACGAGTCGAGCAGACCTTGGCCATCGCGGAGGAGGGCAGCGCCAGTCCCATAGGGGAGGAACAGCGCCTTGTGCGGGTCCAGGACGAGACTGTCGGCGCGCTCGATACCGGCGAGGATCGCCTGTCCCTCCGGGCAAAGCCGAAAGAGCCCCCCGTACGCGCCATCGATGTGCAGCCACAGGCCATGGCGGACGCAGACGTCCGCGATGGCGTCGAGGGGATCGACCGAGCCGGTGTCGGTCGTGCCCGCCGAAGCGACGACCAGCCAGGGGCGCAGCCCCGCGGCCTTGTCTGCCTGGATCGCCGCTTCCAGGGCCGGGGCGCTCATGCGCCGCCGATCGTCGGTCTCCACGAAGCGCCGCGGCGCGGCGCCTCGACCGACGATGTGCAGGGCCTTTTCCACGCAGTGGTGGGTGAACGGCGTGAGATAGACGATGCCGCCGCCAACCGGGTCGCGCGCGTCGCGGGCGGCGACCAGGGCGGTCATGGTCGCGATGCTGCCGCCCGAGCAGAGCACGCCAGCCGCCGACTTTGGAAGGCCGGCCGCCTTCGCCAGCCACGCGACCGTCGTGTTCTCGATGAGCGCCGCGCCGGGCCCGGCTGAGGCGAAGCCCGAATACTTGTTCGCGGTCGCGGCCAGGAAGTCCCCGATCGCCGAATGGAACAGGCCGCCGCCCGGAATGTAGCCCATGAAGCGCGGCGAGGCCGCGGCGACCCCGGGCGCGTCCACGCAATCGCGCAGGTAGGCGAGCACCTCGGCCGCATCACGGCCCAGTTCGGGAATCTCCGCCTGGTCCCGGCGCGCCAGGGCCTGGTCCACGGGGCGCCAGGCGGGCGCCTGGGGCAAGCCCTCGAGGAATGCGGCGGCGTGGGACGCCGCGAGCTCGAGAAGGCGCGCCCGTTCCGCAGCGTCCGGCTCGAGGGGCGTGGCCGCGCGTGCGAGGGCCGTGGGGTCGGTCATGTGATGGGCGCCTGTCGTACGGTCGCGCGATCCCTTCGAGGTTCCCAGCTGCGCGACCGCGTGCCTTCGCCGGACTCTTCGTGGCCGGGGCGCCCGCGGCTGCGAGCTTCCCCTTTCACCTTGCCCGGGGTCCCTAACGGGATGGTTTCGCCTCTGGCAAGGGCGCCCAAGTCGCCGCTGTCTGCCGCAACCAGCTTCGGGTTGACCTGACGTTCGTCCGTTCGTCGAAGCTGAACGCACGTTCGTACGGATTCCAACCGTTCGTTGAACGATGAATGCGGACCGTCGAAGAGCCCGGGCGGGCCTGGAAAGTCTTGGTTAGATACCTCTGTGACGAGCCCCGCCGGCTGAGTGGCGGTCGGAGGTGTCTCGCAAGACGAGCCCTCAGAATAGGCCTCGCGCACGGAGGAAACGTCATGCCCAAGTTCAATAACGTCCTCGCCGCGTTCGTCGTTGCTATGGCCACCGGGGTCGCAGGCAGCGCCCTGGCGGCGCAAGAAATTACGACAGACGGGCCAGTGAAGGTGGTCGTCAACTATGGCGATCTCGACCTCGGCACCACGGAGGGGGCCAACGCCCTGCGTGCACGTCTGAATGCCGCCGTCGCAAAGGTCGAGGGCCCGGTCGACGTGCGAGACCTGAAAGCCGAGTCCGTCTGCCAGAGGGACCACCGCAAGGCCATGCAGATTGCGGACGCCATGATCGAGGCCTATCGCACGAGGTTGGCGATGGAAGGTCCCTGGCGCCTGGATCTCGGCTGACTGTTAAGACGACGCTGTAGTCTTACATTGCGCCCGGAGGCGGTTTCGCCTCCGGGCGTTCGCTTTTAAGTCTAGGACGAGGTCGGATCAGCGCCCCGCGAGGGCCTTAGCCTCACTCAGATGGCTGCGCCCTATACTCACCTGTTGGCCGTTGGCCAGCAGAGCCTGCCAGGTGCTCAGGCCGTCGTGCCGCAAGCCGGCGACGAAGTCACGCCGTACGATGGTCGAGCGATGCAGGCGGATGAAGACTGCCGGATCCAGTTTCCGCTCCAGCTCCGAGATCGTCTGGTGAATGAGATAGCTGCGCGGCCCGACATGCAGGCGCATGTAGTCGCGTTCGGCCACTATGAGGTCGATCCTGACCGTCTGGATACGGACCATTTCCGACCTGTGCGGCGCCCAGATCTCCTCCAGCCACCTTGACGCCTCGCCCGGCCTGGGCGGGCCGGGCGAGGCGACGGGTTCGCGCACCCGGGCCACGGCTCTCGCCAGCCGCTCGGCGCTGACGGGCTTGAGCAGGTAGTCGGTCGCAGGAATCTCGAAGGCCGCGACGGCGTAGGAGTCGAACGCCGTGCAGAACACGACGGCTGGGTGATGGGCTCGGCCCTGGATCGCCTGCGCGACCGCCATGCCGTCCAGGCCGGGCATGCAGATGTCCAGAAGAAGGAGGTCCGGCGAAAGGGCGTCGATCAGGCGCAGGGTCGATTCTCCATCGCTGGCTGTGCCGACGAGCGCTATGCCCTCCAACTGCGCGCACAGGATCTGCATCCGCTCCACCGCCAGAGGCTCGTCGTCCGCGATCAGGGTGCGCAGGAGCCGCTCACCCGGCATCGCGAACCGCCGGCATGGCGAGATTCACGGCAAATCCGCCACCGGGGCGAAGGCCCCAATCACATCTCGCCGCGTCCCCGAATCTCGCTTGCAGCCGGTCGCGGACGTTGCGTAGGCCCACACCGGCTCCGATCGCACGGGCATGGGGCGTGCCTTCGCCATCGCCGTCGTCTTCGACGCTTAGCAGCAGGTTCTCCCCCACAAGACTGGCGCTGATATCGATCGTCACCGGCCGGATCGTCTGCGACACCCCATGCTTTATCGCATTCTCCACGACAGGTTGCAGGATGAGACCTGGCACACGCAGGTCTTCGAGGTCTGTCGGCAGATCGATCTTGAATCTGAGACGCTCCGGAAACCGCACCCTCTCGATATCCAGGTAGAGGCGCTGGAGATCTATCTCTTCAGCCAGGGAAACGTCCTTCGTAGGATCGCCCTGGAGGCTCGTGCGGAAGAATACGGACAGATTGGAGATCATCTGCTCCGCCTTTTTCGGCTTATCCGTAAGCACCAGCGACGATAGCGAATTCAGGGTGTTGAAAAGAAAATGCGGATTGACCTGATATCTGAGCGCGCGCAACTCGGCGCCCTGCGCCGCCGATCGCAATGCGGCGGCCCGCCGCTCGAGAGATTTGGCATGCGCTGCGTAGTGCAGCGCCAGATAGAGCGCCGCCCAGGCGATGAAGAAGAAATAGCCGTTGGCCGTGTTGTCGGCGATTTCCTCAAAGGGCGTCTCGTGTTCCTTCGGCATGACACGCCCAACGGCCAGGGTGTCAGGACAAACCACCGCCCGACCCGGCTGGCCTGCCGCCTTGGCGTTTGTCGAAGGTCCGACGCCCTTGGACCAGGTCGCAGTCTTCATCGAGTGTTCGAGGGTGCTGAATGCGGCCCAGTTGACGGTCCCATAGGCGGCGGCGGCCGGCAGGGCGACGATCGCGGCGACGATGATGCTTCGCCGCATGTTGACGCGCAGCGAGCCGCGCAGAACCAGATAGAATCCCCCGGTAATGACCATGCTCAGGATGGCCACCACGATTCGTCTGGGGATCATTTCCAGCTGACCTTCGCTGCCAACGACGAAGGCTCGGACGGTGTTGATCAGGAAGTAGAACAGCCAGAAGGCGATGATCGACAGCAGCGCCAGCATGGCGCCGGAAGTCGCGGCCGCCAGGGGAGTCTGTTGTTCAGCCCGAGCGTGCATGTCGGGTTATAACGTCCAAATAGTGTTCCGGCAGCAGCTTGACCTGTCGCCGGTCGATATCTTCGGACGGCCCGTCGAAATCGATTGCCCCGGCGGCGCCATTGACTCATCCCCGGCGTGGGGGCGGAATTCCTGCGAGGCTCCCGCGGCGAAGCGACCGTGGGGCGGGCGGAGGAAACGCAATGGACGCGCATGCCGATAAACCCGAATACCTGGGTCTTCTGAACGCCATCTCGCTCGCCGAGAGCGATGCTGGCGTCTACCTCGAGGCCTGGGCCAACTCGACGACCGACGAGGATCTGGCGGGCGTCCTGCGTCTGGTGGCCGCGCGGGAGCGGAGCCACGGGGAGGTGTTCTGTCGGCGCATCGCGGAGCTGGGCTTCGAACTGCGGCCGAAGGCGGATCCTGGCGCGGCGGCGCGCCTGGCCAAATACGCCAACCCGAAGATCGACGACCTGGAGAAGATCGGCCCCGAACGGGACGATTCCGGCACGCGAAAGTTCTTCGCCGACACCGAGCGCAAGATGGCCGAGGGTTACTTCGATCCGATGACCTGCAATCTGATGCAGTGGTACATCGCCGAGGAGAAGGACAGCGGCCGACGCCTTCGCGAAGCCTATGACTGCGTGCGCGAGAACGGGCGCGGCGGGGGAAAGGCGCGCGCCAACGGCCACGGCGCCAACCTTGCCGCGGGTCCGGGGCCCGACGCCGAGGCGATCATGGCCTGCATGACCGCCGGCTTCAGCCGATTGGAAAAGTCCATCGAGAAGCTCGCCAAGGCGGTCAAGTAGCGCGCAGCGGGCGTCGGAGCGCCGGCGCCCTGAGGCTGTCTCCGCTCGCCGGCTAATGGACTCGCTCTAGGAGCGGAACCACGAGATCACTACGTGTCCTCCAGTTCACGGAGGGCCTGGCGATGACCGATCAGCTCGATGGCGTGCGGGACCACTATCGCGCGGCGGGCCTGATCGAGCGCCTCAGGACGGCGCTAGCGGCCTTCGGGCCGGAGAACCAGCCGCTCACGCCCGAACAACTGAGCGGGCTCGACCAGTTTCACACCCGCGGGCTCGCGGCGACCGCCGAGCTTGCGAAGCTCGCCGGCATCACCGCCGACATGTCGGTGCTGGATGTCGGCTCGGGCGTTGGCGGGCCGGCGCGGTTCCTGTCGGCGACCTATGGCTGCCAGGTGACCGGCGTCGATCTCAGCGAGGCATTCGTGGACGCCGCGCGCTATCTGACCGGGCGCACAGGGCAGGGTGGCCAGGCGTCGTTTCAGGTTGGCAGCGCGCTCGACCTTCCCTTCGACGACGCCCGCTTCGGGGCGGTGTTGCTGCAGCACGTTGCGATGAACATCGCCGATCGGGCTCGGCTCTACCGAGAGATCCGGCGCGTGCTGAGGCCGGGCGGCCGGTTCGCGACCTTCGACGTCGTGCTGATGAGCGGCGGCGAGCCGCACTATCCGGTCCCCTGGGCGCGCACCCCGGACACGAGCTTCCTGCTGACGGCCGCTGCGACACACGAGGCGATCGAAGCGGCCGGCTTCCGCGCCCTCGAATGGCGAGACGACACCGAGACGGCCAAGGCCTGGTTCGCCCAGCTGCGCGCCGCCGGCCCGCCGCCTTCGCCCAACCTGGGCGTGGTGATGGGGCCGGATTTCGCTCAGCTTGCCGCCAACCTCGGACGAAACCTCATGGAAGGCCGGTTGGGGGTCCTGACCGCGGTGTTCGAGGCCGCGTGAACCGATTTCTGGATTGAGTTCAAATCGTCGCCGAAGGGGAGACGCCAGCATGCCGACCACCACCGAGAAGCGCGCCGCGTTCCGAAAACTGCACGAGAGCGGTTTCTTCATCATCCCCAATGCCTGGGATGCGGGCAGCGCCGTCCGTCTGACCGGGCTGGGCTTCAAGGCAATCGCCTCGACCAGCGCGGGAGCGGCGTGGGCCGCGGGCAAGAAGGACGGCGAAATGAGCCGGGACGAGGTGCTCGCCCACCTGCGCATGCTCGTGGGCGCCACGCCCCTGCCGGTCAACGCGGACTTCGAGAACGGTTTTGCCGACGAACCTGCGCAGGTCGCTGCGAACGTCGCGGCGGCTGTCGATACGGGCATCGCCGGCGTCTCAGTCGAAGACTGGTCGGGAGCCAGGATGTACGAGCGCGATCTCGCCGTCGAACGCATCGCCGCCGCGCGCGCCGCGATCGATAAGATCGATCCGAGCGTCATGCTGATCGGCCGCAACGAGAATTTCCGCGTACCGAACATGCCCGTCGCCGAGAGCATCGCCCGCGCCGTCGCCTATGCCGAGGCCGGCGCGGACTGCCTGTTCGTCCCCTTCATCCTCGATCCTGGCGCCGTCGCCGAGCTGGTGAAGGCCGTCGCGCCGAAGCCGGTCAATGTGGTCATCCACCAGTACGACGAGAGCATCGCCGCGTTCGCCCGCGCCGGCGTGCGACGGTGCAGCGTGGGCGGCAGCCTGGCCAGCCGGACATGGGCGGCCTTCGACGAGGCCGCCAAGACGCTGAAGGGCTGCGAGCCCTGATCTCGGGATGGAAGCGCCGGAGGCGCAGTGAATCCGCCACTCGACGCCAAAGTTCTTGGGGTTCGTGGTTCAACAGGCTGCAGCACCGCGTCCGGTCGTCCGCAGGAAAATCAACCACGAACCTCACGAACCACACGAACGCCAGCGGCGCAGCTACGCGCGCATTTCAACCTTGCGGAAGCGGCCAAGTCTGATCGCGCCTTCGGCGCAATCGAGTTGTGCTAAGTGTGCAGGGGAGTCGCCAGTGGGGTTCGCCACGTGTCCGGAGTATTGGTTCCAGCCGAGGTTGTCCGCCGCGCCGACGAGGCGCGGGGGCGGTCGGATGCGATCGCGGTGGTTCCCAAGCGGACCGCCCATGTGGTGGTGGACCTGCAGCTCGGGTTCATGGCGCAGGGGGCGTTGGCGGAGGTTCCTGCGGCGCGGGGGATCGTGCCGGCGGTGAACCGACTTTCGAAGGCGGTGCGAGCGGCAGGTGCGATCAATGTCTTCCTGCGCATGACGGTCGACCTGCACGAGCCGCGCTACTGGGCCTCGCTGTTCGATCGCATGAGCGCTGAAGCGACGGCCGCATGGGTCGAGGCGTTTGGACGAGGCGGGACGCAGCACGCCCTCTGGCCGGGGCTCGAGGTGGGGGAAGGGGACCTGGTGCTCGACAAGAGCCGCTACAGCGCCTTCATTCCTGGAGCGAGCGCGCTGGACGAGACGCTGCGAGCGCGCTGGACGAGACGCTGCGGGCGCGCGGGATCGACACGCTGATCGTCACCGGCACGCTGACCAACTGCTGCTGCGAGTCCACGATCCGCGACGCGATGCAGATGGGCTACCGGGTGATCTTCGTTGCCGACGCCGCGGCAGCCCAGGACGATGCGGCCCAGGCGGCCACGATCTCCAATTTGGTCAGCCTCTACTTCGCCGACGTGTGCGATGTGGACGAAGCGATCGCGCGGCTCGGCGTCCAGTCGTCCGTGCGCTGATCACGGTCCAGCCAGGAGCCGCGCCCTTACGCGGCGGGCGTGGAAGCCCCACCCACTGACCTCGTTCAGCCGCGTGCTCTCCATCTGGGCGGCGTAGTAACGCGTCTCATTATCCGCGGCCCTGGCCGGGCTCGCCGCCAGCGCCGCGCGCTTGAACTGGCGTGCGGTGCGCAGGGGGTTGTCACCGGCCTCTGCACCGTCCGTCGCAAGGATCCCGACGAAGCCGGCGATGAGGCCGGCCACGAATTTCACCAGCTCTCCCGTCTGGCCCTTGCTCCAGTCGCCAAGTCGAAGCGCCCCCTTTGTCGGCTCCCAGCGAATGGTCGCCCACAGGAAGATCCAGACCAGCAAGGCCGTGATCGCCGGCAGGAACAGGGCCCAACCCTCCATCAGCCATGCGCCGACCCGTGGCCGGTGGGGGAAGACGGCTCGGCCGAGGACGAGGGAGATCACGCTCGCCGCCGCCAGACCCCCCAGCGCGATCCCGAAGCGCGGCTCGGGGTCCGCCACCAGCACTGCGCCGAAGAGGCCGCCGAGGAAGGTCGGCGTCGCCTCCGCGAGCTTGCTCACGGCCGCTTGGCGCCGGACTGGTAGTCCCACTCGTGGGGCGGGCTGTGGCCGCAGCGCAGCACGAGGTTGCCGTTCACGTCGGTCACGGCGTTGATGTCCGAGGGAGGCGTGTACAGCGTGCACTTCGATGACGCCGCCGCGAGCAGGGCGTTCGCCGCGCCCAGGGCCGCCAGCAGGGTGAACTGCACGACTTCCGGCCGCCGCAGCAGCCGTTCCCCCACGTTCAGAACCAGTTCCAGGCTCGCGTCCACCAGGCGCGCGACGTCCGGATTTTCAAGCTTCAGGCCCTCGAGATCCGATACCCGCGCCATCCGCCTCTCCCTGTCCGCAACAGCACACTAAGCTGTGGGTTCGGCGGGTCGCAAGGCTGTGCAAGCTCGGCTGTCCTCAGGCCCCCTCGACCAGCGACGCGATCCTCGACGCGTCCGTTGGTGTCGCCGGGTTGTAGATCAGCAGCATGAGGTCGGGCCGGCCGTCCACCGCGAACGCCGAGAGCTCGAAACTGATCGAGCCGAGCACCGGGTGGCGGATGTGTTTGACGGTCTCGCCGTGGGCGGCGCCCAGGATCTCGTTGTCGCGCCACATCGCCTTGAACTCCGGGCTCGCGGCGCAGAGCTCCTCGACGAGGGGCTCGACGTCCTCCACGGCGCCTGCGCGGGCTGCGTCCAGCCGGAACGCCCCCACCACCAGCCGCGCCACGCTGTCCCAGTCGTAGTGCGCGGCGCGGGCGCGCGGGTCGAGGAAGACGAAGCGCAGCATGTTCCGCTTCGCCGGCTCCAGCGATCCATAATCCATCAGCAGAACGGTGGCCGCCCGGTTCCAGGCGATGACGTCCCAGGTCGCCGTCCGGATCAGGGCCGGGCTGGGGTCGAGCGCATCCAGCACACGCTGCAGCCGCGGCGTGACGCCTTCGGTTTTGCGATAGCGCACCTCCGGCGGTCGGCCGATGCCCAGCAGGAACAGGTGCTCGCGTTCGCGGTCGGTGAGCATGAGGGCGCGGGCGATCCGGTCGAGCACGTCGGCCGACGGCGCGCCCCCGCGCCCCTGTTCGAGCCAGGCGTACCAGGTCGGGCTGATGTGAGCCCTTTGCGCGACCTCCTCGCGGCGCAGGCCGGGCGTGCGCCGCCGCTCGGCGGGGAAGCCGAAGGCCGCGGGGTCGAGCTTCGTGCGGCGGTCCCTCAGATAGGTTCCGAGCACATTCTCCTGGGTTGCAAGCTCGCTCATGCTGTTATCAATCTTAATATGATGATGTCACGTCTTTACCAGGATATCCAATAAGTCCGATCCTGTCTCTGCAAGACACGGAGATTTGCGCATGCGCGTGTTCCTGACCGGAGCGACGGGGTTCATCGGCTCGGTGATCGTCGAGGAACTGGCGGCGGCGGGCCATCAGGTGACGGGCCTCGCCCGCAGTGACGAGGCGGCAAAGACGCTCGAGGCCCGGGGGGTCGCTGTGCGCCGGGGCGACGTCGTCGACCCCGAGGGCCTCGCCGAGGCCGCGCGCGCCAGCGACGGCGTCATCCACTGCGCCTTCGGTAACGACTTCTCCAGGTATGTGGAAATGGGCGAAACCGATCTGCGCGCAGTCTCGGCGATGGCGGATGCCCTGGCCGGGTCGGGCAAGCCTTTCATCGTCACCTCGGGCATGACCGCCAACACGCCGGGCCGAGCCTCCACGGAGGCGGACCCCGCCCAGACCGATGGCTTCGCAGCCGTCCGCGGTCGGCCTGAAGACATGGCCCTGTCGGCGAGCGCGCGGAACGTCAGATCGTCGGTCGTCCGCCTGCCGCCATCCGTCCACGACCGCGGGCAGCAGGGGCTGGCCACGTTGTTGATCGCGCTGGCGCGACAGACCGGCGTCTCCGCCTATGTCGGCGAAGGCGTCAACCGTTGGCCGACCGTCCACCGCCGCGACGCGGCGCGCCTGTTCCGCCTCGCCCTCGAGCGCGGTCATCCCGGCGAGCGGCTCCACGCCGTGTCGGAGGAGGGCGTCACGTTGCGCGCCATCGCCGAGGCCATCGGCCAGAAGCTCGGCGTCCCGACCCGCAGCCTGGACGCCGGCGAAGCGGCCGCCCACTTCGGCTGGCTCGCCTTTCCCGCCTCGAACGACATGCCCGCCTCGAGCGCCGCGAGCCGCGACAGCGTCGGCTGGCGTCCGACTCACCCCGGTCTGCTGGACGGATTGGCTGGAGACTACCTGTCCTGAACCGGGCGTCCTGAGGCTTAACGGGAGACCCGCCTTGTCCTCTGGGGCGCCGTCTCGTCGGCGAATTGCCTCTCCACGCTAAGCCAGACGGTCGGCCAGCGTTTCCAGCAGGCGCCGCAGCCGGACCATCTGGGCTTGGCCGATGAGCTCGCCGAACTCCGTTTCCATTTCGGCGCTGAGCTTGACCAGGGCCTCTCCGGCCGCGCGGCCTTTGTCGGTAAGCCGCACGCGCTTGGCTCGCCCGTCGGTCGGATCGGGCGCCTGAACGACATAGCCGGCCGCCTCCAGGCTGTCCGCCAGATAGCCCATGCTTTGCTTGGTCATCTGGGCGCGCTGGGCGAGGTCACTCACGCGCGAGCCTTCTTCGGCGATATTGCGGAGCAGGCTGGAATGCGCCGGCCGGATGTCGGGAAAGCCGACCTCGGCCATCTGTGCATAGACGCGGGCGCGCATCCGTTCCTCGATCAGCCGCAGGAGGCCGCCCAGCGTCCTTCGCCGCCAGGTGATGTTCGTCGGTTCCATGGCGCGAGTCTTGACATTAGACAGACATTCTGTCTATTATCGACAGACATTCTGTCCAATGGGGGTTGGAAGTGTCGCAGGCCATCATCGTCGACCAAAAGAACGTCCGACCATTGAACGTGGTCGGCGAGAAGCTCACCGTACTCGCCTCGAACGTCCAGACGGGAAGCTATGAGGTTTTTCATCAGGAGGGAGTCGAGGGCAGTGGGCCGCCGCCGCACAGCCATCCCTGGGACGAGGCCTTCTTCGTCACGCGCGGCGAGATCGCATTTGGCATCGACGACGTGACAACCGTCGGTGGGCCTGGGACCTTCGTGCACGTTCCCGCTGGCTCGACGCACTGGTTTCGGTTCGGCGCCGGCGGCGGCGAAATGGTGTCGGTGACCTCCGGCGGAAACGCCTCGCGCATGTTCACGGAGTTCGATCGCGAGATCTCGCCTCAGCAGCCAGATCTCGGAAAGCTGGTCGACATCGCCGCGCGGCATGGCGCGAGCATTCCGCTCCCGCCCCACTAATTTCGAACCGCGACCCTCAAGGTCCGGGCGCTTCAGCCCAACACGCCCTCAGATCCGCCGGAACTCCAGGCCCCGCGTGCGCGGCGTGCAGAGCTGGAAGCCGGAGGCCCGGCCATTCTCGACGTCCAAGCTGATCGTCGTGCGGAACTGGGCGAGGAGGGATGCTGGTTTCGAATAGGCGACGCTCGCCGAAAGCGGGATGAGCGGAGCCGGCAGTTCGCCAAGTCCGTCCGAGGTACGGATGGTGAGCGCGTCCCCCTCGGCGACGATCGTCGCGGTGGCGTCCGCGTCGTGGCTGAAATAGGTCCCTGCGGCCGCCGCCGCGAACGCCGCTACGTCCCCAGGCCCGGCGCTCAGCCGCTCGTATTCGAACGCCCCCGGACCGAAGCGGATCGTCAGCGCCTCGCCCGGCCCCGGCGTCACCTCGACCTCGCCGATGCCGCTCGCCGGTTCGATCACGCGTCCATCGGCGGTGCGCTCGAGCGCCCCCCCAACGCCGCTCATCGCCGTCCCCAGGGCGAGCGAGCCCTGCTGGTCGAGCAGGCTGTAGACCATCATTGTCTCGGGCGACCACCAGTCGCCGAGCCAGGCCTTGTAGTCCGCCGCAGGGACCTTCGGCGTCTCGGGGCCGACGCGGTCGGCGAGGACGATATCGACCACCCGACAGGACAGGGCCACCAGGTTGGCGTCGCGTGCGCCGTTGGCCATGAGGAAGACATCCAGGCCGTCTTCAGGCAGGAGCAGCATCTGCGCGGTCCCGCCTGCCACTCCGCCCGAGTGCTGGACGATGTTCAGTCCACGGTGCTGGCCGATCATTAGCCCGAGCGCATAGGCGCCTACGCGGCCGTCCGCATATTTCGGACGCTCCGTGAGCTGCGCCCAGGTGGAAGGCGAGCCGAAACGGTCGCGCCGGCGCAGGTGGGTCATCCAGCGCAGCATGTCGTCGACGGTGGAGATGATCGACCCTTCGCCGCGCAGCTCGTCGGTCCAGACCAGGCCCCGCCGCCAGCGGCCGCCCCGGCGCGGCATATGGAAGGTCGCGACGCCCGGGGTGATGTCGTGGTCGGTGGAAACCGCGGCGGTGTCCGGCATGCCGACAGGGTCGAACAGCCGCGCCTTGAGCTGGTCTTCGAACGGCGCGCCGCCGACACGTTCGAGGGCGATCGAGACCAGGTGGTAGCCGCCGTTGTTGTAGATCATCGCCTCTCCGGGCGCGAAGTTGCGCCCGCTCTGGCGCGCCTGCGCATTCAGCGGGAAGCCCAGCGGCGGCAGGCTGAGCCCATGGCCGATGAAGCCGAGGTCGAGATAGCAGCGCGAGCCCCCGCGATGCTGCAGCAGCTGTCGCGCTGTCGGCTCGCCGCCAGGCCCGGTCAGTTCCGGGAGGTAGGTCCGGATCGGAACGTCGAGATCGAATTTCCCGTCCTCGGCGAGCAGCAGGGCCAGTAGGCAGGTGAAGTGCTTGGTGATCGAGCCGATCCGCATCCGGGTCGTCGGCGTGTTGCCGACGCCGTGCTCGAGGCTCGCCATGCCGAACGCCCGCCGGTAGATCAGCTGGCCGTCCCTGACCACGCCGACCACCAGGCCGGGCTCGTCGGTGCGGTTCCACGGCGCGAACAAGGCGTCGAGCTGTTGGGGAATGCTCTGCGTCGTGGCTTCGACGGTCCGTGAGTCGTCCGGCATTTCAGTCTCCGGTGCGGTGATGGCCCTGCTTCGAGTTTGCACACGCCCCGAGCGCCGCGCCTAGGCCCTAGGGAAGAGCTCAAGGGAACCGCGCCGCGCGTCCAGCGATCGCAGCGGCCAGCATTGCTGTACGCGTCGGCCGCGCCATCATGGTCTCGAATCGATCTGTCGAGAGGGACTTCATGCTTCGTCGCAGCTTTCTGGCCGCCGCCGGCGCCACGGCCATGGCCGCCACTGCCGGGGCTGCGGCCTCGGCCGAGGCAGCGGCGGCCGAGGACGACGTTACCCTCCGGGCGCCCGACGGCCTCAACCCGCCCGGCATTCGCACCGCCGGCATCCGCATGGTCCCGGTCGTCGGCGGCAAGTACAAGGTGTGGACCAAGCGGGTCGGCCGCGGGCCCGTGAAGGTGCTTCTGCTGCATGGCGGTCCCGGTTTCAGCCACGAGTATCTTGAGGCGATGGAATCGTTCCTGCCGCAGGCCGGAATCGAGATGTACTATTACGACCAACTCGGCGTGAACAATTCCGACCAGCCGGACGACACGTCGCTCTGGACGCTGCCGAGGTATGTGGAGGAAGTCGAGGAAGTCCGCAGAGGCCTTGGGCTCGACCAGTTCGTCCTCTACGGCCATTCCTGGGGTGGGATGCTGGCGCTCGAATACTCCCTCAAGTATCAGCAACATCTTCGCGGCCTCGTCATCTCCGACATGACGGCCGGCATCCAGTCCTATCTGAAGCGCACGGCGGCGCTGAAGGTGTCGCTGCTATCGCCAGAGCAATTGGCGCAGCTCAACGCGCTCGAAGCCACGCAGGCCTATGACAGTCCCGAATACACGAAGATCATGATGGAGGACCTCTACCCCCAGATGATCTGCCGTCTCCAGCCATGGCCGGAGTCGGTGACCCGTTGCTTCCGACACGTCAACGAGACGATCTACAACCAGATGCAGGGCAAGAGCGAGTTCCTGGTCACCGGCAATTTCAAGGACTGGGAGCGCTGGGACCGACTTCACGAGATCAAGGTCAAGACGCTGACCATAGGCGCCGAACACGACGAGATGGATCCGAACGACATGCGCCGCATGGCGACGCTGATGCCCAACGCAAGTTCCGCCATCTGCCCCAACGGTAGCCATCTTTGCATGTGGGACGACCAGGCGGTCTATTTCGATCACCTGCTCGGATTCTTGCGGTCCGTCTGAGCCTGTGCGGCGGTCTCACCGCCCCGCGGCCGCGTCCTCGCGCAGCCATTCGGCGAAGGTGGTCTTCCCCGTACGCGCGTGGCTGCCCGGAGTTAGCGAGGAGTCGTCCAGCTCGCCGCCCCAGAAGCGGGCGTGGGGGTCTGCGATGACCCGCCGCCTGTCGCCATGGGCGTCCATGTAGGCCCTTGCGAAGTCGTTGAGCCGGATGCGCTCCGGACCGGCGATCTCCACCGTGGCGTTCGCCGGCGAGGCGAGAGCGGCCTCAGCCACGAAAGCCGCCACGTCGTCCGGCGCGATGGGCTGCAACATTCCGGTCGACAGCCGGACCTCGCCGTTGGTCGCTCCGTCCTGCACGGCCCCCGGAGCGAATGGAAAGAACTGCGTCGATCGCACGATCGTCCAGGGAACTGGCGAGGCCTTGATCAAGGCCTCCTGCGCGAGCTTGGCGCGGTAGTAACCAACGTCCGGGTTGCGTTCGATGCCGACGATCGAAAGGGCGACGTGGTGCAGGACGTGCGCATTCTGTTCGGCGGCCAGCAGGTTGCGGCCCGCGGTCTGGAAGAAAGCCATGACTGCCGCATCCTCGAAGGACGGCGAGTTGGTCAGGTCGACCACCACCTGGGCGCCTGCAAGGGCGTCGGCCAACCCTTCTCCAGTGACGGCGTTGACGCCCGTGGCGGGTGTGGCGGCCATGACATCGTGGCCGCGCTGGCGGAGCAGGGCGACGACCTTCGAGCCAATCAGGCCGGCGCCACCTACAACAACGATCTTCACTTGAGTTCTCCGGGTTTGCCCCGGCCCAGCCCACCCAGGATAACGGGCAGACGCCATCCCGGTCGCACGACTCGATAATCACGATCCGCGTCACCTCAAGTGACGCGGCGTCCGCCTCGCATCCGGCGCCGCGATGGTCTAACCCCAGTGCAGATCAGCACCGCCCGGAGACTTCCGATGGCCGACGACGATTCCACGCCGAAGCCCGAGGCGAACCCCGGCGTCCCGATCATGCTCCAGCTGACGCCGATGAACCCGCCCTATCGCGAAGATCCCTATACCGTGCTGGCGGATCTGCGCGCCCGTTGCCCGGTGCTGAAGGACGAGGGCTACGGCAGCGTTATCCTCACCCGCTACGACGACGTCCGCTCGATCGTCTCGGACCTCACCATGTGGCGAGATCCGTTCAAGGGTGAGGAAAGCCTGGTCGAGCGCCTGGTCGCAAGCGGCGAACTACCCGAAGGACCGCGCAGCGAGGTGACGAGCATCCTCACCCTCGACGATCCCGACCACGCCCGCATCCGCCAGCCGCTGGCCCAGGCGCTCTACGCCCGCGTCGCGAAGTTCCGTCCCGAGGTCGAGCGGATCGTGGGCGAGACGCTGGATGCGATCGACGCATCGGGTCCGTTCGACCTGATGACCAGCTTCTGCGTGCCGATTCCCATCGATGTGATCGCCTCGATCCTGGGGGTCGAGCACAGCCGGCTGGCGGAATTCCGCGCCTGGTCGGAGGGGGTGATCCAAAGCCTCAACCCGTTCCGCAACGAAGAGCAGACCAAGGCGATGGAAGCCGCCAGGGAGGCGCTCGACGTCTATTTCACGCGCCTCATCGCCGAGCGGAAGGCTGACCCTCGTGATGATCTGATCAGCGACATGACCCGACTGCAGGCCGCGGGTCTCGCGGTCACTGACGGAGAGTTGCGCATCAACCTTCAGGCCTTGCTCATCGGCGGCAACCTCACCACCACCGACCTGATTGGCAACGCCGTGCGGCTACTGCTGAAGAACCCGACCGAACTCGCCAAGCTGAGGGCCGATCCTGCGCTCATCAACGCTGTGGTCGAGGAGGCCCTGCGCTACGAGCCGCCGGTGGACGCCACCGGACGCATCGCCCCGCGCGAAATGGAATTCTCCGGCTGCCCGGTGAAGCAAAAGGAGTCGCTGAGCCTGTTCCTGCGCGCAGCCAACCGCGACCCGCAGGTGTTCGAGAACCCGGACGCCTTCGACGTCACCCGCGCGAAGAAGCCCCACGTCGCCTTCGGCGGCGGCGCACACATCTGCATCGGCGCCCCGCTCGCCCGGCTAGAGGCGCAGGTGGCGCTGCTGCGCCTGTTCGAGCGCTTCCCTAACCTGCGCCTGGCGGACCCGGACGCGGCGCCGGTATGGCGCACCCTGCCGTTCTTCCGCGGTCTCGAGCGTCTGGAGCTGCGGGCGGACTAGGCGGCGCCCCCCTACCAGATCCGCACGCGCTGATCCGGCGGCAGGTAGAGCTTGTCGCCGGGTTGGATGTCGAAGGCGGCGTACCAGGCGTCGACGTTACGGACGATGCCGTTGACGCGGTACTTCTCGGGACTGTGGGGGTCGGCGAGGAGCTGGGCGCGCAGGGCGCCCTCGCGGCTCTTGCCCTGCCATGAAGCGGCGTAGGCGATGAAGAAGCGCTGGTCGCCGGTCATGCCGTCGATCGCCGGCGGCTCGCCGTGGCGGGCGACGTAGCGCCGCCAGGCCGCGTAGGCCGCTTCCAGGCCGCCGAGGTCGCCAATGTTCTCGCCCAGGGTGAGCCGACCGTTGATGTGGGCGCCCGGGATCGGCTCGTAGGCGTCGAACTGGGCGACCAGGCGATCGGCGCGCTGGGCGAACGCCTTGGCCGAGGCGGAGGTCCACCAGTCGCGCACTTTGCCCGTACCGTCGAAGTGGCGGCCCTGGTCGTCGAAGCCGTGACCCATCTCGTGGCCGATCGTTGCGCCTTCGCCGCCATAGTTCACCGCCGGGTCCGCGGCAGGATCGAAATAGGGCGGCTGCAGGATCGCGGCGGGGAAGGTGATCTGGTTGGTGAGTGGGTCGTAGTAGGCGTTCACGTCCTGCGGGTTCATGCTCCACAGGCCCCGGTCCACGGGTTTCGGATATCGCGAAAGCTGCAGGCGCCACTGGAAGTCTTCGGCGCGCAGGGCGTCGCCGAAGAGGTCGCCCCGCTCGATCGTGAGGCTGGAATAGTCGATCCACTTGCGAGGGTGGCCCAGGCGCGGATCGAAGGCGGCGAGCTTCTCCAGAGCTGCCTTGCGGGTGGCCCCGTCCATCCACGCGGCCTTTTCGAACCGCTCCGCATAGGCGGCCCGCAGGTCGTCGACCAGCTCGGTCGCCTGCCGTTCGGCCTGCGGCGGATAGTATTTGGCGACGTAGATCTGCCCGACCTCTTCGCCCAGGACGCCGTTCACCAGCCCCACGCCGCGCTTCCAGCGGTCCTGCTGGCGAGGAACGTCCCGGAGCGTGCGCCCGTAGAAGTCGAAACGCGCGTCGTCGAACGCCTTGGGAAGGTATTCGGCGTGGTCTGAGATGAAGTGGAAGACGAGATACGCCTTCCACGTGTCCACCGGCGTGTCGGCGAGGTTGGCGGCGGCGTCTGTAATGACCGAGGGCTCCGAGACCAGGATCTTGCGCGGCGTTCCCAGGCCCAGCTGGCCGAACATGGCGTTCCAGTCGAGCTGGGGCGCCAGGACGCGCAGCCGCGCCATGTCCATGGGGTTGTCGATCTGCTCGACGTCGCGCGTGCGCTCGGGCGCCCACTGCGACTTGGCCATGCGGGTTTCGAGGGCGAGAATGGCGTCAGCCTTGGCTGGCGCGTCAGGAATGCCGGCCAGGGTCTCGATGCGCACGATGTAGTCGCGATAGGCCTTGCGGTAGGCCTCGTATTTCGGCCCCGCGAGGAGGTAGTCGTCGCGCGCGGGCATGCCCAGGCCCGCCTGGTCGATCTCCACGACATAGCGGGTGGGATCGTCCAGGTCCGGCGACAGGCCGATGCCGAAGGGGGCGGCGTAGTAGATCTCGCCGAACAGGCGGCCGATGTCCTCGTGCGTGCGCGCCGCCTCGATGTGCGCGAGCCAGGGCTTGAGCGGCTCCACGCCGCGCGCCTCGACGGCGGCCTCGTCCATCCAGGCGGCGTAGAGGTCGCCGATCTTGCGCTCGCCCGGGTCGGCCGGCGGATTGGCCGCCAGGGTCTGGGCGATGTCTCGAACCTCGGATTCGGCCTCGTCGGTGAGATCGACGTCCACGCCGGCGCGGCTGCGGTCGGCCGCGATCGTCGTGCGCGCGTCCCAGCGGCCGTTCACATAGGCGAAGAAGTCATCTCCCGGCCGCACCGTGGGGTCCATCGCGGTGGAGTCATAGCCCCAGGCGCCATAGCGCGGGTGCGTGGCCTCGGCGGCGGGCGAGGGAGCGGCCGCGAGTGCTGCGGCGAGGGCGCCGACGATGGCGCAGGCGAGACGATGCAAACGAAGGGCCCTGGTCTGAGCGATGACGCACGCCTCGTCCCACGCCGCGGCGCCTGCTTCAAGGCGGTGGTCGCGCCCATAGGCGCTAACTTAAGGAGACTACCCCGGAGCGCCGGCGGACTCCCGCAAGCGCTGCGCGCCGGTCATGATGAGCGCTGCGCGCCGCGAGTGGCCGCGGGTGGAGAGGTGAGGGGCCAGCATGTACGTCGCGCGGGTAGGTGGAACGCGCCACGTCTTCGCCGACCTCAGGACGCTGCTGGCGGCGGCCAGCCCGTTGCGCTCCGGCGACGAGCTGGCCGGGGTGGCGGCGCGGGACGCCCGCGAGCGCGTGGCCGCCCGCTACGCCCTCGCGGACATACCGCTGAAGGTTTTCCTCAACGAGGCGGTCATTCCCTACGAGGCCGACGAGGTTACGCGCCTCATCGTCGACAGCCACGACGCGGGCGCCTTCGCCCCGATCTCGCACCTCACGGTGGGCGGATTCCGCGAGTGGCTGCTGGCCGACGAAACCGACGGCGCTGTGCTGGAGGCGGCGTGCGCCGGTATCACGCCGGAGATGGCGGCGGCGACATGCAAGCTGATGCGCAACCAGGACCTGATCGCGGTGGCGCGAAAGCGGCGCGTGGTCACCGGATTCCGTAACACCCTGGGGCTGGCGGGGAGGCTGTCGGTGCGGCTGCAGCCGAACCATCCCACTGACGACCCGCGCGGCGTGGCTGCATCGATCCTCGACGGCCTTCTGATGGGCAGCGGCGATGCGGTGATCGGCGTCAATCCGGCCAGCGACAGCCTGGAGGCGGCGCATGACCTGCTGCGCCTCATCGACGGCCTGCGTGCGCGCTGGGAGATCCCGACCCAGGGCTGCGTCCTTACCCACGTCACCAACACCCTGGAGCTTATCGGCCTGGGCGCGCCAGTGGACCTGGTGTTCCAGTCGATCGCCGGGACCGAGGAGGCCAACCGGGGCTTCGGCGTCGATCTGGCGGTGCTCGCCGAGGCCCGGGCCGCCGCCCTCTCGCTCCGTCGCTTCGAGGTCGGCGACAACGTCATGTACTTCGAGACGGGGCAGGGCTCGGCGCTGTCGGCCGGCGCTCACCACGGCGTCGACCAGCAGACCCTGGAGGCGCGCGCCTACGCCGTCGCCCGCGCCTTCCGCCCGCTGCTCGTCAACAGCGTCGTCGGCTTCATCGGCCCGGAGTACCTGTTCGACGGCAAGCAGATCCGGCGGGCGGCGCTGGAGGACCACTTCTGCGGCAAGCTGCTTGGCCTGCCGATGGGCGTGGACGTCTGCTACACCAACCACGCCGCGGCCGATCAGGACGACATGGACGACATCCTGACCCTGCTCGGGGTGGCGGGCGTCAACTTCGTGATGGGCGTGCCTGGCGCCGACGATGTGATGCTTGGCTACCAGAGCACCAGCTTCCACGACGCGCTCTATGTCCGGCAGACGCTCGGTCTGCGGCCCGCCCCTGAGTTCGAGGCCTGGCTGATGCGCGCTGGGCTGTTCGACGAGGGCGGGCGTCCGCGACGCCTCGAATCCTCGACAGCGGCGGGCCGCATGCTCGCCGACCTGTCTGTCCCGGGCTGAGGGGGGAACACGCGCGAGATGGACGAACGGTCCGACCCCTTTGCGGTCCTGCGGCGGCTGACCCCCGCGCGCATCGGCCTGGGTCGCGCTGGGTCGGGCCTGCCGACGGCGGCCCTGCTCGACTTCCAGTTCGCCCACGCCAACGCCCGCGAGGCCGTGGCGACGGCGCTGGACGCCGAGACGCTCGCCGCGGAGCTGGATTGGCCGAGCGTGATCCTCGACAGCGCGGCGCCCGACCGCGAGACCTACCTGCGTCGCCCGGACCTCGGCCGAAGGCTGTCGTCCGACGCGGCGCCGCTCGCGCGTGGCGACCACGACCTTGCGATCGTCATCGCCGACGGCCTTTCGGCCGCGGCGGCGCAGGGCTGCGCCGCCGAAGTGGCGCGCTCGCTCGTCACAGCACTTGGCGGCTGGCGCATCGCCCCGGCGGCGATCGTGCGTCAGGGCCGCGTCGCGATCGGCGACGAGATCGGCGAGCGCCTGGGCGCGCGCGCGGTGGTGGTCCTGATCGGCGAGCGGCCGGGCCTCAGCGCCGCGGATAGTCTCGGGGCCTATGTCACCTGGGCGCCGCGGATCGGCCGGCTCGA
>DASXGQ010000088.1:0-35532 GCA_036488995.1 Caulobacteraceae bacterium
GGCTGGGAGACCGCAAAGCCGGATCGGAGCGCCGAAACCGTCTGTTCGCCATCCGCGAGCCGCTCGAAGACAGCCCGTCTCGTCGGGTCGGCCAAGGCGCGGAACACGTCGGCGTTCATCATGAGATCAATAAGTCATGACTTATGGGATTCTGCAAGCTCGACGTCCTTGGTCGCGGGGCGCATGCGCGCAGCCTCTCGCGCGAGCTGCTCCACAGCCTGCCAGTTACCGGCGGCGATCAGGTCGGGCGGGGTGAGCCAGCTCCCGCCCACGCACAGGACATTGGTCAGCCGAAGATAAGCGCCGGCGTTCGTGGGCGTGATCCCGCCCGTTGGACAAAAGCGCGCCTGGGGGAGGGGCCCGGCGAGCGCCTTGAGCAGGGCTGGGCCCCCAGCCGCTTCGGCCGGGAAGAACTTCATGACCGAGTGACCTGCCTCGAGCGCGGCCATGACTTCGCTGGCCGTCGCCACCCCGGGCAGCAAGGGTAGGGAAGCATCCGCGGACAGGTTCGCGGAGAAGCCGGGGCTGACCGCGAACTGGGCTCCCGCCTGCTCGGCAGCCGTCATGTCTCTTTGGGTGAGCACGGTGCCGGCGCCGACGACCACGCCCTCGACCTCGCCGGCGATGCGGGCGATCGCCTCGGCCGCCGCCGCAGTGCGCAAGGTGATCTCGATCACATTGAGCCCACCGGCGAGGAGGGCGCGGGCCATCGGAACGGCGGCCGCGGCGTCGGCGATCGTCACCACCGGCAGGACCGGCGAGCCGCAAAGGAGCTCAGCCAGCATGACCGCGCCTTTCCGCCCCGCGGGACGCAACAGCCTTGCGCGGGACGCCGCCTGACGGTAAGCCCCGGGCATGATCATGCCGCTCGGCATCCTTCCGCTTCTTCAGCTGGGGCTTAGACGCCCCCGGGCGCTGTCGCTGGCTGCGTGATCCTTCGCGGCCGGGCGCCCGGGGGTCGATACTTCGCCCTTCGCTCCAGCCCACCGTGAGACCTGACCCCATGACTGCCTCCATCGCCAACGCGGCCAACGAGACCCGCGTACCCTCTGGCGTATCCGACCATGTCGTGATCTTCGACACCACCATGCGCGACGGCGAGCAGTCGCCGGGCGCCTCGATGTCGATCGACGAAAAGCTCGAGCTGGCCAAGATCCTCGAGGACATGCGCGTCGACGTCATCGAGGCGGGATTCCCCATCGCTTCGAATGGCGACTTCGAGGCGGTGAAGAAGATCGCCCAGATCGTCACCGAGAGCACGGTCTGCGGCCTCGCCCGCGCGGGCGTCGCCGATATCGAGCGCTGCGCCGAGGCGATCCGCCCGGCCAAGCGGGGCCGGATCCACACCTTCATCTCCACCTCGCCCCAGCACCGGGACCACATCCTGCGGATGACTCCCGAAGAGGTCATGGAGGCGGTGCACGCGTCGGTCACCCACGCGCGCAACCTCTGCGGCGACGTCGAATGGTCCGCCCAGGACGCGACGCGCACGGAGCGTGACGTGCTGCGCCGCTGCGTCGAGGCGGCGATCCGCGCCGGCGCCACGACGATCAACATCCCGGACACCGTCGGCTACACCTATCCTTCCGAATATGCGGCTGTCTTCCGCGACCTGATCGAGAACGTCCCCGGCGCGGACCAGGTGATCTTCTCCACCCACTGCCACAACGACCTTGGCCTTGCCGTGGCCAACAGCCTCGCCGGCATCGAGGCGGGCGCACGCCAGGTCGAGCTGGCGATCAACGGCATCGGCGAGCGCGCCGGCAATGCTGCGCTGGAGGAAGTCGTCATGGCGCTGAAGGTGCGCCAGGACGCCCTGCCGTTCCCGACCCGGGTGCGCACCGAGCACATCACCCGCGCCAGCCGCTATGTCTCGGCGATCACCGGCTTTCCGGTGCAGTTCAACAAGGCGATCGTCGGCAAGAACGCCTTCGCCCACGAGGCGGGCATCCACCAGGACGGGATGCTCAAGAACGCCGAGACCTACGAGATCATGCGACCTCAGGACGTGGGGCAGGGTGGGTCCAATCTGGTCATGGGCAAGCACTCGGGACGCCACGCCTTCCGCGAGAAGCTCAAGGATCTTGGGTATGAGCTGGGCCAGAACGCGCTGAACGAGGCCTTCGGCCGGTTCAAGGATCTGGCGGACAAGAAGAAGAGCGTTTTCGACGACGACATCATCGCTCTTGTCGACGACGCCCTGGCGAGGGGCGCCGAACGCGTGCAGGTCAAGAGCCTGCGCGTGATCGCCGGCACCGAGGGCCCACAGGAGGCGCATCTCACTCTGGTGGTGGACGGCGCCGAATTGAGCGCCATGGCGACCGGGGACGGGCCTGTGGACGCGGTGTTCAATGCGATCCACCAGATCGTGCCGCACGACGCCGTCCTGCGCCTCTTCCAGGTCCACGCGGTCACCGAGGGGACCGACGCCCAGGCGCAGGTCTCCGTGCGTCTGGAAGAGGACGGTCGGATTGCAACGGGCCAGGCTGCCGACACGGACACGCTGACTGCAAGCGCGACCGCCTATGTGAACGCACTGAACAATCTCTTCGCCCGCAAGGAGAAGAGCGCGCCCGAGCCACTCACCGCCAGCGGCTTTTGAGAAAAAGCCGCAGGCTGACGGGTCCCCGCGACGAATGAAGGTCTTGAATTCGCCGCGGGGCCACGGCACAGGGGGTTCTCACCTCCAAGCGCCGCCCCCGCGGACCGCCTACTCGTGCGCCAGATTCGAAGCGCGCGTTCCCTGGGTCGCAAGTCCGAGGGAGGGGTCCACGATCATGCGGCCCGCAGATTCCGAGTCCTGAATGTTCTCGTCCCTGTTCGGTATCATCTCTAGCGACATCGCCATCGACCTGGGGACAGCCAACACCCTGGTCTACATGCGCGGCAAAGGGATCGTGCTCAACGAGCCCTCGGTGGTCGCGTTGCGCACGGCAGGAGGCCGCAAGACGGTTTACGCCGTCGGCGTCGAGGCCAAGATGATGCTGGGTCGCACGCCCGGGCACATGGAAGCGATCCGGCCGATGCGCGACGGCGTGATCGCCGACTTCGAAGTGGCCGAGGAGATGATCAAGTACTTCATCCGGAAGGTCCACAACCGGTCCGGATTCGTCACGCCCAAGGTGATCGTGTGCGTTCCCTCGGGCGCGACGGCGGTGGAGCGCCGGGCGATCAACGACTCCTGCCTCAACGCCTCGGCGCGCAAGGTGGGCCTGATGTACGAGCCCATGGCCGCAGCGATCGGCGCAGGCCTGCCGATCCACGAGCCGACCGGCTCGATGGTCGTGGATATCGGCGGGGGCACGACCGAGGTCGCCGTGCTCTCACTCTCGGGGATCGTCTATTCCCGCAGCGTTCGCGTGGGCGGCGACAAGATGGACGAGGCGGTCATCAGCTACATGCGCCGCCACCACAATCTCCTTATCGGCGAGACGACCGCCGAGCGAATCAAGAAGGAGATCGGCACGGCCCGCTCTCCAGAGGACGGGGTGGGACTGCAAATCGACGTGAAGGGTCGCGACCTCATGCAGGGCGTGCCGCGGGAGGTGCGGATCAGCGAGCGCCAGGCGGCGGAAGCTGTCGCCGAGCCGGTCGCAAGCATCATCGAGGCCGTCAAGGTGGCGCTGGAAGCCACGCCGCCGGAACTCGCCGCCGACATCGCAGACAAGGGCATCATGCTGACCGGCGGGGGCGCGCTTCTTCGGGGCCTCGACCTGGAGATCCGGGATCAGACGGGCCTTCCGGTCACGGTCGCCGACGATCCGCTCGCCTGCGTGGCGCTCGGCTGCGGAAAGGTGCTCGAGCACCCGAAGTGGATGAAGGGGCTTCTCGAATCGAGTCTCTTCTAGACTAAATCCCTCTCGCCGGCCTCTTCGAGGCCACACCGTTCTTGTAGTCCCGGCGCGCTTATTCCAGGGGTGGAGTGCTCGGGAGGGGTCTTAGCGAGTGTCCCTAAGAGACGGTCCGCTGAACGAACTGAGGCCGCCGCTGGCCTGGCTCGCCGTGGCCGCTCTGGTCCTGGCCGGCATAGTCTCGCTCGCCCTCTTCGTGAACGATCATCGTGGCAGCCCGCTCGACGGGGTCCGCGGCCGATTCGATGGGGTCGCCGGCGCCGTGGGCGGAGTGGTCTCGGCGCCTGTGCACTGGGTCGGCGACGGCGCGGCGGCGGTCGGAGCCTATGTCGACGCTGGCGGCCAGAATGGCCGGCTGCGTGCCCAGCTCGCCCAGGCCCGGCAGCTCGAAGCCCAGGTCGAAGCCCTTCGCGAGGAGAACGGTCGACTGCGCGCGCTGCTTCAGGTCAAGACCGATCCACCGTTGCCGATGGTGGGCGCACGGACGGTCCTCGACGCCCGCGGTCCGTTCGCCGACACGCGCCTGGCCGACATTGGATCGGATGCGGGAGTGCTCGAGGGCAACCCGGCGCTCAACGAGCACGGGCTCGTCGGCCGAGTCGTCTCCGTGTCGCCTCACGTCAGCCGCATCATGCTCCTCACCGACATCGAGAGCCGGATTCCCGTGCTGATCGCGCGCACCAACGGGCGGGCCATCCTCACCGGGGACGGCGGGCCGGCTCCCACGCTCGACTATCTGCGGACTCACGACCCAGTTCGGCCCGGCGATAGGATCCTCACGTCCGGCGACGGCGGGGTGATCCCGCGGGGATTGCCGGTGGGCGTGGCGGTTCGGTCGCAGGATGGCTGGCGCGTGGCCCTGGACACCGACGCCGGATCCATCGATCTGGTGCGCATCCTGCTGTTCCGGGACTTCTCGCAGGTGGTCGGGCCCAACGCCCTCCAGCCGGGCGCCCTTCCTTCCACGAGCACGGACGCGCCGACTCCGCCGGCGTCTCCCGCCGCCACTGCGGCGACTGCGGCGGCGGCGGCCGCGCATCCGGCGCCGAAAGGGCAGTGACATGCCCGCGGGGGTCATACAGCCGCTCAATCCCCTGACTTGGCTCGGCGCGCCGGCGCTCGCCTGTGCGGCGGGATCGCTGCTGCTGACCCTTCCGGTGGAGATCGCGGGCGTGGGCCTACCGCAACCGGTGCTGGCGATGATCCCGGCCTTCGCATGGGCCGTCATCCGGCCCTCGTTGCTGGCGCCGTTCGTCCTGATCCTGCTGGGCCTCTTCCAGGACATGCTCTGGGGCGGCAGGCTCGGTCTTTGGCCGAGCGCCCTTCTCGCGGCCTATGCCATGGGCGTCGCGGCGCGGCCGCTTCTGGCGGGCCAGGGCTTCTGGACCCACTGGGGGTGGTACCTCGCGGCGCTGGGGGCCGGGTTTGGAGTGGCCGTGGCGCTCACCTTCTTCACCGCGGGTCAGGCGCCCGATCCGGGGGGCCTCGCGATCCAGGTGATCGCGACCGCGGCCGTGTTCTGGCCAGCCTGGCGCCTCATCGAAACCTACGAAGACGCGGACGTGCGCTTCAAATGAGCCGCTCGCCTCTCCTCCTCGACGACGTCAATGAACGCCAGGCCTTGTTCGGCCGACGCACCGTGCTGTTCGGCGGACTGGCGGGCGCGGGCCTGCTGGCGCTTGGCGGGCGCCTCGTCCAGCTGCAGCTGCTGCAAGCGGACAAGTACGCCCTGCTTTCGGAACACAATGAGTTCGAGTTCCAACTCACCCCGCCGCCGCGAGGCCTGATCACGGATCGCCACGGGGTCGTGCTGGCCTCCAACCGCCCGGACTTCCGGCTCCTCCTGGCAAGGGACGAGAGCGTGGACGTGGACAGGGTGCTGGCGAGCCTGGCCGAGCTCATCCCAATCGACGACGGTCGCCTGCGCCGCCTGAGGGCCGAGATCGAGTCGGCCCCGCGCCGCGCCCCGGTGGCGGTGGCCGAGGACATGAGCTGGGAGGAGTTCTCGCGCGTCAACGTGCGGGCCCCGGAGCTCCCGGGCGTGACCGCGGACATGGGGGAGGTGAGGGTCTATCCGTTCTCCGCCGCCTTCGCCCACGTGGTCGGATACGTCGCCAAGGTGAGCGCCAAGGACATCACCAAGACGGGGCCGAACTCCGAGCCGATCCTCCTCAATCCGGGCTTCCGGATCGGCAAGCAGGGGATCGAGAAGAGCTACGACCTCCAGCTCCGCGGCAAGCCGGGCGCGCGCAAGGTCGAGGTGGACGTCAAGGGTCGGGTCGTCCGCCAGGACCCACAGGGTGACATCCCCGGCGTTCCAGGTTCGCCCATCCGCCTGACCCTGGACTCGGACGTCCAGAACCGGGCCCTCGAAGTGTTCGGCGCCGACAGCGGCGCGGCGGTGATGATGGACTGCCGCAGCGGCGACGTGCTCTGCCTCTATTCGGCGCCAAGCTTCGATGCGAACTCGTTCGTCCGCGGCGTGAGCGGCCCGGACTACAAGGCGCTGGCGGAGTACGAGCGCAAGCCGCTGTTCAACAAGGCCCTGACCGCCACCTATCCCCCAGGATCGACCTTCAAGACCATGGTCGCCCTGGCGGCTCTGGAGCGCGGCATTGACCCCTCGCGCAGCTACACCTGCCACAAGCACTGGTTCTGGGGCGGGCGCTCCTGGGGTTGCGACAAGGCCCACGGGACGCTCGACCTCAAGGGCGCGATCGCCCAGTCGTGCGACATCTACTTCTACCAGCTGGCGCTCAGTATCGGCCCCGATCCGATCGCCCGCGTCGCCCGATTCTTCGGCCTCGGACAGAAGCACGACATCGGGATCCCTGGGCAGAGGGTGGGTCTCGTGCCGGACACCGCCTACAAGCGCCGCGCCTTTCCTCGCGATCCGGTCTGGCATCCCGGCGAGACGCCCAGCATGGGCATCGGACAGGGCTATGTCAGCGTGAACGCCCTGCAGCTGTGCGTCCAGGCCGCGCGGCTGGCTAATGGGCGGGTCGCGCTCGAGCCCCGGCTGGTGGACTCCGTGGGGGACGTGATCCAACAGGCGGCGACGCAGCCGCCGGAGCTACCCTTCGCTCAAAATAACCTGGCGTTCATACGCGAGGCGATGGCCGCGGTGGTCACCTCCGGCACGGCCGCCCACGTCGCGGAGATGGGGCTGGGACCGGTGAAGATGGCGGGAAAGACCGGAACGGCGCAATCGCACAACTACGCCGCGGGCTCGCACGGATCGCATGGCGCTCAAGGCGCCTGGCAGGACCGCGACCATGCCTGGTTCATCGCTTTTGCGCCCTATGACGATCCGCGTTACGCCATGAGCGTGCTCGTGGAGCACGGAGGCTTCGGCGCGGACGCCGCTGCGCCCAAGGCCGCCCAGATCATGAAGGTGGCGCTGCTGAAGGATCCGCAGATCCGGGCGAGGATCGTCCAACCCATTCCGACCTCCGTCGCCACGGGCGCTCCGGAGCCGAGGCTGAGAGGCGTATGACCGCCACCTTCATCAACCGGCAGGGCGAGCGGGACCGCTTCGTCGTCAAGCTCCAGCACATAGACTGGACCATGTGCGCCCTCCTTGCGGCGATCGCGGGGGTAGGATCGATCGTGCTCTATTCGATCGCGGGCGGCTCGTGGTCGCCCTGGGCGGCCAAGCACCTGCTGCTGTTCGGGTTCTGCTTCGTGGCCATGGTCCTTCTGGCCACGGTGGACCCACGCGTCTGGTTCACTGCGGCCTACCCGATCTATGGGCTGGGATTGTTGATGCTGCTGGCGGTCGCCGTCGTCGGCCACAGCACCATGGGCGCCAGGCGCTGGCTGGACCTGGGCCCGATCCGTTTGCAGCCCTCGGAAATCATCAAGGTCGGCCTGGTGCTGGCGCTCGCCCGCTTCTACCAGGGCCTGGACGCGGGAAAGGCGCGACTGTCCTGGCGGCTGCTGATCCCGGCCGCCCTGATCGGCGCACCCGCCGCCCTGGTGGCCCACCAGCCGGACCTTGGCACGGCGATCCTGATCGCCGCCACCGGCGGCCTGATGATGGTGCTTGGGGGCCTTAGCCTTCCGCTGGCAGGCGCTGTCCTGGCGGCTGTCGCGGCGGCCGCGCCAGTGGCCTTCGCCTTCGTGCTCAAGCCATACCAGCGCGCGCGCCTGCTTACCTTCCTGCACCCGGAGGCGGATCGCTCAGGTTCGGGCTACCACATCATCCAGTCCAAGATCGCCCTGGGTTCGGGGGGCGCGCTTGGGAAGGGATTTGGCCTGGGGACACAGAGCCAGCTCAACTTCCTGCCCGAGAAATCCACCGACTTCATCTTCTCCTCCATGGCCGAGGAGTTCGGGTTTCTCGGGTGCGTCAGCGTCCTGGCGCTGTATGCCGGGGTGATCTACCTGGGCCTGCGGATCGCCTCCAACGCCTACAGCCACTTCGCGCGGATGGCGGCAGCCGGCACGATCATTACCTTCTCGCTGTGCGTCCTGATCAATGGCGCAATGGTGATGGGTTTGGCCCCGGTGGTCGGAGTGCCCATGCCGCTCCTCTCCTTCGGCGGCACGGTCATGATCACCATGATGGCCGGCTTCGCCCTCGTGCTGTCGGCGAAAGTCCACCGCTACTCCGAGGTCGGAAGCGGCCGCGGCTCGATCGTCTGATCGGCTAGGGAGAGCTAGAGCGTAAGGGCCTGGTCGGTCGCCCTGACCAGGGCGTCGACGATCCCTGGCTCGGTGGACGCGTGGCCGGCGTCCCAGATGATCTCGAAGCGCGCCTCGGGCCACGCCTTCTTCAGCGACCAGGCGCTCTCCATCGGCGTCACCACGTCGAAGCGGCCCTGCACGACCCATCCAGGGATCGAGCGGACTGTCTTGATGTTCTTGAGGATCCAGCCGTCCTCGGGGAAGAACCCGCGGTTGACGAAGAAGTGGCATTCGATCCGCGCGAAGGCGATCGCAAAGTCGACTTCGTTGAACTTCGCCGGCCGCGCCTGCGGGCCGCGAAGCGAGAGGGTGTCGCCCTCCCACTGGCTCCAGGCCGCCGCCGCCTGCGCCTGGACGCGGCGATCGGGTCCCGTGAGGCGGGAATGGTAAGCCTTCAGGAGATCCGCGCGTTCGGCCGCGGGGATCGGGGCGATGAAGCGCTCCCAGGCATCGGGGAACAGCATCGAGGCGCCGTCCTGGTAGAACCAGTCCAACTCGCGCTGGGTCAGGAGAAATACGCCGCGAAGGATCAGGGCGGCGACCCGCTCTGGGTAGCGGATCGCGTAGGCGAGGGCGAGCGTCGAGCCCCACGAGCCGCCGAAGACAGCCCACTTCTCGATCTTGAGGTGCCGCCGCAGCTCCTCGATGTCGTCGACCAGGTCCCAGGTCGTGTTGTCCTCGAGCGAGGCGTTGGGGCGGCTGCGCCCGCAACCGCGCTGGTCGAACAGCACCACGCGCCAGCGCGAGGGGTCGAAGAAGCGGCGCATGGTCGGGTTGATGGCGCCGCCGGGGCCCCCGTGAAGGACAAGCGCCGGCCGCCCGGCGCGGGAGCCGCATTCCTCGTAATAGACCTCGTGCAGTTCGCCCATCGGCAGCCAGCCTGAGGCGAAAGGCTCGGTCTCGACATAGAGCCCGCGCCGTCCCGCCGCCGACATCGGGGCGCTGAGGGTAGGAGTGGTGCGGTCCATCAATGTCTCTTGACCGGAAAGCGTCTCTCGAGCCAGTCCAGGATGGCGGCGTTGACCTCAGCCGGCTTCTCCTGCTGGGTCCAGTGGCCGCTGCCCTGGATTAGCACCTTCTCCAGGTCGGGCGCCCACGACTCCATCCCGTCGGCCGCCGAGGGCGGCAGGACAGCGTCCTTTTCGGCCATGATCATCAGGGAAGGCGTGTCCACGCGATCTGGAATGGACGCCGAACGCTCCCAGTTGCGTGTGAAGTTCCGGTACCAGTTGATCCCACCGGTGAATCCGGTGCGTTCGAAGGTCTCGACGAAGGCGGCCATCTCCTGATCGGTGAGGAAGGTCTCGCGGGGGTCGAATTCGGGGTTGTAGGTCTCGAGCATCTTCACCAGGGCGAAGGTCGGTTCGTTTTTGTCGCCGCTCTCGGCTAGAACGGAGCCGCGTAGGCCTCCCCCTACGGTGGCCCCCTCAGGCGGCTTGCGCATGAAGAAGCCCATCGTCTTGCGGACATCCGCGGCGAGCACGGCGTCGGCCCGGCCGGGGGTCTGGAAGTCGACGATGTACATCTCCTCGCCGAACCGCCGCCGCATGATCGAGATCGGATCGGCCGGCGGCCGGGGCGTGAAGGGCGTGTTGACGCCGATGACGCCCGCCACGCGATCGGGATGCCGCGGGAACATCTGCCAGACGATGACGCCGCCCCAATCGTGACCGCAGAAGATCGCCTTCTCCACCTCCAGGTGATCGAGCAGCCGGCAGAGGTCATCGGTCAGGTGCTCGATGTCGTAGGCCTCGACGGCTGCCGGCCCGCCGGTGAGGCCGTAGCCGCGCTGGTCCGGAGCGACGGCCCATCGTCTGGCCTCCCCGAGTGCGCGGAGCTGATGGCGCCAGGAGAAGGCAATCTCCGGGAAGCCGTGGCAGAGGATCACCGGGATCCCCTCTCGCGGGCCGCTCTCATAGTAGGCCATGCGAATGTCCCGGAGCCCGGCATAGGCGACAGGAGGCATCTGGCTCTCAAGGGCGGTCATTCGGGTCCCCGAGACTTTGGGCGGTGTCATAACTCTGAAGCGGAAGCCGCGGTCCGGCAAGGCGAAGAGGGCGCCGGAAACGACATTGTTAGAAATGGTTCGAAGCGCGTGGTTCAGGCGCGGCGGCCGCGGGAGCCTCCCGCCTGCAGGGCGAAGACGGCCCAGCCGGCGATGAATGCGAGCCCGCCGATCGGCGTGATCGCGCCCATGACCCGGGGCGCGCCAAGGGCGAGGGCGTAGAGCGAGCCGCTGAAGAGCACCGTCCCTCCGAGGAAAAGGGCGGGCGCCAGGCCCGACCCGCGGCCTCCCTGGCGGCCAAGGGCGAGCGCTGCAAGAGCGGCCAGGGCGTGGGTCGCCTCGTAGGTCGCGCCGGTGCGCAACAGCTCCCTTGCCGCGGGCTCCCTGACCGAGTGGGCGGCGAATGCGCCTGCGGCCACGCTCACCAGTCCGCTGATGGCGGCAAGGCGCACCCACACCGATCCGTTCGCAGCCATCATTGACCCTCCGTAAGTGGTTGCCAGGGGCGTAAGCCCTACCTTAAGTCGCCCGCAAACCGGGAGAAACGACGATGGCGCTCACCAGGGGTGACGATTTTCCAATCCACCAGACGAGCGAGCCGATCGCGTACTCCGGGACGGACCGAAATTTCTATGACCGGTATTTCTTCAACGGCTACGCGCCGGATGAGGGAGGGGATTTTTTCGCCGTCGCCTTCGGCGTCTATCCCCACCTCAACATCGCCGACGCCAGCTTCTGCGTGATCCGTGACGGCGTGCAGACGTCCCTGCACGCCAGCCGCTGGCTCAACATGGAGCGCATGGATCTCTCGGTCGGGCCGATCCGTATCGAGGTCATCGAGCCCCTGCAGCGCCTGAAGGTGGTGGTCGATGCGCCGGACAAGGGGCTGAAGGCTGAAATCGTCTTCGAGGGGCGCGCCTTCCCCGTGGAGGAGCCAAGGTTCATCCGACGTGTCGGGCCACGCGCGATGATGGACTACACGCGCCTGACCCAGAACGGGCGCTATCAGGGCTGGATCGAGCTGGACGGGCAAAGGCGGAGCGTCGACGGCTTCGTCGGCACCCGTGACCGCTCGTGGGGCGTACGCCCCGTCGGCGCCCGCGATCCGCAGGAGCAGGTCCCGCCGGCCGCGCCGCAGTTCTTCTGGATCTGGGGGCCGAGCAGCTTCGAGGCCGGGAGCTTCTTCTTCCACACCAACGACGACGGTCAGGGTTTGCCGTGGAACCGCCGCGCTGTCTGGGCTCCCGACGGCGTCGACGCCAGCGGCTTCGACGAATTCGACGATGCGTCGATCGACATCGAGTGGAAGCCCGGAACTCGTCACGCCCGGCGGGCCGTGGTCAGCCTGAAGTCCCCGAACGGCGAGGACCGCATCACCTACGAGCCACAGTACGAGTTTTTCATGCTCGGCCTGGGCTATGGTCACCCCAAGTGGGCCCACGGCCTCAATCATGGGGCCCTGGCGGTCGAGCGAGAGGACCTGAAGCTGAGCGAGGTCGATGCGAAACTTCCGCACCACCTGCACGTGCAGGCGCTCTCGAAGGTGACCTACGAGAGCTCCGCAGGCCGGAAATCCGTGGGCCGGGCCGTGCTCGAGCAGTTGGCCCTCGGCCCCCACAAGCCTACCGGCCTGACCGGCATCCTGGATTTCCCCTCCTGATGGCGCTCGCATGACCCTTGCAGAGCAACTTGCCGCCTATCTCTCGAGGACGGAGGGGCGCCCGGTCGCCGTCGAGAACCTCGCGCGGATCTCCGGAGGCGCGAGCCGGGAGACCTACAGGTACGACGCCGTGTCCGAGGAAGGGCGCCGGCCGTGCATCCTGCGTCGCGATCCGCCCGGCAGCCTGATCGACACCGATCGACGGCTGGAGTTCCTCGCGATCCGCTCGTTCCTGGGTCGCGAGGTGGCTGCGCCTGAAGCCCTCGTCCTCGAGGTTGATGGTGGCGAGCTCGAGCGGCCCTTCTTCATCATGGGTCGGGTGGAGGGCGGCTCGCCTGCGTCCCCCTTCGCAGTCGATCCCTATGGCGCGCACGCGGCCGAGATCGGCGAGCAGTTCTTCTCGATCATGGGCCGCATCGCCGCCGAGCCGGTGGACGGGTTGCCGATCCTCGAGGCCGCGGACCGGCCAGCGCCGGACGCCTGCTGGCGGCGCGAGTTGGACTACTGGTCGGGTGTGATCGACGCCGACGAGCTGCATCCGCAGCCCATCGTCCGCGCGGCCATCCGGCGCCTGCGCGCTTCCCCCCCGCCCCCGGCGACGAAGATCGCGGTGGTCCACGGCGACTTCAGGAGCGGTAACTTCCTGCACGACGGCGCCGGGCGGATCCTCGCCCTCCTCGACTGGGAGATGGCGCACCTGGGCGACCCGCTCGAGGACCTCGCCTGGGCCATGGACCCGCTCTGGTCGCGGCAGGGGGACCCGCGGATCTCCGGCATGGTCACGGCAGAGGAGGCCCTGGCGATCTGGCGGCGGGCGAGCGGCCTGGAGGTCGATCCCAAGGCCCTGGCCTGGTGGCGCCTCTTCGCTTCGGTGAAGGGCCAGGCGATCTGGACCTCCTCGGCGAAGGCCTGGCTCGACGGCGGAATGAAGGAGCCGATCCTGCTCTTCTCGGGCTGGTACACGGCGCGGGCCCAGGACGAGATCCTCGCCCGACATCTCTCGGAGCTCGGCCCCGTATGACACCCAGCCTGCCGACGATCCTGATGGGACAGGTGGTTTCCCTGAACACGCCGGCGCCGCCCGAGGCCTCGGGCGACTATGCGGTCAGCCGCGCCGGCATGGTCGGCATGCTGCTGATGCTGGCATCCCAGGAAGTCGAGCGCGGGCCCGCCGCACAGGCGTGGGAGAACCGCACGTTGCGTGCGCTCTTCGCCGAGACGGCCGGCGCGTACGACGAGGCCCTGGGCGGCGCGCTCTCAGCCGCGTCCGGCGTGAGCGAAGGCGACGGCGGCTGGAGCGCCGTCGATGCGGCCAATGCGGACCTGCGCCGCCGCCTCACCGCCTTGCACGAGGCGGCCGAAGTCCGCCGCGACACGGGCCTGCAGCGGCGGATCCTGGACCTCTACGTGGAGATGGCGAAGGCCCGGCGACTGGACCTGCCCGGCGCCGGATAAAGGAGGAAGCCCGATGCGCGCCCTGCAACTCGTCGACGCCGTGGGCCTGGATCACCTGAAGGTGGTCGAGCTGTCCGACCCCACGCCGGGACCGGGCGAGGTTCTCGTACGGATGCGGGCGGTCTCGCTCAACTACCGCGACCTCCTGATGGTCAACGGGATCTACGGGCCCCAGACGCCCCTGCCGCTGACCCCGTTCTCCGACGGGTGCGGGATGGTGGAGGCGGTAGGCGAGGGGGTCACGCGCTTTCGGCCCGGCGACCGCGTCGCGACGATGTTCTTCCAGAAGTGGCTCTCGGGACCGCCGACGCCGGAGGGGCTGCGCTCGGCGCTCGGCCTGCCCATTCCCGGGGCCGGGCGCGAACTGGCGAGCTTCCACGAGGACGGGCTCTCCAAGGTCCCCGAGTTCCTCACCGACCAGCAGGTCGCCTGCCTGCCGTGCGCGGCGCTGACCGCATGGCGCGCCCTCTTCGAGGACGCACGGCTCAAGCCCGGCGACAGCGTGCTGCTGCTGGGCACCGGGGGCGTGTCGATCTTCGGCCTGCAGTTCGCCAAGGCGGCCGGCTATCGGGCGATCATCACCTCATCGTCCGACGAGAAGCTCGAGCGGGCCCGCAAGCTCGGAGCGGATCACACCATCAACTACCGTACGACGCCCGAGTGGGGCGCGCCGGCGCGCAAGGCCGCCGGGCCGGGCGGCGTCGATTTCATCGTGGGCGTCGGCGGCGCCATGCTCGGCGAGGGCCTCAAGGCGATCGCCCTGATGGGTCACATCGCCATCATCGGGGTCCTCGGCGGCGCCGCCGAACCCCTGCCGTTCGGCTCGATGATCGGCACCGGCGCGCGGCTGCAGGGCGTGATGGTCGGATCGCGCGCCATGTTCGAGGACATGTGCCTGGCCATCGAGACCCACCGCATCGCCCCGGTGGTCGACAAGGTCTTCCCCTTCACCGAGGCCCGCGCCGCCTTCGACGCCATGGCGCACGGAGAGCACTTCGGGAAGATCGTCCTGACGTTCGGGTAGAGGAGGGGAGCGGCTACTGCCCATAAAGCCGCTTAC
Organism: Caulobacteraceae bacterium; assembly: GCA_036488995.1. GTDB lineage: Bacteria > Pseudomonadota > Alphaproteobacteria > Caulobacterales > Caulobacteraceae > Acaudatibacter. Next base: position 14,721 of record DASXGQ010000088.1, read on the forward strand.
GGCGCTAACGTTACCGGCCTATTTGATCCACCCCACCATTCGAGCCGCTTCTTCGATCCACCCCATCGTAGAAGGATACTCTCTCGCAATTGTGAGTAGTTGATATTGCATGCCTTCAAACATCAATGACAGGGCGTTTCTAAATGCCTCGCTAGCTCGCTCTTCTAATATTTTGCCAGCCGTCGTTCGAGCTTGCAATAAAAAGCGAATGGACGCTGACAAGATATTTCTAAGACTAAGTGTTGCGCCTGCTGTATGGGGCGCATCCATCTGTCCTGATGTCGTTACTGAGGCCGCGTAGGCTTTTATTTCTGAATCGACGAATTTGTCATCCGCGCGCATGAGTCTTTCATAGACATCTTTCAATGCCTCGCTAAAGCCGGGAGAACAATTCTGACCCCATGAAAGATTGGCAGCGTTTTGAACAAATACTTGCCAGGGTGACAGTTGCTGCAATGCGAGATTTGCTTGAAGAAAGAATATGGAAAATTCGTGCGATATCGCCGGCATGAGTTCTTCAGATGAACGAGCTACGGTCTCTCTCAAAGATTCTACGTCAAGTCCGAATCTGATACAGGTCTTAACGTCAAGTGTCCTGCTAGATGTCAGTGCAGATAACGTCTCACTAACGCTTCGTAACTTATCTTGAGCAAATGGATCCCAATTTGATAAGTTTCCGTTTTCCTCAATTCGGCGAATTATTGAGGCCAAGTGCTCAAAGGACGCGTGGAGGACGTCCAGTGGTCCTCCGTCTGGAATCGCAACATCGAGCGCAACCAGCCGGTCGTCCTGAACTGACACGCTCAAAGGTGCAGCGACTTGTGGTGGGGTAAAGTCTTTTAGGTAATCATCGGTGTTCGTCTCGCTTTTGACCCATCGGAGGAAGCCCTCTGTCTCGCGCATTGACAGACCGCGCCGGAAGTCAGACTTGGTACCCCACGTCGAAATCCAACTCTCAAGCTTATTGTTTACGTCGAGCAGGGACGTGCCGGACCGAGCAGCCGCGATTTCTGTCGCGTCGGACAATAGTAGATATGGTCTTTCAATAGGCGCGAGGTTAAACGCTGTTGCACAACGCTGTGGTCCTATGATAATCCACCCCCGTTTGGCATGTAATTTACACATGAAGTTAAACACAGAAGAAAGTATGTATTTTCCAGAGCGTCCAAACTTATACATCGTGTCACATCTTTATGTCGTGATAGAGACATTCTTAAAATGTCTATTATTTCTGAAATCAAACCAATAGCTGGCACTATATCCGCATTTATGGTGCGGAGTTTATTTAGGAAAGCATCTGGAGATCTGGTACTTGCTTCGCGTAAATCGTCGCCATGCTCGAACAATTCCGAGGCAACTCTATTATATCGAAGAATGAATTGTAGTCGATCCACCGATAATTTACTCTCAATCAAAGGAGAGAAATTTGGAGACCGTGGGTCAAGGATGATCGATTTTCCGCCATTAATTCGCTGATTGAGATTTGGTAATATTTCATCGTAGTCTCGGCCATAAATATAAAAGCCGGACTTGCCTTTTGGAATGGACGGTAGAGAAAGATTCCATTTCGCATTCACTGCGGAATTATCGCGATTGAGCTGATACCCCGATCGAGCAAGCCTAGTATATTTCATCGCAAATCCGTCCAACGGTTTAAGGGCGTGGGTAATGAACTGAAAAATTTCAACTACGACGAGAGTAAAAGAGAGTTATGGAAATGTTCCGCTCAACGAGAACCTACGGTGGTTCTCAGGCGGCAGTAACTCATCGTAATGCTCGAAACCGGACGAACGCGTCGACGGTGTTCACCGGATCGAAACTAGCTCTTCGTTTGAACTCCATTTCGCCGCATTCGGCAACTCCCGTCGCCCTTGTGACGCCTACCGCACAGGACAAAAGTCCATGTGTAGGTTCCACGAAACCGCCCTCCCCCGTGCCACGTCTGACATCAAGTCCAGCCGCAAAATCCCCTCAGTAGTAAACGGCCGCGTCAGGGCGTCCAGCGCCGCGTCGAAGTCGCCGGCGAGCCGCTCTCTCATCATCCTGCGATGCCAGGTTTCTCCGCGGGCCAGGGGTGGCCCTTCTGACCTATCTAGTCTTCCTTAAGCCGACTGCGGCCTATCCACAGGGCCAGCTGAACCCGCACCGCTATTCAGCCCGTGGCCTCATCTTGGCTTTGGCGGCGAGCGCGACGCCGAGGCCTGACCCCTACCGCCCCCTGCGGAGGTCCCAGTCGAACCAGGTGGTCCAGTCCTTGCCGTCGGTCGACTTCTGGGCGCTCTCGGTGACGACGCCGCCCTGGTTCCTCCAGGTGATGCGCGCCAGCCCATGGCCGGCGCCTGTGGTCTGCTCGCCCTCGAGGGCCATCTCGCCTTCCTGATTGCCGCCCTGGAGCGAGAGCAGGCCGCCATCGCCATCCACGCTCTCGCGCCGCCAGAGCGTGGCGTTATGGTCGTAGAGGATGAGGGCGGCCGACGAGGGGCCCTTCGTGGGGGTGACCTCCTCCAGCAGGCCGCAGCCGTCGGCGAGGCGGGTCACCTTCACGTGGGCGAGGACGTCGGCGCCGCCTGACTCGTAGGCGGTCCAGTCGCCGACCCAGAAGTCGAACTGGCGGTAGGGGCCGTCGGCGCACGGGCCGCTATCAGGGGCGGCCTGAGTCGCGGGGGCTGCGGTCGCCGCCGGCGCGGAAGATGACGATGCGGAAGCAGACGGTGCTGCAGGGGCAGGAGTCGCGGCTGCGGGCGGCGGCGCGACCGGGACGGGAGGCGCGGTGACGATGGGGGACTGAGCCTGGGCCGCGACGGCGGCGAGAACGAGAAGCTTCAAGGGGATCAGCGGGACTCCAGCCAGGCGATGATCGACTCCGCCGCCGCCTCGGGCGCGACATGGTCGGAGCGGATGTGGATCTCAGGGTACTCCGGCGCCTCGTACGGACTGTCGATGCCGGTGAAGTTCTTCAGTTCCCCCGCCCTGGCCTTTGCGTAAAGCCCTTTCACGTCCCGTTCCTCGGCTACCGCCAGCGGTGCGTCGACGAAGATCTCCACGAACTCGCCCGGCTCGACGCGATCGCGCGCCATCTGCCGGTCGCTGCGGAACGGGCTGATGAAGGAGACCAGGACGATCAGGCCGGCGTCCGCCATCAGGCGCGCGACCTCGCCCACGCGGCGGATATTCTCCACGCGGTCGGTCTCGGTGAAGCCGAGGTCCCGATTGAGCCCGTGGCGGACATTGTCGCCATCCAGCAGGTAGGTGTGCCGGCCAAGGCCGTGCAGGCGCTTTTCCACCAGGTTGGCGATCGTCGACTTGCCCGCGCCCGAGAGTCCCGTGAACCAGAGGACCGCCGGCTTCTGGCCCAAGGTTTGGGCCCGGCGCGCCTTGGTCACGTCCACTGCCTGCCAGTGGATATTGTGCGACCGACGAAGGGCGTAGTGGATCATGCCCGCGCCGACGGTGGCGTTGGTGATCCGGTCGATCAGGATGAAGCCGCCAAGGTCGTGATTGTCGGCGTATGGCTCGAACGGGATCGGCTGGGTCAGGCTGACATTGGCCACGGCGATTTCGTTCAGATCGAGGTGACGGGCGGCCAGGTGTTCCAGGCTGTTGACGTTGATCTTGTACTTCAGCTCGGTGACCGTCGCCGACACGGTCCGCGCCCCGAGCTTGAGCCAGTAGGCCCGACCCGGAATGAGCGAGTCGGCCGACATCCACACCAGGGTGGTTTCGAACTGGTCGGCGACCTCTACCGGGGCCGCGGCGGCGGCGATGACGTCTCCGCGCGAGCAGTCGATCTCGTCGGCCAGGGTGAGGGTCACCGACTGGCCGGCGACGGCTGTCGGCAGGTCGCCGTCGGCGGTGACGATCCGCGCGATGCGGCTCTCGCGACCCGAGGGCAGTACGCGCACCGCGTCGCCCGGACGAACGACGCCCGCGTCCACCTGGCCGCTGAAGCCCCGGAAGTCGAGGTCGGGGCGGTTCACCCACTGTACGGCCATGCGAAAGGGGCGCGCGGCGCGGCGATCCTGGTCCACCTCGACCGTGTCGAGATGGTCGATCAGGGTCGGGCCGGCGTACCAGGGCGTCAGCTCGCTGCGATGGGCGATGTTGTCGCCGCGCAGGCCCGAGATCGGGATGGCGACCACTTCACCTATGCCCAGCGCATTGGCGAAGGCGCGATAGTCGGCGACGATGAGGTCGAAGACGCCCTGGTCGAATCCCACCAGGTCCATCTTGTTCACCGCCAGCACCACCCGCTCGATTCCCAGGGAATGGACGAGGAAGCTGTGGCGCCGGGTCTGGGTCAGCACGCCCTTGCGCGCGTCGATCAGGATCACGGCGAGGTCGGCGGTGGACGCGCCGGTGACCATGTTGCGGGTGTACTGTTCGTGACCGGGCGTATCGGCGACGATGTACTTGCGCTTGTCCGTCGCAAAGAAGCGGTAGGCGACGTCGATCGTGATGCCCTGCTCGCGCTCGGCGGCGAGGCCATCCACCAGGAGGGCGAAGTCGATATCGCCCCCCTGTGTGCCGACCCTGCGAGAATCCGCCTCAAGGGCCGCCAGCTGGTCGTCGAAGATCATCTTCGAGTCGTAAAGCAGCCGCCCGATCAGGGTCGACTTGCCGTCGTCCACCGACCCGCAGGTGATGAAGCGCAGCAGAGACTTGTTCTGCTGGGCGTCGAGATAGGCCTCGATGTCCGTCTCGATCAGGTCAGTCCCGTGAGGCATCAGAAGTAGCCCTCGCGCTTCTTCTTTTCCATCGTCGCGGACTGGTCGTGGTCGATCACGCGGCCCTGACGCTCGGAGGTCGTGGAGAGCAGCATCTCCTGGATGATCTGGGGCAGTGTCTCGGCCTCGCTCTCGACGGCGCCGGTGAGCGGATAGCAGCCGAGCGTGCGGAACCTCACCTTGCGCATCTGGGGTGTTTCGCCGTCGCGAAGGCGCATGCGCTCGTCGTCGACCATGATCAGGGTCCCGTCGCGCTCGACCACAGGACGGGGAGCGGCGAAGTAGAGCGGCACCACCGGGATGTCCTCCAAGTGGATGTATTGCCAGACGTCCAGCTCGGTCCAGTTCGACAGAGGGAAGACCCGCAGGGTCTGACCCGGCGCGAGGCGGGTGTTGTAGAGCTTCCAGAGTTCGGGTCGCTGGTTTTTGGGGTCCCAGCCGTGGCCGGGCTCACGCACCGACACCACACGCTCTTTGGCGCGGCTCTTCTCCTCGTCGCGCCGGGCCCCGCCGAAGGCGGCGTCGAAGCCGTGGGCGTCCAGCGCCTGCTTCAAGCCCTCGGTCTTCCAGAGGTCTGTATGCAGGGAGCCGTGGTCGAAGGGATTGATCCCCTTGGCCTTCGCCTCCGGGTTCTGGTGGACGATCAGCTCGAAGCCGAGCTCGCGCGCCATTCGCTCGCGCATCTCGTACATCGCCTTGAACTTCCAGGTCGTGTCGACGTGCAGCAGGGGGAAGGGCGGGCGCGACGGGAAGAAGGCCTTGCGGGCGAGGTGGAGCATCACCGCCGAGTCCTTGCCCACCGAATAGAGCATGACCGGCCGCTCGCGCTCGGCGACCACCTCACGCAGAATCTGGATGCTCTCAGCCTCCAGGCGCTGGAGGTGGGTGAGGCGTTGGGTGGAGCGGTCCGCAGCGACGGTCCCGGTCAGGGCTTCAACGGTCATTCAGCCCACTCTGGCCTTCTCGTCCTGGCGCCGGCGCGACGCGGTTGGCGCATGGAGTTAGGCCCGTCGGCCGAAGCCGGCAAGGCACGCACCGTGCAGGAATTCTGATGGCGTTGGTAGCGAGGGGACTCGCATCCGCTGCATTGGCCTTCGGTGCTGTGAAGATTTAACCACAGCGACGCAGAGAAGATGCGCCGAAGGCGCGCTTGAACGAAAGCCGCATCCTCGAAGGCGGAGTGAGGCTCCAGCGATCGGGCTGGCGTTCGTGTGGTTCGTGAGGTTCGTGGCTCATTTCTTCGGATCGGTCGGATTCGGCGTCGCCCTCTTTGCGACCACGAACCTCACGAACCACACGAACATTGGCGGCAACTTCCAGGACCATCTGCGAGCGACCGAGAGAAGATCTATTGCGCCTTCGGCGCGTCTTCTTCTTTGCGGCCTCGAGTAGCGGAAGCTTGACGGCGGGGGGCGCGGGAGGACAGGTCGGCGGTTCTTATGAGAAAGGCCCTGCCATGCTGAAGAATCTGTTTTCGCTCGAGGGGCGCGTGGCGCTGGTGACGGGCGGCTCGCGGGGGATCGGGCGGATGATCGCCGAAGGGTTCCTGATGGAGGGGGCCAAGGTCTACATCTCATCGCGCAAGGCGGACAAATGCGACGCCATGGCCGCGGAACTGTCAAAGGGCGGCGGGGTCTGCATCTCCCTCCCGCAGGATGTCTCGACGGTGGAGGGCTGCCGCGCCCTGGCGGCGCGCCTGGCCGAGCGGGAGCCGAAGCTGGACATCCTGGTCAACAACGCCGGGGCGGCGTGGGGCGCGACCTTCGACGACTTCCCCGAGAGCGGCTGGGACAAGGTGCTCAACCTCAACCTCAAGTCGCCCTTCTTCCTCACCCAGGCGCTGCATGGCGCCCTCAAGGCGGCCGCGAGCGCGGAGCGGCCGGCCAAGGTGATCAACATCGCCTCGATCGACGGAATCCGCCTCAATCCACAGGAAACCTATTCCTACCATGCCTCCAAGGCGGGCCTGATCTACCTGACCCGGAGGGTGGCGGCGCACCTCATCGCCGATCACATCGTCGTCAGCGCGATCGCGCCCGGCGCCTTCGCTTCGGACATGAATCGCGACGCCCGCGACCACGCCGATGCGGTGGCCCGGCGCATCCCCAGCCGCCGAATCGGGACCGACGAGGACATGGCGGCGGCGGCCATCTACCTGGCCTCCCGGGCCGGAGATTACGTGGTCGGAGAGACGATTGCGGTCGATGGCGGCGTGGCTCTCGCCCAGGCGGACGGCCTCTGACACGGAGGCAGGCGCCGGCGCCAAAGTGTGCGGCGCCCGCCATTTGCGAAGGCATGATACGGTACTGATGCGCATTTGGCGGTCGTCCAATGGTGGTCCGTTGAGCGAGAAGACCGTTTACGTGAGGCGGTGGGCCGGCATACCTAGACCTTCCGCGGGAGCCGGCGGCGCTTGCGGGGCATTGAAACAACAGGACGAGGAAACGTGCCCGAGGGAGATGTATCGGTGATTAGAGCCATCCCGGGTCTCGAGCCGGCGCCCACTCGCCACCGCCGGCTGGTGGAATGGGTGAGGGAGATGGCCGCCCTGGCCAAGCCGGATCGCGTGGTCTGGTGCGACGGGTCCCAGGAGGAGTGGGACCGCCTGACAGCCGAGATGGTCGAGACGGGAACCCTTCGGCGCCTGGATCCGGCCAAGCGCCCCAACAGCTTCTACGCCGCCTCCGATCCGCGGGACGTTGCCCGGGTCGAGAGCCGCACCTTCATCTGCCCGCCGGACGAAGCCGACGCCGGACCCAACAACAACTGGCGCGAGCCCAAGGCCATGAAGGCCGAGCTGGAGGGCCTGTTCGACGGCGCGATGCGCGGCCGGACGATGTACGTCGTGCCCTTCTGCATGGGCCCGGTGGGCTCGAAGATCAGCGCGCTCGGCGTGGAGATCACCGACAGCCCCTATGTGGTCGTCTCGATGCGGATCATGACGCGGATGGGCAAGGCCGCCCTCGACGCCATGGGCGAGGACGGCTTCTTCGTCCCTGCAATGCACTCGGTGGGCAAGCCGCTGGCGGCGGGGGAGAAGGACGTCTCCTGGCCCTGCAACGAGACCAAGTACATCTGCCACTTCCCCGTGGAGCGGGAGATCTGGTCGTACGGCTCCGGCTATGGCGGCAACGCCCTGCTGGGCAAGAAGTGCTATGCCCTGCGCATCGCCTCGGTGATGGCCAGGGACGAGGGCTGGCTGGCCGAGCACATGCTGATCCTCAAGCTCACCTCGCCCGAGGGCAAGGCGCGCTATGTGGCCGCCGCATTCCCAAGCGCCTGCGGCAAGACCAACCTCGCCATGCTCCAGCCGACCCTCTCCGGCTGGAAGGCGGAGACGATCGGCGACGACATCTGCTGGATGCGCTACGCCGAGGACGGGACCCTGCGGGCGATCAATCCAGAGGCGGGATTTTTCGGCGTCGCGCCTGGCACCGGCCACGCCACCAATCCCAACGCCATCTGCGCCCTGTCGGAGAACACCATCTTCACCAATGTCGCCCTGACCGCGGATGGTGATGTGTGGTGGGAAGGCCTCACGGACGCCCCACCCGAGGGCCTGACGGACTGGAAGGGCCGGCCCTGGACGCCTGGCTCCGGCGAGCCCGCCGCCCACCCCAACGCCCGCTTCACCGCCCCGGCAGGCCAGTGTCCGGCGATCGCGCGGGAGTGGGAGGATCCGGCGGGGGTGCCGATCTCGGCCATTCTGTTCGGCGGCCGGCGCGCCAGCGCCGTGCCCCTTGTGACCGAGGCCTATGACTGGGCGCACGGCGTCTTCCTGGCCTCCAACGTCGCCTCCGAAGGCACGGCGGCGGCGGAGAACAAGGTCGGCGAGCTGCGGCGCGATCCCTTCGCCATGCTTCCCTTCTGCGGGTACAACATGGCCGACTATTTCGGTCATTGGCTGTCCGTCGGCGCGCGGGCGCGCGATCCGGCGAAGCTTCCGCGCATCTTCTTCGTCAACTGGTTCCGCAAGGACGCCCAGGGCCGCTTCGTGTGGCCCGGCTTTGGCGACAACAGCCGCGTGCTCAAGTGGATCTTCCAGCGGCTGGAGAAGGAGGTCGGCGCCCGCGACACCGCCATTGGGCGGCTGCCCGAGGTCGGCGATCTGGACCTCAGCGGGCTTGACCTTACCGCCGACGCCCTCGAACTCCTGCTCGACGTGGACGTCGAGATCTGGCGCGAGGAGGCGCGGCTGATCCCGCCCGCTTACGAACGGTTCGGCGATCGCCTGCCGCCCGCGCTGTGGGACGAGCATCGGGCGCTGCTGGACCGCCTGGACGAAGCCGAGGCGACCGAGACCGTGAAGTCGAAAGGCGCCCGCGCGGCGATCTCCGTCTGAGCGCCCCGACAGTCGCCGACGTCGACCGCGAGGTCGTCGTCGCCACCCAGTTCCGCGGCCCGCCCAATTCGGGCAACGGCGGCTATGTGAGCGGCTTGCTTGCCGGGCCGATCCGGGGCGTGGCCACCGCCGTGCTGCGCGCGCCTGTTCCGCTCGACAGGCCCATGCGCCTGACGGCGGACGAGGAGGGCGTGCGCCTCACCAGCCTGGACGGCGCCCTTCTGATCGGCGAGGCGAGGCCCGGCAATCCCACCGACCTGCCGGAGCCGCCCGCCCCGCCCAGCCTGGAGGCGGCGCTGGCTGCCGCGCCGACCTTCATCGGGCTCATCAGGCCGTTCCACCCCGTCTGCTTCACCTGTGGCGTGCTGGACGACGGCTTTGGCTGCCGCGTCTTCGCCGGACAGGTGGAGGGCGCGCCGGCCGGGCATGTGGCTTCGCCCTGGACGCCGCACGCCAACTTCGCCGACGAGGACGGGCTGACGCGGCTGGAGGTGGTCTGGGCGGCGCTCGACTGCCCGGGCTCCGTGTCCTGGGTCGTGCAGAAGGGGGGCGGAGGCCTGCTGGGCACCATGACCTGCGAGGTCCTTCGCCGACCGCGCGCGGAAGAGGCGTGCATCGTCACCGCCTGGCCCATCGAGCGCAGCGGCCGCAAGAGCCTCTCCGGCACCGCCCTCTTCACCGCCGAAGGCGAGCTCCTTGCCCGCAGCCGCCAGATCTGGATCGGCCGCGCTCCGACACCGCCGGAGTAACGGGGAGCGTCCTCCACTTCGGAGGGGGGTTGCGACCGCTTGGCGCGCTTTGGCACTTTCGTGCGTGGTGACGCTTGTTGTGCAGCCCGGCGTAGGCAAGCGTGACGATGAGAATCGGCGGCTGGGCGTAGCGAGCGCTCAGCGGGGGAGGCGCCTTGAGGTCGCTGCGGAAGTTCATCCTTGCGCTAACCGCCTTTCTCGTCGCGCTGCTGATCGCGGCGGCTGCGGCGTTGGTGGTCCAGGCCGAAGCCTCGGCGCGTGACCGCGTCCGGGCCGAGCTCCTCGAGACGACCCGCGCCCTCTCCCAGGTGGTCGACACCAGGCTCCGGGGATACCAGGAGCTGTTGGAGGCTCTGGCGGCGTCGGACGCCATGCGCAGGGGCGATTTGGCAGAGATCGACCGTCAGGCCCGCGCAGCCTTGCAAGACCCGGAGGCGTGGATCGTCCTATTCGGTCGCGACGGTCGCCAATTGGTCAATTCACGTCTGCTCCCGGGAGCCCCACTGCCATGGGGCAGGCTGGACCCAAGGGTCCTGCGTGAGCTCGACAAGGGCAGGACACGTGTCAGCGATTTGATAGCCGACAGGGGCGATCCGCACATACTCTGTGTGGACGTTCCTGTGATGATCGACGGTCGCGTTCGGTACCACCTGAGCGTGGTGTTTCGACCGCAGCTCTTGCAGAGGATCATCGGCGACCAGCGCATTCCACCCAATCGGATCGCTAGCGTCCTCGACGGGAGCGACAGGGTCATCTGGCGCAATTCGCTGCCCGAGCGGTTCGTCGGCCAAACGGCGGTCCCGGCATTGCTCAGCAAGTTGCGGACCCAGCCTGAAGGGCTGGCGGTGATCCGCTCCTTCGAGGGCGTGCCCAGTGAGGTGGCGTTCAGTCGCTCTCAGTGGAGTGGCTGGACCTTCTCCATCGCCGTGCCGGTCAGCGAACTCACTGCAGGCGCCGTGCGGACGCTCCGCGTGGGCGTCGTGATCGCGGGCCTGTTCTTCGCGCTTGCCGTGGCCACCGCATGGTACGCTGCCACCTCGGTCGTCGAGGACCTCGACAAGCTGCGGCTTGGGGCTAATCGCATCCGACGCGGCGACCCCCCGGCTTTCGAGCCGAGTCGGTTCGAGGAATTCGGCTCCGTCAGCACGTTGCTGGCCGAGGCGATCGCCGAGCGAGATTCGATACGCGAGCGGTTCGAGTTGGCCCAGGAAGTGGGCGGTGTCGGCGCGTGGGAGTGGCATGCAGCGCGTGACGAGGGGTGGGCCTCCGATACGTTCAGGCGGATGCATGGTCTCACGCACATCAGGGGGCCGCTGAAATTCGCCCAGGTGGTGAACGTGGTCCATCCCGACGATCGGGCGAGATATCTGGAGCGTCTGGTCGCGGCTGCGCGAAGTGCGGAACCATCGACCCATGAATATCGGGTTGTGCGTCCCGACGGGTCGATCTGCTGGGTGGCGTCGAAGGGCCGACCGGTGCTGGACGAGGCGGGGCGTGTGACCGGCGGCTTGGGCGTCGTGTGGGACGCCACGGCAGAACACGAGGCGCAGGACGCCCTGCGCCGACTCAACGAATTGCTCGAGCGAACGGTCGAGGAGCGGACGCTCGAGCGGGACCGTTTGTGGAACATCGCGCGCGATCCCTTCGTCGTGACCGACGCCCAGGGCGTGTGGCTGGCGGCCAGTCCGGCGTGGAGCGCCGTCCTGGGCTATCCTCTGGAGGAATTCCTGGGGCGCACAGCCCATTGGATGGAGCATCCCGACGACATCGCCCGCACGAGGGCGGAGGATCGCCGGCTGGTCGAGGGGCAGTTCACCGAGCGTTTCGAGAACCGGTTCCGGGCGAAGGATGGGACCTACAGGTGGTTTTCCTGGACCGCCGTCCCGGACGGGCGCCGCTTCTACGGCGTCGCTCGCGACGTCACAGAGGAAAAGGAGCGGGCCAAGGCCTTGAAGGTCGCGGAGGATGCCCTGCGTCAGGCCCAGAAGATGGAGTCTATCGGCCAGATCACCGGGGGCGTGGCGCACGACTTCAACAACCTGCTCATGCCGATCATCGGGACGCTGGACCTGCTGCAGCAGCGAGGCCTGCCCGACGCCCGGTCAGAGCGCATGGTGGTCAACGCCCTCGACGCCGCCGAGCGCGCGCGCATGCTCGTACAGCGGTTGCTGGCCTTCGCCCGGCGCCAGCCGCTGAAATCGGAATCTCTGGATCTGACGGCCAGCCTCGAGCAGATGCGCCCGCTGCTCGCTACGACCGTTGGACCGCAAGTCGACCTGCGCATCACGACCCCGTCCGATCTCCCCTTCGTCACTGCGGACAGCAACCAGCTCGAACTCGCCCTGCTCAACCTGGCGGTCAATGCGAAGGACGCGATGCCCGACGGGGGCGCTCTTTTTATCTTTGCCGACCTCGACGACGTGGCCGAAGACAACCCCCACGGCCTGGCCTCCGGCAGCTATGTACAGATCGTCGTGGCGGACACCGGCGTGGGCATGCCCCAAAGCGTGATCGAGCGAGCCGTCGAACCCTTCTTCACCACCAAGGGCATCGGGCGCGGGACCGGTCTGGGACTTTCAATGGTCCATGGTCTCATGGCCCAGCTCGGCGGCGGCATGCAGATTGACAGTGTGCTCGGGCGCGGCACGACGATCCGCCTCTGGGTGCGGCCGACCACGGAGCCGCCGCATGCCGTTCGTCCGCGGGAGCTTCCCTCAGCCGCGCTCCCCCATCTCGGGCGCGCCCTCCTTGTCGACGACGAGGAGATCGTCCGCGAGAGCGCCGCCCAGATGCTGGCCGCTCTTGGCTACGACGTGACCGAAGCCGCTTCGGGGGACGAGGCGCTGGCCGTCCTCGCCACAGGCGACTTCCGTTTGCTGATTACCGACCACCTTATGCCCGGGATGAGCGGATCGGAGCTGGGTCGCGAAGCCAGGGACCGCTGGCCTGCTCTGCAAATCCTGATCATCTCCGGCTACGCCGACGTCGACGACATCGCCCCCGACCTGCCACGCCTCGCCAAGCCGTTCCGCAAGGGCGAGCTCGCGGCCGCGCTGGCGCGCGTGGGGGAAGGGGAGGCCGTGGCGTAACCAGTCCGCGCGACGGCGAAATTCGCGCGTCGATCACCGACGCTTTGGCCGCAACCGAAGCATAAGTCAGCACCCATCCGTTAGGCTGCTTAGGCGGCCACCGGACGGCGCTATGACGATCACTTCCCACCGCGCTCGATTTGCGGCGCTCGCACTCCTGACGATCGTCGCCTCTCCCGCGATGGCCCAGGCGCCGCCGCAGGCCGGACAGGCGCCTGGCGTGACCTTCACCGCCTATCCCGCGCTGGCTCGGAATTCCGAGATGCTGCGGCGCATGCTCAGTCCGCTGACGCAGGAGATCATCAGGCGTCGGCTCGCGGCGTCGCGGAGTGCGGTGGCGGAGGAGTCGGTCGACCTCTCCAAGGAGAGGTTCGTCGTCGACCTGCCGTCGCATCGGCCGGCCGCGGGCTATGGGCTGATCGTCTTCGTGCCCCCCTGGGACGACGCCAAAGTACCGCCGGGATGGGCGGCCGTCCTCGACCGAGAAGGTTTCATCTATGTGAGCGCGGCGGGCTCGGGAAACGAGCAGGATGTCCTGACCCGCCGCGTACCGCTCGCCCTGATCGCCGCGGGCGAGGTCCTCGGACGCTATGAGATCGATCCTGCCCGGGTCTATGTCGGCGGGTTCTCTGGCGGGTCGCGGATCGCGCTGCGTATCGCGCTCGCCTATCCGGATGTCTTCCGCGGCGCCCTGCTGGACGCCGGCAGCGATCCAATCGGCGTGCCGCCCGACATCCTGCCTCCTGCGGATCTCTTCGCCAGGTTTCAGGCCTCCACGCGCGTGGTCTTCGTCACGGGGACCCTGGACCTAACGGCCCGCGCCTCGGACGCCAGCAGTTCGGAGTCGATGTCGAGATTCTGCATGTTCAATGTCCGGACGATCGGCATTCCGGACACGGGCCACGCGGTGGCCACCCCCGCGAAGCTTACCGAGGCGCTCGATAGCCTGCAGCACGATCGCCTGGTCGACCAAGGCCGGCTCGACGCGTGCCGCGCCAAACTCGCCGGTCGACTGACCGCGGCGGTCGGCGAGGCGAGGGCGCTCGTCGCAGCCGGTCGGGGCCCCGCGGCGAGATCCCGCATCCTCGATCTGGACCGCACGTTCGGCGGCCTCGCGGCGGAGCAGATCGTCGACCTCGCTGACACTTGCGGCTGCGGGATCACGCCGGGGGAGAAGGGGAGTAAGTAGGGTTACGCCTCGCGAGGGGGCAGGGCGAAGCGAATGATGAGCGCGAGCGTCAGGACCAGGGTGAGCGCCAGCACGCTGCCTTCCGGACCGACCTTGCCGCCGGTCAGCCAGGCCGGCCCGTGTATCGTTGAGTGTAGCCAGGCGCCCTTCGCGACATTGCCGCTATCGGGCACTCCAAAGACGAAGTCTTCCGAATAGGCCATGGCCGCGTGGAAACCGATCGAGAACCACAGGGCGCCCGTACGCTGGAAGGCGTAGGCAAAGACGAGACCGCCCAGCCCCGCGACGAGCAGGCCGAGCGGGGCCTCATTGGCGTTTGCCGCATGGGCGAGGCCGAAGAGGATGGAGGTGATCGTTGCGGCTGGCCAGAAACTGAAGGCCCGCGAAAACTGTACGAGGATGAGGGACCGGAAGAGGGTTTCCTCGAACACGGCCACCGCCAGAGCGAACAGGGCGTAGAAGACTGCGGAACCGAGGATCCGACCGGGCGGAAGCGCGCTGGCTGCGAAGTCATAGCCGCCGGTCGCCGAAAGGGCGCCGAAAAATCCTCCCATCAGCACGAGACCCGTGACGAGCCCAATCAGGATGTTCCGCCCCGCGCCCTTCATGGCAAAGCCCAGCCGGGAGATCGGCTCGCGCGTGAAGGCCGCCAAAACGACGACCGCGAGCACGGCGGCGGCGGCGTCCGCACACTCGCGCAGGAACGACTGGGCAGGCGAAAGGCGACCAGCCCGGACTGCCGGCGCGATCCCCGCCGCGGCGAGCCCGAAGACCAGTATCGCCAGCAGAAGGGCGAAGACGGCCAAATAGAGGAAGACCAGACCGACGGCTTTGGCTCGCCCAGTCAGGGTTGGCCGGATCTCGAACGAGCCGCTTGCCAGCGCCGTTGCGGCCATCTCTCGCCCCGCCCACCTCACCGGAAAGCCCGGCCATGACGGGTTTAAAAGGTGGGTTGGCGCGAACCAAGGGGCGCTGGTGGTTCGGTGGGATGGGCGCGCGCTTCCTGATCGAATTGTTCGGGACGACCTGTTGCGTCCAATCCCGCGCCAAGCCCAAGTTCCGGGTATGACGCTGGCATCCGGGGTCGACTGGCGACGTGCGGGCGCCGCGGCAAGAGGAGCGCACCATGCCGACGCAAGCCAAGCCGAGCATAGTCTTCGCCCACGGGCTCTGGGCCGATGGCTCATGCTTCCAGAGGCTGATCCCAACCCTGCAGGCGGAGGGGCACGAGGTGATCTGCTCCCAGCACGGCCTGGACTCCCTGAAGGGCGACGTGGACTGCGTCACGCGCTGCTTCGGACGGGTGCCCGGTCCCGTGGTGCTCGTGGGCCACTCCTACGGCGGCACGCTGATCACGCATGCGGGGACTGACGAGCGGGTCGGCGCCCTGGTCTATCTCGCCGCCCTCGCGCCGGACGAGACCGAGACCTCGCAGAGCCAGCAGCAGAAGTTCCCCGTCACCGACGTCTTCTCCCACATCGAGGTCGTTGATGGGCGCATCTGGTTGCGCCACGATGGAGTGGACGCCTTCGCGGGAGACCTCTCCGAAGAGGAACAGAAGGTCGTCTGGGCCACCCAGGCCGTGCCGGTCCCCGACCTGTTCAACCAGAAGCTGGAGGGCGTCGCCTGGCGCTCGAAGCCGAGCTGGTACGTGGTGGCCAAACAGGACCGCACCGTTCATCCCGAACTCGAGCGCGCCGCCGCCAAACGTATGGGCGCCCGGACCATCGAGGTCGAGGGCAGTCACGTCCCCATGCTGTCGAGGCCCGACCTCGTCCTCGACGTCATCCGCGACGCCGCCAAAGCGTTGGCTCCCGCGGCGGCATGAGAACGGACCCTCCCCACGCACTGCGGGGGAGGATCCTGGCTCATCTGTAGCTCACCACCTCGAACTCGATGCCATTGGCGTCGTGGAAATAGAACCGTCGGCCGGGATGGTAGTCGGCGTGGTTGATGGGTGTGAGGCCGGCTGCCTTCACCCGCGCTTCGACCGCGTCGAGGTCGTCGACTTCGACGCCGACGTGGTTCAGCGGCTGGCCCTTGGGGAAGGTGCGCCCCCCGCCGGGTGGGGCGTAAAGCGCGAGATAGTGGTCGGCCGATCCCACGTGGATTGTGTGGCCGCCTGAAGCGGCCGGCCCTTCCCAGCGGACCTTCCAGCCGAAGACATCCTCCATCAGTCGCGCCGCGGCGGCGGGGTTCTGCACGGTGATGTTCACGTGTTCGAGCCTCAGGGCCATCATGTCGTAGCTCCTCTGCGGGCGGTCCTTTGTCGCCGCCCTTGTCTGGCCTACAACCTCAAGTTAACTTTAGATCAAGCTCTGAGTTCAGCGTCGCCATGCCTCCCGCCCCAACCCTCACGATCGGCGAACTCGCCCGCCGCACGGGCCTTTCGGTCTCGGCGATCCGCTTCTACGAGAGCCGCAACCTGGTGCGTGCGATCCGCACGAGCGGCAATCAGCGGCGCTTTCCGCGCTCCGACATCCGCCGGCTCTCCTTCGCCCTGATCGCCCAGCAGCTCGGCCTGACGCTCGGCCAGATCGAGACAGAGCTCGCGACCCTGCCGGAAGGACGCAACCCGACACGCGCCGACTGGCAGCGGATCAGCGAACGGATCCGCGGGGTGCTGGACGAGAAGATCGCCATGCTTCAGCGCACGCGAGACAAGCTCGACGGCTGTATCGGCTGCGGTTGCCTCTCCCTGGAGACCTGCGCGCTCTACAATCCGGATGATCGCGCGCGGCTGGCGGGGCCGGGGCCGAGGTTTGTGATTGCGGGAGAGGAGTAGGGGGCCATCACGCCGCAGAGTCTGATAATGGACGCTCGGGGGCGAAGCTCAGCTTAGCCTAAAGTCTGTGCGCGGTTGGCCAGAGGAGAGGATCGGACTTGAGGCTCCCGGAACTGATGACTGGCGAGGCGACGCTTTGGGCCGTCATTCTTGGCGCCATCCTGGCGACTGTCGGCGGCTTTGTGGCGACACAGCTTGAAGCGCACTTTCGCCGGCGGGAGCGAGAACGCAGCGCCGCTCTTCTGTTTGGTGAGATTCTGTCGGTCATCGAAATCATCGCTGCGCTCACCAACGAGACACGCGAAATAGGCGATCCGTACGGACTGGTCACCATGCGAATGCTCCGCGCCATACGGCGCGAAACCGAAGTCTACGAACGAAATCGCGAGTCTCTGTACGACCTCCACGACGGCGAAGTCCGAGCTCGGATCCATACAATAATGGTGCGGATGACCTTGGCGTTGGAGGGCGTTTTTGACGCCAGTTCGCAGATTGTCTTGGCGGAAAACGCAGCGCGCGGCCTTTCCCAGGACGACGCCCTGACAGATCAGGCGATGAGGCAAGTGTCGGCCCTGATCGGGGCGCGCCAGACGGCCTTCGACTTCCTGATGCAGTCGGTCGGCCAGATTGCGGACATCGTGTCGATCCTGCGACGGCTTGCCAAACAGCCCATCGGCGACCACGCCGACGTCGCGCGGAACTTTTGATGCCCAGCGAAGGGATCGCCTTCAGCAAGCGAACGGCCGGACGGTCTCGACCATCAACCGATTGAACAGTTCTGGTTCTTCAAAGGGCGCCATGTGGCCGGAGGCCTCGAACCAGATCAGCTCCTTGTGCGGAGCCTCTAGGACTTCGAAGTAATCGGCGGACACCGAGGCGACCACCTGCATGTCAAGCCGGCCCAGCATGAAGAAGACCGGCGCCTCGAGGCGACGGACATCGCGCCGGAGATTGGCGTCGAGCATTTCACGAAAGAGCAGCCGCACCGAGAAGCCCGATCCCCTGACCAGGCGGATGAGATCCAGAACCGAGGCCTCCGGGCTGGTCAAACCCCGCCAGATCACCTTCGCAAGCGACAGGTTCGGCCCGAACGCGCCGCCCATGGCCATCAGCCAGCGGCGCTGCGTCCCCAGCGCCTTCATGGCGTGGGGCGGGGGGCCGATCGCGAGGAGTTTCCTGATCGCTTTGCGATGACCGCGTTCGCGCGCCTTCGCCAAAGCGAACGAATAGGACAACGCCTCGCTTGCCGCCATGTCGGCGACCTGGCCGACGCCGACATAGGCGGCCACCTTGGCGGGGTGTCGAGCAGCGTAGAGCACACCCACGAGCGAGCCCCAGGAGTGGCCGAGCAGCACCACGCGGCGCTTGCCAAAGCGCGCGAGCAGGGTTTCGACCAGTTCGTCCAGGTCGGCGACAAAGCGGTCGATAGTCATCGACGCAGGCGAAATGGACCGGTCGAAGGACCGGCCAGCCCCGCGCTGGTCCCAGTAGACCACGGTGTAGGACGCTTCCAGGGAGGCGTTGAAGGCTCGGAACAGCGCCGTCTCGGAAGACCCCGGACCGCCGTGCAGGATGACGAGCAGAGGGTTATCCGTGCTGCGCCCGCGGACCATCACCCACTGGTTGATGCTGCCGATACGCAAGAAGCCCGCTTCCGCGACGGAGCCAGCCAGAACGCCGCCGGCAGCGTCGGTGAACGACGCCGTATGGCCACCCCAGCTTGGCATTTGGCTCGCCTGTCCTGCAATCCAGAGACGAACTAGGCCCCGAGCCTCAACCGCTCGCCAGTTAATTCGAGCAGAGCCGAGGTCCCCTCGTGGGTGCGTGGCGCCATATGGACCGTCGCTGTGGGAGGTTGAGGGCCGCCGAGGCGTCTTCTCGCTCACGACAGTTGAAGCTCTCGGATGCGCCCGATCCTCTGGTTTGAGCTTTGCCGTGACGCCTCCCGCGTGCCACTCAGCTGTGTCACCTCGACTGTCCAGACCTCGCCACCTGACGTTCCTGTGCATGCAGCGCGTCCACCGTCGCGCGGACCAGCCTCGCCACGCTCATCATCTCGCCGGCGTCGCCGTGGGAGAAGCCCAGGCGCACCACCACCAGGTTTTCGGATGGGACAATGACGATCCACTGGCCGAGGTAGCCGCGCGCCATGAAGGCGTCCGAGGGAACACCGGGAAGGCCCCAAGGGAAGCGCCAGGTCGGGACCGACGCGTTGGTGGTGTTGAGCCAGAAGCCCGCGCCATAGCCGCCGCCCAGGGTCGGGGTGGTCGAGTAGCGGACCCATCCCTCGGGCAGGATCCGCCGGCCGCCGACGACGCCATCGTGCAGGTAGAGGAGGCCGAACCGCGCCCAGTCGCGCGCCGAGGCGTAGACGGCGTGTGCGCCCATCATGTTCCCGACGCCGTCGAACTCGATGGTGAGGTTGCGCATCCCCAGCGGATCCATCACCTCGCGGCGGGCGAAGTCGTCCAGCGCCTGCGGGCCGCCGACCTTCGTTCGGAGCACGCGCGACAGGATTGCATAACTGCCGTTGCTGTAATGCCAGCGCCGCCCGACGGATGAGACCAGGGGTTCGTCTGCAGCGAAATGGGCGATGTCGTCCTGGGTGAACCACATCTCGCCCGCGGTGGAGGCGCCGACGCCTTCGTCGAAGTCGAAGCCCGCGTCCATCCGCATCAGGTCGTCGATGGTGATTTGCGCGCGCGGGTCGTTCGCACTCCACTCCGGCGCGGCGGCGCGGGTGCGAACGTCCACCCGACCTTCGCGGACCAGCACGCCGAGGAGGGCGTTGACCACCGATTTGGTCATCGAATGCCCGTCGAGCTGGGTGTCGACCCCGACGCCTGGGGCATAGCGCTCGGCGATCACGCGGTCGTCGTGGACGATCACCACCGCCTGCGTCGCGCGGGGGCCTCCGACGCCTGGCTCGGCGAAGGCGGCATCGAGAGCGGCGCGCAGGGCGGGGGTCTGAGGCGCAACCATAGCGGGACCGGCAATGTCGGCCAGGACCGTGGGATCGGACGGCGCGGTCGCGAGCGGCTGGGGCGGGGGCCTGTCCCAAACCAGGGTGCAGCCTCGTCCCTCGCGGAACACCGCGCGGGAAGGAACGGCGCCGGCGATATCCGTGCTGACCTCGCGGCGCGTCCTGTCGACGCGATAGCGCAGCGCCCAATCGACCGCCCACATGCCGGGCTCGGGCCTCTGCTGCAGGCGATAGACCTCCGCTGGCTGGAGGCCGGAGACGAACACCCCTGAGCAGACCCCCTGGCTGGTCGCTCCCGAGGCCTGCCGCAGCATGGAGACGGGGCTGTGGGTGCAGCCGGCGAGCCAGATCGCCGCCAATCCGATCGACGCCATCCTCATCTGACGGTCTCCCTGTTTTCTCAGATGCGAGCTTATGGTTAGAATACGAGCAAAGCTCGCAAACTGTTACTCGGATGGGCTAACCCGATCATGGCGCGCGGAAGCCGAAGACAGAGTCTTGATTCCAGACGAAGAGTTCCGCAGCGCGTCGGGTCCGCGGCGACCGTGGAGGCAATCTACGAGGCGACGGCTCGCATACTGCAGACGCGCGGACGAGAGGGGCTGAACACCAACCTGATCGCCGAGACGGCAGGCGTGAGCGTGGGCACGCTGTACGGCTATTTTCCCAACAAGGACTCGATCCTGCTGGAAATGGCGCGGCGCGAGATGGATGCGCTGCGCGATCGGGTCGGCGCGGCGCTGCTCGACGAGAAGAGCGACGAACTCGATCCCCTGCGCCGAGCGATCCGCGCGCTGGTGAAGGGCTACGGCCGTCGCAGCAAGGTGCGTCGCATCCTGATGGAGACCCTGTTCGCCACGGGCGGCAGCGAGGAGATGGCCCGTCCCGTCTACGAGATCGCCGACCTCGTGCTGCGCCACCAGGACCCCGTCCTGCCCGAAGGCGTCGCGT